>NZ_JBEZDR010000011.1:0-437961 GCF_040648415.1 Nonomuraea sp. NPDC049141
AGGAATGAGCAAATCTATACCTATAGGACGAAGAGCCCAAAAGCCTGCGACCACAAAGCGGGCACATGCCAACGAGCCATGCCTAAACGCCCACTGAGAGCTCAGTGTGCGCTGTGGCTGGACTTGTTGATGGTTTGTTCGTGGGTTTACGAATGAATAAGTTACATTCGCTCACCGCCTTTACATTGTAGATTAATTACAACGTGATCGGTCAACCGATGTGTGGCAGTCGCTCACCGACGAGCATGTCGACCATCCGGGTGGTCGTGACGCCCCAGACCGGGATAGCCATCGACATCGGTGCCGTTCTCCCGGGCTGGGGACGCCGAGCTCGCCCGTGAACCTGTTGCTGTGACGACTGGAACGCGCCGACGAACGCATAAGACGGCGGTCGAGTGCTGGGCTCCTCCCCCGAGATGTGTACATCTTGAATGTCAGAGCACTGGATGTGTGCTGCGGCACCGGAGCGGGCATGCGGACCCTCAAACCCCTGTGCCAAAGGACGGATCACGGACGTACTGGACGCTGCTCGGATTCGACCTGGCCATGCGGGTGCGCAGAACTTAGACGTCAAGGTACTGGCGAACTCGATAACGATCGGTCAAGCCGAGATCGCTCGCGATGGTCCCAGCCACCGCTCTGATCATGCAGCAAAACCCCAGCTCGCAGTACGAAACCATGTTTCCGAGCGGGACACGACGGCGGACTTGATCGTGATGCCGCGCCGGCGTTTCCAGCGCGAGGGAGTCGGTCTGGGTGCTGCCGTCATCGACGCTGCCGATCTCGTCGATGACACCGGCGGCGAACAGCAGCCGCTCGGTCAGGCTGGTCTTACCGGCGTCTACATGCGCCAGGATCCCTAGGTTCAGCGTTCGCACGAAGCGTCATGCCGTGGAAGCCTTCATCTGGGTGGACATGAACGCTCCCTGCCTCTCGGGCATCTCCTTCGGTCGGTGGCTGTCGTCGCGACAACAGTAGCCGGGCCGCTCCGGGCTCAACCGGTTCTCCCGTCGGCGGGCCAGGTCACCTGCTGGAGCTCGACGTATCCGTCGATCCCTTCGAGTCCGTACTCCCGGCCCAGGCCGGAGCGCTTGAAGCCGCCGAAGGGCCCGCCGAGGTCGAGCCTGGACTGGTTGACGCCGATGCTGCCGGTGCGCACCCGCTTGGCCAGTCTCAGCGCCCGCTCGTGATCGCCGCTCCAGACGCTTCCGGACAGACCGTAGGCCGAGTCGTTGGCTATCGCGACCGCCTCGTCCTCACCGTCGTAGGGGATCACGGCGACGACCGGGCCGAAGATCTCCTCCTGGGCGATGGTCATGCCGTTGTCCACGTCGGCGAAGACCGTCGGCTCGACGAAGTAGCCGCGTGCGAACTCGCCCGGCCGGCCTCCGCCGGCGACCAGCCTGGCGCCCTGGGCCCGTCCCGCCGCGATGTAGCCCTCGACGCGTTCGCGCTGCGCGTGGCTGATGAGCGGGCCGACGTCCGTCGCCGGGTCGCTGGGGTCGCCGACCCGGAAGCCGCCGATCGCTGCCGCCAGCGCCTCGACGACCGCGTCGTACCTGCTCCGGGGCGCCAGCACCCGCGTCTGGTTGACGCAGCGCTGGCCGTTGTTGCGCATCGTCTCGGGAGCGAGCCGTGGTATCACCGTCTCAAGATCGGCATCGTCGAGGACGATCGCCGCGGACTTACCACCGAGTTCGAGCGCGAAACGCTTGATCTGCTCTCCGCAGAGGGAACCGATCCGGCTCCCCGCCCGCGTGCTGCCGGTGAAGCTGATCTTGTCCACGAGCGGGTGCCTGACAAGCTCCTCGCTCACCATCCGGTCGGCCGGGAGGATGTTCAGGACACCCGGCGGCAGCCCGGCCTCCTCGAAGACCTCGGCCAGCAGGAACGCGTAGAGCGGCGTCTCCTCCGCCGGTTTGAGCACGACGGCGCACCCCGTGAGCAGTGCCGGGCACAGCTTGGGCATGGTCAGGCCGAGGGGGAAGTTCCACGGGACGATCGCGCCGACGACGCCCACCGGCTCGCGCCGGACGAGCAGGCTGGAGAAGGCGCCCGGCCGGTCCTCCTCCCAGGGGTAGGTCTCGGCCTGGCCTGCATGCCAGTCGAGGAAGATCTTCGCCGCTGCGACCTGCTGCGCCGCGTCCCGGATCGGGGATCCGACCTCCAGGGCCGCCAGCCGCGTGAACTCCTCCGAGCGGGCCTCGATCCCGCGGCCGGCACGGCGCAGGACCTCGGCGCGCTCGGGGGGCGTGGTGTGCCGCCACGGGCCGTGGTCGAACGCGGCGCGCGCGGCGCGTACCGCGCGATCGACGTCGGAGGGCCCGGCGAGCGCCGCGCGGCCGATCGGCTCTTCGGTGAAGGGACAGATCACATCAGTGGTACGGCCCTTCTCCGGCTCGACCCACTCGCCGTCCACGTAAAGAAAATCACGTACGACCTGCTCGGCACCCATGTACGACTCCTAATACAATGTCCTAAAAGTCGGCAGGCTTTTAGGGTTTTGTCCCGTCACCAGGAGGCCGTGATCGACGCCAGAGCCATCATCGCGCACGCCGGCGAGCCCGGCTTCACCGTCGAGGACGTCGAGCTGGACGAGCCTCGGGCGGACGAGATCCTGGTAAGGCTGGCCGCCTGTGGCGTCTGCCACACCGACCTGAGCATGCGACGGGTCTGGCCGCGCATCCCGGGCAACGAGAAACGCTCTCCCGTGGTTTTCGGGCATGAGGGCGCCGGCATCGTCGAGCGGGTGGGCTGCGGCGTCACGAGGGTCCGGCCGGGTGACACCGTGGTGCTGAGCTACCGGAGCTGCCGCGCGTGTCCCGAATGCGCCGCCGGCCATCCGTACTACTGCCGCCGGTTCGGCGCGCTGAACGCGAGCGGGGTCCGGCCGGACGGCTCGACGACCCTGCGGGCAGGCGGCCGGGCCGTGTACGGCTCCTTCTTCGGACAGTCGAGCTTCGCCACGTACGCGCTCGCCTACGAGGACAATGCGGTGGTGGTCGGCCCGGACGTCGACCCCAGCGTGGTCGCGCCGTTCGGGTGCGGCGTGCAGACGGGGGCGGGCACCGTCATGAACGTGCTCGACCTCGACGAGCGCTCCTCGCTCGTCGTGTTCGGAGCCGGAGGGGTGGGGCTTTCGGCGGTCATGGCGGCGCGGGCGCTCGGCGTCTCGACGATCGTGGTGGACCCGGTGGAGAGCCGCCGTCGGCTGGCGGTCGAGCTGGGCGCCTCCGCCACGATCGATCCGAAGGCCGAGAACGTGGTCGAGGCCGTTCGCGACCACACCGGCGGCGGGGCGACGGGTTCGATCGAGACGACCGCGATCGTCGACGTCCTGTTCCAGGCGCTCGACTGTCTCGCGACGCGGGGCACGTGCGTCGCGCTCGGCGTCGACACGCCGCCGTTCACGTTCGGTATGGAACGGCTCTCCGGCGGCAGGTCCCTGCGCCGGAGCATCGAGGGTGACGCCGACCCGCACGAGTTCGTCCCCAAGCTCCTGGACCTGCACGCGCGCGGCCTGCTCCCCGTGGAGAAGCTCATCCGTACGTACCCCTTCGAGGACGTCGAACAGGCCGTGCGCGACGCCGAGTCCGGCGAAACGATCAAGCCCGTGCTCGTCTTCGACCAGTAGGCCGTCTCTCATAGCCAGAGGACGGCGGCGTCGAGCGCCTCGATCTCGGCGCCGTCGACCCTGAGCGGGTTGATCTCGATCGACGCCAGCCCGGGCCCGAGCCGTCCGGCCATCCGGGCGAAGTCGACGATCACCCGCACCAGCCCGTCGAGGTCGACGGGCGCGGACCCGCGAACGCCTTCGAGCAGCGCCTTGCCGCGAAGCTCGCCCAGCATGTCACGTACGTCGCTCTCGTCCACCGGCAGCAGCCGCAGGCTGGTGTCGTCGGCGACGTGCACCCACACGCCACCGAACCCGACCGCCAGCGTCGGCCCCCAGTGCGCGTCGCGAACCAGTCCGACGATCAGCTCCAGCCCGCCGGCGCGCATCGGCGCGACCAGAGCCCCTTCGACGTGCGCGCCGGCCACGCGCGCGCCCGCGGCGGTCACCCGGTCGAACGCCTGGCCCACCTCCGCGTCCGTGCGCAGACCCAGGGCGACGCCACCGATGTCGCTCTTGTGCAGGATCTGCGGCGACACGACCTTGAGCACGACGGGATACCCGAGCTCGCGAGCCGCCGCGACGGCCTCCTCCCGGGTGGCCGCCGCCCGCCACGGGACGACGGGGATTCCGTGCTCGGCGAGCAGCCCGAGCCCCCGCGCCTCCGACCACGGGCCATCGCCCGCCTCCGGGGGCGGGCCGGCCACTGCCGATGGCCACGTGCCGCCGATTTCCTCTCGTGACGGGCCGTCATGGCCGTCGGCCTGCGGGCCGGTCTCGGCTTGCGTCGCCATGCGTCGTCGGCGTAGCCAGGCCGACCAGCGCATGGCCGCGCCGATCGCGTCGATGGAGTCGCGCAGACCGGTGAGGGCGTGGGGAACCCCCATCCGCTCCAGCTCGGCCGCGGTGTGCGGGCTGATCGTGTCGAAGGTCTGGTCCATGAGGACGCCACGGCCTCCGGCGGCGCGCAGCCCCTTCGCGATCATCTCGACCTTGTGCCTGATGCGTTCGGAGCGCTGCTCCGTCGGCAGGACGTAGACGGCGGCGAGCAGCGCCACGGAGGGATCGTCGGCGAACACGGCGAGGGCATCGGCGAAGAGCTGGGGGTTCTCCGACGCGGCGCCCGTGATGTCGAGCGGATTGCGCAGTGCGCCGTAGGAAGGGAGTAACCGCGACAGGCGCTCCTGCGTCTCCTCGGCGAGCGGCTCCAGCGGCACCCCGGCGATTTCGGCCCGGTCGGCGATGATGTCGCAGGCGCCCCCGGAGATCGACACGACGCCCAGCCCGCCGGGCACCAGCGGTCCGGTACGCGCGAGCAGCCCCGCCGTGATCGCCAGCTGCTCCAACGACCCCACGCGGACGACGCCGAACTGCCGCAGCGCCGCGTCCACGAGCCGGTCGTCACCGACCAGCGCGCCCGTGTGGGTGAGCGCGATCTCGGCGGCGAGGGCGCTCGTGCCGACCTTCATCACCACGATCGGCTTGCGGAGCTCTGCCGCCCGCGCGGCCAGCCGCCGGAGGCTCCCGACGTCGCGGATCGACTCCATGAACATGGCCACCGAGCGCACGCGGTCGTCCTCGAGCACGGCCGCGGCCATGTCGACCGTGTCGACCATGGCCTCGTTGCCGGTCGAGATCACGTGGCTGAGCCCGATGTTCTGCGTGGCGGCGAACGACGCGATCGTGTAGGCCGTCGCTCCGCTCTGGGACACCACCGCGACTCCGCCGGGAGCCACTGAAGGCATCGGCCCCGACCAGGCGGGCGCCCGGTCCACGACGTTGACGAACCCGAGGCAGTTGGGGCCGACACACATGAGGCCGAGCTCGCGGCAGCGCTCGGCCAGCTCCTGCTGGGCGCGTACGCCCTCGTGGCCCGTCTCACCGAATCCGGCGGCGAGCACGACCACCGAGCGGATGCCGGCCGCCGCGGCGTCGGCCAACGCCACCGGCAGCGCGTTCGCGCCGACGAGCATGAGAGCCAGGTCGACGGGCTCGCCGATCTCGGTGCAGCTCGTGACGGATGGGCGGCCGTGCACCTCACCGCCGTTGCGGTTGACCAGGTGGAGGGAGCCCTCGAAGCCGAGCCGCGCGAAGTTGGCGAACGAGCCGGTGGACCAGCCCAGCCGGTCGGAGGCGCCGACGAGGGCCACGCTCTTCGGCGACAGCAGCGCACGAAGGCGCGCGGAGACGTCACGCGAGGCGCCGGGCGCGCTCTCCCCTACTGGCCCGTCCACTGCGGCTTTCTCTTCTCGGTGAACGCTTTGGGGCCCTCGACATAGTCGGCCGACGCCAGGAGGGTCTCGCGGCGGGTGTGATCGCGCTCGAACGCGTCGTCGACGCTGTGCAGGAGACCGTCGAAGGCGGCCTCCTTCGTCAGCCGTACCGAGAGCGGAGAGCATTGGAGGATCTCGGCGGCCCAGCGTTCGGCGGTCGCCATCAGCTCCGCGATCGGCACCACCTCGTTGACGACCCCGATCCGGTGCGCCTCCTCCGCCTTGATGATGCGGCCGGTCATCAGCAGCCCCATCGCGTGTTTGAACGGCACCTGCCGCGCCAGCCGGTGGATGCCGCCCGCGCCCGCGAACAGCCCGACCCGCGGCTCCGGCAGCCCGAACCGCGCGTGGTCGGCCGCGATGACGATGTCGCAGGCGAGGGCCATCTCGAAGCCGCCGCCGACGGCGACGCCGTTCACCGCGGCGATCATCGGCTTCGGGCAGTCGAAGTCGCGCGTGATCCGGCCGAACGGCGGTCGCGCGTTGCCCTGGACCTCGCCCCCGGCGGCCGTGCGCTGCGCCGTCGCCTTGAGATCGTTGCCCGCCGAGAACGCCCGCTCGCCGGCGCCTGTCAGGATCGCGACCCAGACCTCGGGGTCGTCGCGGAAGTCCTCCCAGATCTCCTTGAGCTCCAGGTGCGCCTCCAGGTGGAGCGCGTTCATCACCTCGGGGCGGTTGAGGGTGATGTACGCGACGCGACCGCGCTTTTCGTACCGTACGAACTCGTAGCTCATGCTGCCCTCCTGAACTTCGGCACGACGACGTCGGCCGAGACGGGCTCGAACACGACCTCGAGCGGCATCCCGATCTTCAGCTCGCCGGGAGCGGCGCCGACGACGCTGGTGTTGAAGCGGACCCCTTCGGGGGTTTCCACGGTGGCGACGACGTACGACTCCTCGAAGCCCGGATAGCGTTGGTGCACCACGACGAAGCTGTAGAGGCAAGCCCGGCCACTCGCGGGCTCCCACCGCACCTCGCCCGAGAAGCACTCCACGCAGCGCGGCTTGACCGGCCACATGAAAGCTCCGCACGAGCCACAGCGCTGGAGCATCAGCTCGCCCCTGGCGGCCCCCTCGAAGAAGGGGGCGCTGGCCTCGTCAGGCACGGGTATCGGCCGTTGTGCGGCGGCTTCAGGCGGCATGTTTGCTCCAGATCGTCGTCGAGTGGTAGTTGAGAACGCCGCCGTTACCGCTCGCGAGCACGATGTCGTTCCTGCCGACCTGCCGCTCGCCCGCCTGGCCCCGCGCCTGGATCACCGCCTCCGAGAGCGGTGTGAAGCCCCACATGTAGTAACCGGACAGCTGCCCGCCGCCGGTGTTGGTGGGCAAGGAGCCGCCGGGGCCGAGCCTGCCGTCCTCGACGAAAGCGCCGCCCTCGCCCTTGGCGCAGAATCCGTAGTCCTCCAGCGTGACGAGCACGGTGTAGGTGTAGCAGTCGTACAGCTGCAGGACGTCGACGTCGTCGCGCGTGATGCCGGCCATCGCGAACGCGGTCTCACCGGCCCGCCGGGCGCCCGTGTCGATCCCCGGATCGCGGCCGGCCCGCTGGTTGTCTCCGGGCGCGGCCTGCGTGGCGGCGAGCAGGTGGACGGGCGGCTGACGGAGATGCCTCGCGCGGTCGGCCGTGGTCATGACTACCGCGACCGCCCCGTTGGAGACGAGACAGCAGTCGAACAGGTGGAAGGGGTCGACGACCATCCGGGAGCTCTGGTGGTCGTCGATAGTCATCGGCTTGGTCATCTGCGCGCGCGGATTCAGCCGCGCCCACTCGCGCTGCGCGACGGCGATCGCGCCCAGTTGCCGGCTCGTCGTGCCGTACTCGTGCATGTGCCTGCGGGCGGCCAGCGCGTACGGCGGATTGCCGCCGAACTCTCCGTACGCGGCGCGAAGGCCGTTCATGCCGTTCCAGGCGCCTCGGCGGGCGTAGGCCGCGGCGGCGCCCACGTCCTGCCGCAGCGGCGCGTCGGCGTAGACGAGCACCACGTGGGAGACGATGCCCGCATCGAGGGCGAGCGCGGCGTACTGCACCATCGCTCCGGAGGTCGAACCCGCCGCGCTCATCACGTTGAGCATCGCGAGATCCTGGAAGCCGAGCGTCATCTGCAGGCGCGGCTCCATGTCGACGTTGCCGTTGCCGTTGACCAGCAGGCCGTCGATGTCGGTCTTGTCCAGACCTGCGTCGGCGAGCGCGAGCGCGATCGCCTCGGCGGCGAAGTCGGCGGCGCTCCGGCCGTAGATCTTGCCCATCTCGGTGATCCCGAGGCCGACGATCGTAGCGCTGGTCTTCCATGGTGTCGCCTTCACGACCGTGAAGCTATCCGAAGTCCATGCAAATCAAACCTACTTCAATTCAAGAACTTTGGCCGCACGTATGCCTCGCTCGCCACGTACACCGCTCCACACTCGGACCACCAGATATGGACGGGCCGAACACCGCATGATACGAATTCAGTTCATGAAAAACTCTGGCCAGAGGTGCGGCAGGACCACCGAGTTGCCGCCAGCCGGGGCGGCACGCGAAGGCGTGCGGCCATGATCGGCCATGAGGTCCAGCCGGTCGCGTACCCGCGCGGCGAGGTCCGTCCGTCGGACTTCCGCGTCGTCGAGGTCCCCGTGCGGGATCCGCGGCCGGGCGAGGTGCTCGTCCGCAACACGTGGACCTCCGCCGACGCCGCACTGCGGCTGCGACTCAGGGAGAAGTCGCCGCCGGGCTACTTCCCGGCCTTCCCGCTCGGCGCGCCGATGGACGGCATCATGACGGTCGGCGAGGTCGTCGCGTCGCGCGTCGACGGGTTCGCACCGGGTGACACCGTCTGGCACGCCTCCGGGTGGCGCGACTACTCGCTCGTCGAGGCGGGCGGCCAGGCTCTGGGCGGCGTGGGCACGCTCACCAGGCTCGACGTCGAGGGCGTGCCCGCGCAGGCCTACCTCAGTGTGCTGGGCGCCAACGGGCTCACCGCGTACGCCGGGCTCTTCCACATCGCCGCTCTGCGGGAGGGTGACGTCGTGTGGGTCTCTGCGGCGGCGGGCTGCGTCGGCGCCCTCGTGGCGCAGATGGCGAAGATCCGCGGGCACCGCGTCATCGGCAGCGCGGGCTCCGCTGAGAAGGTGCGCTACCTCCTGGACGAGCTGGGCCTGGACGCCGCGTTCGACTACCGGGCCGGCTCCATCCCGGAGTCGCTGCGCGAGGCGGCACCCGACGGCATCGACGTCTACTTCGACAACGTGGGCGGCGACCACCTGCAGGCCGCGCTCGGCGCGCTGCGCAAGGGGGGCCGCGTGGCGATCTGCGGCATGATCTCCGAGTACGACGCCCCCGAACCGCCGCCGGGGCCGTCCAACCTCATGCTGGCGGTGACGAACGACCTGACGATCCGCGGCTTCCGCGCCAGCAGCAACGCCCACCTGCTGCCCGAGATGACGCGGGAGGTGGGGGCGTGGATCCGGGAGGGCCGCCTCCGCTACCGGGAAACGGTCATCGAGGGCCTGGAGCGGGCGCCGGTGGCGCTGGCCGGGCTGATGCGCGGCGACAACATCGGCAAGACGCTGGTACGGATCGACGCCGCCGGCTGAGACGGCGACAGCCGGTGAGCCCTCGTCAGGGCTCACCGGCTGGGTCTCACTGGCTGGGGTTCGAGGGCCCGGTCGATGGCGACGTGCCGCCAGCGCCGCAGCCCAGGCAGCAGGCGGGTCAGGTCGGCGTGCTCGCGGCGCCACCAGGTGATGAACCGCTCATGGCTCCACTCCGGCGGGCCGGAGGCGAGCAGGACGAGGTCGTACACGGCGTTCTACCCTTCGCCATCGGAGGGGAAGACGACACCCGGCAGCGTGATCAGGAAGCGGATGTCCGGGGCGACGAGCTTGAGCCCGCTCTCCGGGTCCGGCCCGTCCAGACAGGCGTAGCAGTCGGTCAGTCGCATCGCAGCGGACCTCCAGCCGTTAGTTCTCCATTAGCTCTCGACCATGCGCAGCGCGCACCCGACGTAGAAGTCGCGCACCTCGTTGAGGGTGAGCCGTCCGCCCCAGCGGTACCACCGCCAGACACTGACCAGCAGCCCCAGCACGGCCTGGGCGAGGGTGTGCGGGTCGCGCCGGGGAAACACCCCGGCCTCCATCCCGCGCTCCAGCAATCCGGTCCACGCCACCTCTATGTTGTGGACGAGGACGCGGGCCGCCTGCCGGGCCTCCTCCTCGCGCTTGGAGCTGCGCGGGGTCTCCAGCAGGCCGATGTGGTTCTGCAGGATGCGCATCTGCAGCACCTCCTGCTGGGTGACGTCGAAGGCGCCGGACAGCGCGGCCCGCAGCCCCTCCGCCGGGTCGACGCCGGCCGCGGCCTCCAGGAAGTGCTCATGTGAGCGGTGCAGCTCGTGGTGCATGATGGTCAGCAGGCAGTGCGCCTTCGACTCGAAATAGTGATAGAGCGACGTCTGGCTGATGCCCACCCGGTCGGCCACGGCCGACCATTTGGTGGCCTCGTAGCCGAACTCTCCGAAGTAGCCGACGGCGGCCTCCAGGATGGCGCCGCGCTTGGATCGCGGTCCCGCGTCCTTGTCAGCGATAGACTTCCCCGCCACGCCCCCTCCTCTCGGAATGATCGCGTCGTAGTCTACCGAACTGAGGTTGGTTCATACCGCGAAATGATCAGACCGTGTCCAGTCCGAGGGTGTCGACCGTGCCGCGCCAGGCGAGCGAGCCGCCGTCGACGAGCCAGACCACGCCGTTGACGTACGCCGCCTCCCCGCCGGCCAGGAAGCAGACCAGGGCCGCGATGTCGTCCGGGGTGCCGATGCGCCCCACGAGCTGGGTGCGGGTCAGCATGCGCCGTCGTTCGTCCCGGTTGTCCCCCGCGTCCAGGTAGTCGCTCACCATCCTGGTCTCCGTCGCGCTCGGACAGTAGCAGTTGACCCTGATCCCATACCTGGCCAGCTCGACCGCCAGGTTCTTGGTGAGCAGCGCGACCCCGCCCTTGCTGGCCCCGTACGCCAGGCTCGACACCCCGCCGACCAACGAGCCGGTGGAGCCGCAATTGATGATCGACGGCCCGCGCGTGCTCTCCTTCAGGTACGGCACCGCGAACTTCGCGCACAGCCAGGAGCCACGCAGGTTGACCGCCATCACCCGATCCCACGCCTCCAGCGGCATCTCCTCGATCGAGAGCGGGACGCCGAGCATGGTCTCGTGAATGCCGGCGTTGTTGTGCAGGACGTCGATCCCGCCGAACGCCTCGGCCGCGGCCCGCATCAGCTCGCGCACCTGGTCCGCGTCGGTGACGTCGCAGTGCTGGTAGCGGGCCCTGCCGCCGGCCTCGGTGATCTCCTCGACGGTACGGGCGCCCGCCACGTCGTCGAGGTCGGCCACGACGACGGCGGCCCCGCGCGAGGCCGCCATCCGCGCCGTGGCGGCGCCCATGCCCCGTGCCGCGCCGGTGATCACGAAGGTCATGCCGTCCAGCTGAGCGCCCATGGGTTACTCCCTTGCTAAAACTGAGTTCAGTTTGGTAACTTCCAGGAAATCTAAGCCAGCGGCCACAAACCAGCAAGAAGTCAGCACGGGGGCACGTCGGTTCAGCTGGGAGCCGGTTCATCTGAGGAGCCCAGAATGCGAGCACACCCGCGACGGCCCAGTGCACTGCCCGTCGTCCTGCTGCTGATGACCAGCCTGTCCCTGGCCGCGTGCGGCGGAGGCGGCGAGACGCAGGTCCAGGCCGTGCCCGCCTCGGCGGGCGTGGACGCGCTGATCGAGGCGGCGAAGAAGGAAGGCAAGATCACCGTCTACTCCGCCCAGGCGCTGGACCGCCTGAACGCTCTGGCCTCCGCCTTCGAGAAGAAGTACCCGGGCATCGACGTCGAGCCGGTCCGCGGCGTCGACGGCGACCTCAGCGTCAAGATCGAGACAGAGTTCCAGACCGGCAAGGGCATCGCCGACATGTTCGTCAGCGCGAGCCTGCCTTGGGTGCAGAAGTACGCCAAGGACGGCCGCTTCCTCGCGCCGACCGGTCCGGAGCTGACCGGCAAGGGCGCCTACGACATCAAGAAGTACGTCCACCCGGGCAACTACTTCGAGACCAACTCCGTGGTGCTCACCTTCGGCTGGAACACCAAGCTCTACGCCAAGGGCCTGACGGACTACACCGGCCTGCTCGATCCGGCCCTGTCCGGCGGGAAGATCGGCGTCATCGAGCCCACCGCGGCCTCCATCGTCGACTTCTACCTCTGGCTGGAGGAGACCTACGGCGCCGACTTCGTGCAGAAGCTGGCCGCCCAGAAGCCGCGCATCTACCCCAGCGCCCTGCCTATGTCCGAGGCGCTCTCCTCCGGCGAGATCGCCGCCGGCGCCTTCGTGGCACCGTCGTCGCTGGTCCCCGCCAAGGCCAAGGGCGCGCCGGTCGACTTCAAAATGGCCCCCACCGGCGCCTGGGGCGCCCGCTTCTACGGCATGGTGCTCAAGAGCGGCACGCACCCCAACGCGGCCCAGCTCTTCGCCGACTTCATGGTCACCGCGAAGGGCCAGGAGCTGATCGCGCTGGCCGCCGGCGCGGTGCTGCCGGACATCCCCGGCACGCTGATCACCAACGACAAGGTGCGGCTGCAGGACCCGGCCAAGCTGACGCCCGAGGCCGTCACCGCCTACCAGAAGAAGTGGAAGTCACTCTTCCAGTAACCCCCTTCCCGCTCCGTCCAGCGATGGACGCCATGGCAGGCACCCGCGCCACGCGGGCGCCTGCCTGGTCCGATCTCCCCACATAAGGATTTTCGCCATGTCCCACGTGCGCATCGAGGGTCTGACCAAACGATTCGCCGGCAAGCCGCCCGCCGTCGCGGTGGACGACCTGTCACTGGAGATCGAACCGGGCGAGTTCGTGGTGCTCCTGGGCCCCAGCGGCTGCGGGAAGACGACCACGCTGCGCTGCCTGGCCGGCCTGGAGACGCCCGACGAGGGGCGCATCTCGCTGGGCGAGGAGACGGTCCTGGACCTGCGCGGGAAGCTCAACCTGCCGCCGAACAAACGGCGGATCGGGATGGTGTTCCAGTCGTACGCGCTGTGGCCGCACATGACGGTGCGCCGCAACATCGGCTACCCGCTGCGGGCCCGGCGCGTGGCCCGCGAGCAGTCGCGGCAGTGGATCGAGGAGACCGCGGAGCTCGTCGACTGCGGGGCGCTGCTCGACCGCTACCCGGCCCAGCTCAGCGGCGGCCAGCAGCAGCGGGTCGCGCTGGCGCGCGGCCTGGTCGCCCGGCCCGACCTGGTGCTCTTCGACGAGCCGCTCAGCAACCTCGACGCCCGGCTGCGCGACCAGGTCCGCGCCCAGCTGCACGAGCTGCACACCCGGCTCGGCTTCACCGCGGTGTTCGTCACCCACGACCAGAGCGAGGCGCTCGCCCTCGGCAGCCGCCTGGCGATCATGAGGGCCGGCCGGATCGAGCAGCTCGACACACCCCAGACGGTGTTCGAGGCCCCGGCCACCGAGTACGTCGCCGGTTTCATCGGCATGTCGAACCGGCTCCCGCTGCGCCGCCACGGCGACGGCTGGGGCCTGAGCCCGCAGGGGGACGAGCCGCCCCAGGACATCGCCGGCGAGCTGCCGGTGCCACGCCCGTACGACGAGATCGCCGTACGACTGCGACCCGACGATGTGCAGCTCGCACCCGCCGGGCAGAAGCCGCCCGCGGGCGGCGTCGGCCTCGCCGCGCAGGTCGTGGACGCGCAGTTCGGCGGCCGGCACATGGACGTGACCATCTCGGTCGCCTGCAACCGTCTGCAGGCCCGCGCCGCGCTGACCGGCAGCCAGTGGGCCCGGAACCTGGCGCCCGCCCAGCAGGTCACCGCCTGGTTCCCCGCCGAGGCCGCCATCTGCTACGACTCCGGTGGCGTGCGCGTCGAGGTGCACCCGACCGCCACCACCGTGGGGGCGTGAGACGTGGCCGCCCCCGTTGCCCCTCCCGTCGCGACGGCTGTGCCCGCCACCATGCCACCGGCGCGCACCACGGCCCTGGCCCGCGCGCGGCGGCTGCTGCCGTGGCTGGGCGCGCTCACCTTCCTGGCCGTCATCGGCTACCTCGTCCTCGCGCCCCTGATCGGCCTGCAGTGGCTGGCGTTCGAGGACGGCGGCCGTGGCTACGCCGCCGCCTTCGACGACCCGCAGATCGGCGTCACCCTGCGCACCACCGTGGGGCTGGCGCTGGGCTCGCTGGTCATCGCGCTCGTCCTCGGGACGCTGCTCGCGTGGGCGGCGACCCGGCTCCCGCCCCGCCTGCGCCTGCTGCGCGCGCTGCCGATCCTGCCCATCGTGGTCCCGGCCGTGGCGGCGGTGACCGGCTGGGCGTTCCTGCTGTCGCCCCGGCCGGGCTACCTGAACGCGCTGATGCGCCAGCTGCCCTGGTGGAGCCACCTGGAGGAGGGGCCGGTCGACATCTACTCGCTGCCCTGGATCGTGATCATCACCGGTTTCGGGCTGACGGCGTTCGTCTACCTGTTCGTCAGCTCGGGCTTCGCCGGAATCAACTCCGAGCTAATCGAAGCGGCGCAGGTCAGCGGGTCGTCGGCCACCGGGGTGTTCTTCCGGGTGACGCTGCCGCTGCTGCGGCCGGTGCTGGTGTACGGCGGGTTCGTGGCGCTGCTGCTGGGGCTCGGCCAGTTCACCGGGCCGCTGCTGCTCGGCCGTACCACCGGCATCAACGTGCTGACCACCGACATGTACGTCGCGGTGTCGCAGAGCCCCGTGGACTTCGGCAAGGCCGCGGCGATCGGGTCGCCGCTGCTGCTCGTCGGCATCGCGGTCGTCCTGTGCCAGAAGGTGATGCTCGGCGATCACAGCCGTTTCGTCACCCACGGCGGCAAGGGGTTCAAGGGCGGCGGGCGGCCGTCGCGGCTCGCGGTCGTGGCCATCGTCCTGTACGGCCTGATCGCCATGGGGCTGCCGCTGGGCGCACTCGCGATCGTGTCGCTGTCGTCCTTCTGGAGCGGCACGATCGACGTGAGCGGGTTCACCCTGGACAACTTCCGGCGCGTCTTCGCCGAGTCCGGCATCACCGACGCCATCGTCAACAGCCTCACCATCTCCGTCATCTCGGTCGCCATCGCGCTGCCCGTGGGCTTCATCGCCGCGACGCTGCTGCTCAAGGGGCGACGATTCCGGGCCGTCCGGACGGCCGTGGACTTCATCGTGGCCATGCCGCTCGGGATCCCGGCCGTGGTGTTCGGGGCGGGATTCCTGCTGACGTACAGCCGCGAGCCGTTCATCCTGTACGGCACGCACGAGGTGATCGTGCTGGTGTACGTCACGCTGATGCTGCCCTTCACCACCCGGATGCAGTTGTCCGGGATGGTGGCGCTCGGCGACACCTACCAGGAGGCGTCCCGCACCAGCGGAGCCGGCCCGCTGCGGACGAACGCCGAGATCGTGCTGCCGCTGATGCGGCCCACGCTGGCGGGCGCGGCGGCGCTCATCTTCGTGCTGCTCACCCACGAGTTCACCGCGTCGCTGCTGGTGCGGGCACCCACGACGCAGGTGATGGGGACGATCCTGTTCGACTACTGGTCCAACGGGTCGTATCCGACGGTCGCGGCCATCGCCCTGGTCATGACGCTGGTGACGTCGGCCGGTGTCTTCGCGGCCATGGCCGCCGCCGGCCCCGACGTCTTCGACAAGCTCTGACCGTCTCGGCTCCGGGAAGGAGACGACCGTGCCCCACACGTTCGACATCAGCGACGAGGTCGCGGGGGTGGACATGGCCGCGCTGGGGCCGACCGGCATCCCGGTGGCGGGCGCGGTGCGGGACTGCGCGGACCCGGACGTGCTGGGCGTCCCGTTCACCGTCATGTCGTACGTGGACGGCACCGTGCTGCGCGACGGCGACGACGCGTCCGCGCTGGAGCCCGCGGTCGCGCGGCGATGTGCCGAGACCCTGGTGACACGCTGGTCCACCTGCACGCGCTGGACCTCGTACAGGTGGGGCTGCGCGACTTCGGCCGGCCCACCGGTTACCTGGAGCGGCAGCTTCGGCTGTGGCGCAGGCAGTGGGACCGCGTCGCCACCCGCGACCTGCCCGACCTGGACACCCTCCACCGTCGGCTGGACCGCGCCCTCGACGCGGGCGTCGGCGGCGGGTTCGGCCGGACGACGCTGCCGCCGGTCAGGGCCTCGATCGTGCACGGCGACTGCTGCGGGTGGTGACCGCGTGCCACGGCGCCGGCGTCGGTGATCAGGCCGGGTCTCCCGCTGATCGGTCCTGATGAAACAGCCGGGGCCAGATGTCCCTCGCCGCGACCGCTGCCGCACGGCCCTGTTCGACCGGTTCCAGGTCGCGGAACCGATCGGACAAGACCTCAACACTGACCGGCCCGTCGAACCCGATCCGCTCCAGCACCGCGACGAACGTCGTGAGGTCGAAGGCGCCCTGCCCGGGCAGTACCCGACGATGGCGGCTCTCGAATACGGGATCGCTGCCAACTGCCTCGGGCGCGTCGTCGATCTGCACGTAGGCGACCTGGTCGGCTGTGAGACCTTCCAGGTCGTCCCAGGAATTCGGGCCCCGGAAGAACATCCAGGAGTCGACGAGCATGCCGCACCGCAGCCAGCCCACCGCCGCGCACAGCTCCCGGGCCTGGGCGAGGGTGGCCAGCCCTGTATACGGCAGGAACTCCAGCGCCAGCCGCACGCCGACCTCGCCGAGCAGATCGGCACAGTGCGCCAGCAACTCCCGGGTTCCGTCCGCGGCCGGGTCGGTGTCGACCGCGGTGACACAGATCCTCGCGCCGACGGCCCGCGCGCGGTCCGCGAGCGTCCGCGCTGCGGCGACGGTGGCGGCTGGTTCCCCGATCCGCAGGACACCGACGTCGGAGCATTCGAGCCCGTAGCGGGACAGGAGCGCGGCGAGCCGATCATGGTCGTAGCCGCCGACGGTGAATCCATCGACGCTGACGTGGCCGTGGCCCGCCTCGGCCACCCCAGCCAGTATCCGCTCCAGCTTGACCAGGACGGTGGGCTCGCCGCCCGCCCGATCGGGCATCCGCAGGCAGTTCACAGTCGGGAACGTCAGGTAAGGCACGGGATCACTTCGCCGAGGGCCGGACGAGCAAGCTCAGATGACATCGAGAAGGGCCTGCGTGTTGGCGGCGGTGGTCAACGTGTGGCCGCGAGCCCGCCACGGGGCACCTGACACTGTGAGAGGGGCCCATATGCCGCTCCTATGCCTGACCTCAGTTCAGTTCAGTTAGGCGATCCTAGCGCCGCGTTCACGGCCCGGCAATGATCTGACGCGGCCGATCGATGCACGCCATCCCACCATCGAACATGGGCCACGGCCTGACCGAGCAGTGCCGGCCCGACGTGGTGTTCTCGACGCCGTTGTGTCGGCCTGCCGGCGTTCTCTGTCGCCAGGTGGGCGACTGGTGATCACGGTCGTCCACCCAGTGATCACTTCCCATGATGCTCTCCGGACCACGAACGAGGCGCGCACTAACTGGGTCGTCGACGACGACTACTTCCACACCGGCGCACGCCAGCGCAACTGGATGGGTAACACCGTCACCTGGTATCACCGGACCATCGAGGACTACGTCACCGCCCTGACACAGGCCGGCTTTGCATCACCTCGCTACACGAATGCGCCACTCGCCACGATCGCTTTGACGGCGACACGGCCGAATTCGCACGTCGCCAGCGCGGCCCCCTGTTCCTCCTCCTGACTGGCTCACGACCATGAACGGCATCATTCCATGATCACGCGCCAGGTGGTTTGCGACATTCCGCCCGGCACGCCATGTTCCCTGAGACAAACGGACTTCCCGGCGTCTCAATCAAGTTGGCGTCCCGCAGGTCAGAGCCTCGCCCGCACGCCAAGTTCAGCGAGACAGGACAGCTCCCAACGTGACCCCAGCCGCCAGGTAGCCGATCCGCCGGTCTTCGGTCTGTCCGTGGGGTGTCGGAATTAGAAGGTTTGACGACACACCCATGCGAAGGCCGCCGAGGGGACCAAGAGAAATCGGACAGAAGGGAATGAAACACCCCGCCGGGCAATTCGATCCGGGTGCTGATTGACGACAGGATTCCCGACAGATAGATAGAACGGGGCTCCGCACTACCGAGGAGCGCCGGTGCGGATCGTTTAGCGACCACCTCCAAGATTCCCGCCTTGGAGCGGCCCGCGTTCGCCAGGGTCGCCGCCGCGGCGCACCCGGGCGACACCCTCACCGTCTCAGAGCTGTTCCGGCTCCGCCGCGACCTGATGGACATCCACGCCGTCCGGGACTGGTGCCAGGCCCGCGGCGTCGTGCTGCGAGTCCTGTCGGGGCCGCTGTCCAACTTCCACGACCTGGCCGCCGACGACGCCACCACCGCCCTGATCATCAACGTGATCACCGCCGTCGGGCAGTTCCAGCGCGACCTGCAAAACGAACTGACCGCCGAAGGGATCGCCGCGGCCGAAGCCGAAGGCCGCTACCGCGGCCGGCCACCCGCACTCGCCGGAGATCAGCTTGAGGAAGTGCGGGCGGCGTTCCGTGACGAGGGCGCCTCGATCGCGGGTCTCGCGCGTGAGCACGGGGTGAGCCGAGTCGCCGTGCGCACCGCACTGGCCGATCTGCTGCCGACCCGAGGATCCCGCCCCCTCAGTCCTGATCGAGGGATGGGCCACCCGCATCCGAACGGTGGACGGCGGTAACTCCGCCCGAACCGGGGCTCGCTATCGCCGTTGGCCGTTCGGTTGTTGGTCAAGGGCCGCGTCATACGGTGTGGACCTTGGCCGAAGGGCCGGCCGTCCAAGGTGGCGGCTCACTGCTGATGCCGAAGAAGTTTCTCCAAGAGTCGCTGGAGCTCGTCGCGCTCTTGCGCTTCGAGTCTCGCGAGCCACTGCTCGAAGTTGTCGGACAGGGTCGCCAGTGCGCGATCGAGTGCCTTTTTGCCGTCCGGAGTCACCACGAGGCGGTGGCGGCGTAGGTCGCCCTCGTCGATCTGGCGTTGAACGAAGCCCTTGGCCACAAGGTTGCGTAGGTACACCGTCACGCTCGCCTTGGGCATCATCAGTCGGGCGGCGAGTTCGGCCGGGTAGCGACATTCGTCGACCTCGCCGAGCACGAAGAACTCCTTGGTGTCCAGGCCCAGCTCGTCGAGCTGCTCGCTGCAGCTGTTCATGACCGCGGTCAGCAGCCGGTGGTTGAGCCCCCAGATCCGCGCGGCGGTATTCACCTCGCAGGCGCTCCTTCCCCAGATCGTACAATCCCTGATATAGTTTATTTTCGTACAACATCGGTAACTATACTAGCACTGTTTCCGTACTAGGATACAACAGGAACGGGATCATGGCTTCCATCCAGACCGCATCCATCTCCCGCGGCAGCTTCGAGCTCGCCGGGAACCTCCATCTCCCCGAGGGCTTCGACACAGGCCGGAAGCACCCGGCCGTGATCATCGCCACGCCGGGCAGCAGCGTGAAGGAGCAGATCGGCGCCAACTACGCCCGCGCCCTGGCACAGAAAGGCTTCGTCGCTCTCGCGTTCGACCCCGCCTTCCAGGGCCAGAGCGGCGGGGAGCCCCGGGACCTGGAGGATCCCGCCGAACGGGTGGCCGATCTTCGCTACGCCGTGGACTTCCTCACTGCGCTGGACCGCGTGGATGCGGAGCGCATCGGGGTCTTGGGCATCTGCGCCGGCGGCGGCTACGCCGTCAATGCCGCGATGACCGAGCACCGCATCAAGGCGGTCGGCACCGTGGTCCCGGTCAATATCGGCCGTGCCTTCCGAGCGGCCATGACAGCCTCCGGCTCTGTCGCGGGCCTGCTCAAGGACGTGGCTCGGCAGGCCACCGCCGAAGCGCGCGGCGGACAGTCGGTCCGGCACCCGTGGATCCCCGACACCGTGCGGGACGCGGAATCCGCCGGCGTCACCGACATCGACGTGCTCCAGGCCGTGACCTACTATCGGACCCCGCGCGGCCGCCACGAACACTCGACCAACCGCCGCCACTACCGTAGCGACGCGCTGATCCTGGGCTTCGACGCGTTCCACCTCGCCGACGAGTTGCTGACCCAGCCCGTCCAGGTCATCGTCGCCGGCGAGGGCGGGTCAACCGGCTCTCTTGAAGACGGTCGGCAACTGACCCATCTGGCACGTGAGGCGGAGGACATCCTCGTCATCGAGGGCGCACGCCACTACGAGATGTACGACGAGCCCGAATACATCGCGCAGGTGGTTGAGCGTCTGGACAAGTTCTTCGACAAGCATCTGGGCTGAGCCCGAAGCCGAAGGGGCGTTCTGGCTCCGTACTTCGCGGGTCGTGACGCCGCAACTAGAAGGCATTTGACCGGACACGCGCTGGCCTGACGTGCGTGGCGCGGCCGGCCGCGCGCGGGCAGTGCGGGACGCCATGATCAAGCGGCCAGGACGACGGCGACCAAGAACCTGCCGCTGATGGTCAGGCCGCGAGGCCCAGGTCGAGGCGGCGGCCCATGTCGATGTACAGGTTGGCGTTGGACCAGAACAGCGGCGACAGGCCGCGCTTGTCGGCGTCGGTCAGGCGCTGCTGCCAGGCGGGGTCCTTGAGGACGGACTGGATGAGCAGGTCGGTGAAGATCACCCGCTGATGCGGGACGGCCTGCTTGATGGTGCGTGCGTACTCCGGCCTCGGGGATCAACGGGACAGCCGTTAGCGCTAAGCTTCACCCCCGGCTGAGCTGCTGTCACTCCGGGGAGCCCGGCCACCGGGCAGGACGAACGGCATATTGGCGGTAGCCGACGTTGGTACTGGTGGAGTCACCTATTCGACTATCGCGAGTTCTCGATGCCGAGGGCCGTGGTAGTGGCTTTCCGTGATGTCGGCGGCAACAAGCCCGGCTCTCGGACAGCAGGTTCGCGCGGAAGGGCGAAGTAGGCCTGACTATGTCGGTAGGGCCTGCCAAGATCTCGCCATGACAATCGATGCACTGACGCCGTTCCGCTGGCTGCAACCGCCGTACGGCGATCGGGGCGACCTGCTCGGCGAGATCTATTGCGTGACCTTGGTGCGTGGGCTCGACCCGGCCGAGGTGCTGCGCCGGTTCGGCGCCCGCACGAGCACGGAGATGAGCTTCGCCGAGCTGGGGCTGGCGGTCTCCGACTTCACGGTGGCGACCGACGGCGGTGACGGCGGTGGCTATGTCGGAGTGGTCGCCACCGGCGACGGGTGCGCGGCGGTGGAGCCGTACGGCTGGTCGGGGACGGACGACCCGACACTGGCGCGGCTGTCGGTCGGCACCGACGTGGTGTCCGTCTTACGGCATAACTACGCCTGCAACTATTTCCACTACGCCGCAGACGGCATGGTGATCACGGCTTTCGACCCGACTTTTCCCGAGCGTCGCTCTGGTGCCGACACCGACCGGCTTGCCGGCCTCATGCGCGAGTTCGGCCTGCCTTTGGAGGAGGGCTCGGACGAGGACTGGGACCAGCGCTACGACGGCTTGTCCGAGCACGGCCTCGCGCGGATGTTCGCGATGGCGGCCCGTCTCACCGGTGTGACGTTCACCGCCGACCTGCTGGACGGACCACTCCTGGTGGGCGCGATCGCCGACCTGCCACCGTCACAAGAGCCTCAGCCCGGGAAGAGCCTCGGTGTTTTACTCGAGCAGCTGAAAGCGGTAAGCGGCCCTGAGTCTGATCACGGCGCCGCTTACCCCCCATGAGCCTCCGGTACTGACTGGTTGGACCAGTGGTACAGCCGTTGGCGCTAAGCACTTGATCTTGGTCGTGTAGCACGGGCGATCGGGCTATTGCGGGGGTTTTCCGGAAGCTCTTCGATCGCTGGCGGGGGCTGGCTACCGTCCGCCGCATGCCGGTGGAATTTCTGACTGATGAGCAGGCTGAGGCGTACGGGAAGCTCGCCGAGGTGCCGACGAGGCCCGAGCTGGAGCGGTTCTTCTTCCTCGATGACGAGGAGGCCTGGTCCTGAACGCCGTGGTGCTCTGGACGACCCGCTACATCGACGCCGCCGTCGTCCAGCTTCGCACGGAGGGTCATGAGATCCGTGACGGGGACGTGGCCCGGCTGTCCCCGCTCAAGCACAAGAACCTCAACGTCCTGGGCCGCTACAGCTTCACCCCCACTCAGCCGGCGGCCGGCACCCTGCGCCCGCTGCGCGACCCGGACGCGGCGGGACTCGATGACGACGAGGACGGCGGTGAGAACTGACGGCGTCAGGTGCCGACCAGGCGCACCGATCAGCTTGTGAGCCGCCGCCTTGGTCAGCCGCTTCGCAGCCGTGACAGTCTGCTCCCCCGCGGCCCCGAGGCCACCACGGCGTGGTTGTAGCCGTTGGCGGGAGGCATGCCCCGGGGCGTACGAGGTGGCGCATCGTCACGTCCTACTCATCCGGGTCCCAGGCGCTGAGCTGCTCGAAGAGACGTCGGTCGCCGTCGAGCTTCAGGGAGTTGATCGGGATACGGTCGTGCAGGATGAGGACCAGCTCGTTGGCCGTGCCCCGAGCGGAGAAGAAGGCGGCGGCCGCGTCCGGGTCCTGGCCGGCAGCGGTGGTCAGCATGGTGCCGGGCCCGGGGAGGCGGGCGGTCCGTGCGCCGTCGGCGGAGAGCGAGAGGCGCCAGGAGCGGCCCTCGGAGGCGTGGAAGTCGAGGGCAGCGGGCTTGTGCGGCCAGGCACTTGTCGTTGCGACGCAGGTGGACAGGAACTCGTCGACACCGTCGAGCGCCACCTCGTCCGGCAGCGGCTGCGGGGCACCTACGGTGATCTGGGCGTCGTACGTGTGCACCGCCATCTGCTGGAGCTGGTGCCGAGCTACGGCACCGGAGGTCTGCGGCGACTGCGACGTCCCCCACCACGTCCAGCAACCGCGATCCGGGCCGGCCTTCCGCAATGCGTCCAGCAGTTGCTCCGTGGACTCCGCCAACCAGGCCAGCAGGGCCTCGCGCTCCCGAGGCGCAGCCGGGGCGCCCTCCGCTGCGGACTTGGCCGGAGCAGGCCCTGCGGCGACGGTGGCGGCCCAGTCGCGGCGCCCCTCGCCGATGTGCTGCGCCAGATCGAACAGCGTCCACTCGGGGCAGGTCGGCACCTGTACGTCGAGGCTGGGCGCGGAGGCGACCGCAGCGCGAAAGGCAGTCGACCGTTCGTCGATCAGTCGCAGCAGAACGGGGAACTCGAGCGTCATTGTCACCCTGAATCTCTATCACTGCGTTCCGACACATCGGACATCGAGGTTCACAGCCGCCATCGCGGGCGGACCCTCACCACCACGGAGAAAAGAGCGCCGACAGCGCACAGGAGGCCTGCTGCGGTACCACCGCCTGCTGCACCCCGGACGAGGAAGCCCTCGACCCGGCCCAGAGCCCGGCCGAGGCGAAGGCCGCCGCCGGCCGGGGTGGAGCCGCGGAAGCTGTAGCGGCCCAGCACGTTCAGGTTGGCGTGCCGCAGCGGGGAGAGCCGGGCCACGTCCTCGTCCAGCGCCTGGTGCTCGCGCTGGTCGGCGGGCAGGGCCCGCAGCTCGGCGACGGCGGCGTCCAGGTAGCGGGTGGTCCACAGCACCGCGGCGTTCAGCACCAGGCCGAGCGCGCCGAGCTGGTCCTCCTGCCCTGTCCGGTAGGCCTGCATGATCTGCCCACGCTTGCCGTGGCAGATGTCGCGGGCGAGCTTGTGCCTGGACTCCTGGACGGTGAGCTGACGGTAGGTGTCGTCCACCGGGTCGACCACCCGCAGCATGTCCGGCCAGTGCGTGACCACCTTGCCCAGGTTGACCCGGGTACGGGCCAGCGGCCCGTACCCGCCGGTGGCCACCCCGGGCAGCTCGGCCCGCCAGAACCGCTGATCGGCCAGGTCCCGGAAGCGGGGCGAGAAGTTGTAGCCGAGCAGCGAGAACAGCCCGAACACCATGTCGGTGTACGAGGCATTGTCGGTGGCGACCATCTCCGGCCGCGCGCCGGCGTCCAGGTTCAGCAGGGTGTCCAGGATGTGCAGCGAGTCGCGCGGGGTGCCCGGCACGACCATCTGCCCGATCCCGGCGACATCCTGCGGGTGGTGGTGTCGATCTACACCGGCCGGATCCGCGCCTATGACGTGATGAGGATGCTGCAGCGCGACGGCAACCCCACCCCGCTCGGGGACGCGATCGCCGCCTACGGCCGCATTTTCAAGACGCTTCACATCCTCACCTACGCGGTGGAGGAACCGTACCGGCGTGACATCAAGGGCATCCGCAACCTGCAAGAATCCCGCCACGCGTTGGCGGGGAAGATCTTCCACGGCCGTAAGGGCGAGGTATACCAGCGCTGCTACATCTGAGCGCTCTGCGGGAGGCGGGCTGCCTGTTCGCGGAGGAGGATGTCGCCCGCTTGTCGCCGTTCGGCCGCCGGCACATCAACGTGATCGGCACCTACACCTTCGCGCTGCCCGATCTCGGCCCTGCCGGCATGCGGGAGCTGCGCAACCCGGACGAGCCCGAATGGGATGACGACTGAACGCGGCTGTGAGGTCAGGACGCGCCGGTGAATGAACTTGAGGGTGTCATCGGCCACCCCGTCATGGAGACTCAGGTTCCCGGGCCCGGGATGGAGGGTCTGCTCGTCGTCGGGCCGGATGGGAAATCGGCGTTCAACCGGCTCAAGAAGCCCGCCCAGCGGGCCACCTGGTCGCGGCTGCGGGATCAGGTGGCGTGGCTGGATCAGGTGGCGTGGCTGGATCAGGTGGACGTGCTCGGCGACACCGACGCGTGGCTGGACGGTATCGCGCCGTCGAAGATCGTCGGTGATCAGGGCGAACCAGCGTTCCACCTGTATTCAGCCAGGAGGCGCCGGCTCGGCGTCACCGTCCGCGCCATCAATGGCGCGTTTCTCGTTCATCGTGCTCTGCTCCGAGTCTGGTCTGCCGCCCAACTGGCGGCGCGGCCAAAGGGCAAGTGGCAGGCGCGGCCGCCGTTCTCGGGCCGCGCCTTCACCCGAGACCAGGCGCGGGGCTGGGGGCAGGAACGGCGAGCAACGACCGAGAGCGGAAGGGGGCGGCCGGGCTGATCCAACCGGTTTCGGTGGTGTATCGCCTGTCAGGCCGACGTCTTCTGGGCTTCCGCGGCCAGGACCGAAGTGATGAACGATTCCACCGCATAGTCGAACTGGTCGTCGGCCGGGAGGTCCACGAGGTGGTCGGCGATGGCGACGACGCTGGGGAACTTGTCGGCGGGCAGTGAGGCGTAGAAGTGGGCGCGTTGCCGGCGCAGCTCGGCTCTGTCGGTACGGTCCGCGTGGCCCCATGGGCGGGGGTGCTGGTAGCCCGCGAAGCCCAGCGCGTACGTGATCAGGAAGGAGTAGCAGCGAACGGCGGTCTCCGGCGTCAGGCCCGCCTCCAGGAACCGGACGAGGATGCCCTCCATGCCGCCTTCCATCGAGTGGCTGCTGATGGTGACACGGCTGGTCATCAGCTGGACGATGCTCGGGTGCCTGCGCATCATGTCGAGGAAGCCGGTGGCCGCGGCGCGCAGCACCGCGGCCGCGTCGGTGGGGTCGGCCTCGGGAATGCGGATGCCGCCGAGGACATGGTCGGCCATCGCGTCGAAGATCTCGTCCTTGTTGCGTACGTAGCTGTAGAGGGTCATCGCGCCGACGCCGAGCTCGGCGGCGATCCGGCGGATGGTCAGCTCCTCCAGGCCGATGTCGTCGGCAATCTGCAGCGCGGTCTTGACGATGCTCTCCAGGCTGAGGTCTCGGCTGCCACGCCGTGCACCCCCGCGGGCCATGTCGACTCCTCTGTCTCCAGAATGGTTGTCCGGTACAGGATACGGCAATTAGTACGGGACGATGCGGCGTACGACATTCACAAGAGGTAGGTCGTCCAAAGCCAGGCATCGCTCGATGGCGGCGCCGCCGAGGTGGCGGCGGGACTTGGCGATGACGGCGTCGGCGGTGGGTGGGGCGGCCTGGTCGCAGGTTCCGCGGACCACGACGGAGCCGGTGTGTACGGTGACGCGGGCGCTCCAGTGGTCCGGGAGGGCGCTGTTGAGGTCGGGGGCGGGCAGCAGGGCGATGTCGGGGACGTCCGGGGGCAGCGGGCCTCGGTAGAAGGTCACGTCGTCGGGCGCGCCGGACAGCAGGGTGCCCACCGCGAAGGCGGCGCTGGCCGCCGCCTCGGTGGGGCCGGGCGGGTTCCGGTCGGCCGTGACGAAGCGCATCAGGGGGTCCGGTAGTTCGATCTCGATGCGCTGGGCTGTGGAGAGCAGTATGTCCATGGCTTGGAGGGCGTCCAGGGCGGCGTGGAGGGGGCGGGCGCAGGGGTAGGCCTTGAAGACGCAGGTCGTCAGGTGAAGGGCGGTTTTGCGGGGATCAGTGGGGGTGGTGCCCAGCGCGGCCGTGGCGGGGGCGTCGAGGAGGGTGAGCGAGCCGGTCGCGCCGGCTCGGGCCAGGTAGGCGGCTTCTACACCGTCGGCGGCGGCGCGACCGGCCAGCAGGTAGTGGCCCAGGCCCAGGGCGTCCGAGCTGAGCAGGCCGCCGAGCCCGGCCGCGGCGATGGCGAGCGCGTGGGCCGTGCGCCGCTCGTCCAGGTCGAGCAGGGACGCGGTGGCCGCCGCCGCGCCGAGCGCCCCGAACAGGGCCGTCGGCCACCAGGACCGTTGGTAGAGGCGGGGGCCGCCGAAGCGCAGCCCGGCCTCGACGACCGTCTCGTACCCGGCCAGCACCGCGTCCACGACCGCCCGGCCGGGCAGCCCCTCCTGCTCGGCCACCGCCAGCGCGGCGGGCACGGTCACCGCGGGCGGCACCAGCGCGGCGGCCGGGTGCAGCGCGTCGAACTCGTCCACGTGGGCCAGGACCGACTCGACGAGCACCGCCGTGCGCAGCGGATGCCGTCCGGGCAGCCCGGTCACCGTCAGCGTGCCGCCACCGCCGGGGACGCCGAGCGCGGGCAGCACGGAGGCCAGCGGGTGCGAGGCGCCGGCCGCGACGCAGCCCAGGGTGTCCAGGACGTGGAGCGAGGTGAGGGACCGGGCCGCCGCGTCCGCGCGCCGTGGCGCCTGTGCGGCCCGGGCGGCCAGGTCGGTCAGGAGCGTCACGTGCCGGCCTGACGGCCGGGCGGTAGGACGTCGTCCTCTCGCAGGGCGGGCAGGACGTCTCGGCCGACCGTCTCGATCAGTTCCTCGGGCAGGTCGTACGAGCCGACGTGCTGCAGGTAGACGCCGTCCACCCCGGCATCGCCGAGTTCGCGCAGCCGCGCATGGATCTCCTGGGCCGTCCCGAACAGGCAGAAGGCCTGGGCGAACGCGACGGCGGCCGCATCGCTGACCCAGCGGGAGCAGATCTCCACGGCCCGGTCCCAATCCTCTGCGTGCACGAGGTCGGGATAGACGCCGTCGATCCGGTCAGGAAGGTCCAGCGTGATACCGGACAGGGCCAGCGCCTTGGCGCCGCCGGTCTGCGCCATCGCGGCGCAGATCGGCTTGAGCTGCCGGGCGGCTCGTTCCACATCGTCGGTCACCGCGCAGAACGCCGAGGCGACCAGCGGGACCGGGCCGCGCCCCGAGGCGCCTTCGCGGACCCGCGCGGACGCGCCGGCCAGGGTCTCCGGGGAGACGCCGCTGAGCAGGATGACCCCGTCGGCGATCTCACCGGCCAGCCGCAGGTTGCGTGGCCCGCTGGCGGCCAAGTACAGCGGCACCGGCAACGGGTCGCGCAACCGGGAGGTCGCCGTACCGAAGTCCCAGCTCTCACCGCCGAGCAGGGCGCGCAGCTGCGCGAACCCCGAGCGGATCTCGGCACCGGTGGACGGGCGCATCCCGATCGGCCCGACGGAGCTGTTGCCGACGCCGAGGCCGAGGGTGAAGCGGCCCGGCGCGAGCTCGGCGACGCTGCGCGCGGCCGAGGCCAGGACGGCGGGATGCCGGGTGGCCAGGTTGGTGACGGCGGTGCCCAGCCCGATGCGCTCGGTGCCGAGCGCGGCGGCGGTCAGGGTGGTGAACACGTCCCGCCACAGCAGTTGCGAGTCGGGGAACCACGCCTGGTCGAAGCCCAGTTCCTCGGCCCTGCGGACCGTCCGGGTCAGGTGATGGGCGGGCACGCAGGGCGGCAGGCGGATGCCGATCTTCGGAGCCGTCATGACTCCCCCAGGAAGGCCAGGTTCAGCTCGTTGAACCGTTCGGCGTGCTCGTGCTGCGGCCAGTGGCCGCACTCGCCGAAGATCTCCAGCCGGGAGCCGGGGATCGCCTCGTTCATCCGGTGCGCCTCCGGGATGTCACCGAAGGGGTTCTGCGCGCCCCACACGATGAGGGTGGGCGCGGTGATGCGGCCCATCTGCTCGGGGGTGAGCAGGTCCTCGGTGCGGTTGTCCATCTCCTGCAGGCACAGCAGGTTGCCGATGGCCTTGACGAACTCGGGCCGGTGGTAGATGGCGTGCCGGACCTGTACCAGCTCTTCGGAGACGTTCGCGGCCGGGTCGTGCATGAGCAGGTGCAGCCGCTCGCGGGTGAGGTCGATGTCGTCGGTCTGCACCGCGGCCCGGGTGCTGGTCTTGATCCTTTCCATCACGGCGGGGTTGGCGACGCTGCCGCCGGGAGCGACCAGGGTGAGGCGGCCCACCCGATCGGGATGGTCGGCGGCCAGTCGCGCGGCGACCCAGCCGCCCAGCGACTCCCCGACGAAATGGGCCCGCTCGATCCCGCGGGCCTCCAGGTAGCCGAGCACGTGCCGGACGTAGCCGGGGATCCGGTACGGCTCATCAGGCCCGTCGGTGTAGCCGTGGCCCATCATGTCGATGGCGTGGCAGGCGTACTTCTCCGCATGCGCCGGGATGTTGCGGACGAACGCCTCCAAATGCCCGCTCGTCCCGTGCAGGAACACCACCGCCTCGCCGTCGCCCGCCTCCAGGGCGCGGGTGCGCAGCCCGTTGACGTCGACGTACCGGACGGCGTAGCCGACACCGGTCAGATCGCTCCAGATGGTCATGATCAATCCTCCTTGAAGGGATGCAGGGCCGCGACGCCCATGCCGGTGAGCCAGGCATCGATCGGCGTGTAGGCGAGGGTCCGGCCGGTGGCCCGGCCCACGGCGGCGGTCATCGCGATCCAGGCGCGGATCTCGTGGGCGCCGTTGCCGGCCTCCGCGGTGAGCTCGTCGTCGCTCAGGTCGAGGATCGCCTCCAGGTCGCCGCCGCGGAGCAGGCTCAGGAAGCGGTCGTCGAAGGCGGGGTTGATGTCGGCTTCCGCCGCGCGGATGATCTGGCGGCGGCGGACCTCGTACTCGCTCCAGGAGTCGCGGCCGTTCAGCCACGCCTGGACGAGGAACCTGTCGTCGTCGCTCAGTGCGTCGAACCACTTCGGCCAGGGCAGCCGGTGTGACAGCCCGCCCGAGGCGATGACCACCACCCGTTTGTCCTGGCCGTCGGAGCGTACGGCCGCGCCGATCGCGGCGCCGAGGCTGTGGCAGCGGCGCAGCGAGGGCAACGGCGGCGCGAACATGTTCACCACGACCGGGACGATCGGGACGTCCAGCTCGGGCGTCAGGTATTGCAGGCTGTGCGTGATGCCGTGGTCGACGGTCAGCCGCAGCGAGAACGCCGGGTCGAACCCGTCGCCGACCAGGGTGTCCACCAGGTGACGTGCCAAGCCGGTGTCGACCGGCAACGGCCCGGCGGGCGTGCCCGCCTCTCCCGCACCGCTCACCTCACCGACGCCGACGGTGAAGGCCGGCATCATGTCCAGGAAGAAGCCCCGGAAGTGGTTGGAGCCGACGATGACGACGGCGTCGGGCCGCTCCCGTTCGACCAGGCGGCGGGCCTCGTCCAGGCCGTCGCGGAAGCGATGGGCGCCCGGCAGGTGATCCACCTCGGCCCAGTGGGTGTTCATCAGCGTGCTGTGGGACGCCCCGACCCCCAGAACGATCTGACTCATGCGATCTCCTCGCGGGTGCGGGTGCAGGTGTTGACGATCGTGTGGATCAGGGCGCGGGTCAGCTTGCGGGCCTGGCGTACGTCCACGACGTTCATCCCGGCGGGGAAGTCCAGTGCCATCGGGGCGTCCTCGCCGATGCGGTCCATTCCGGTGCGGACGGTGGGGATGCCCCACAGGCGCAGGATGTTGGCGTCGGTGGCGCCGCTGTTGCCCAGGATCGGCTCGTGGGGGCGTCCTTCCAGTTCCTCCCATGCGGCCTTGGCGGCGCGCACGATCCAGTCGGACTCGGGGGTGTGGCTCCCCGGGATGGCCAGGGTCATCTCCCAGTCCAGGTCGATGTCGGGATGCGCGGCCCGGATGCGGTCGATCGCCGCGCCGAACTCACGCTTGGCCCGCATCGGCGTGGTACGCGGGCTGATCCGCAGGTCCACGTGGAAGCGGCAGCTCGCCGGGGACAGCGACGCCGTACGCCGCCAGCCGCCCTCGATCCCGCCGATGTTGCCCTGCGGAGCGACCAGCCCGTCGGTGTGCCGCGCGCTGTAGCCGGGAAACCACTCCTCCAGCCCGGCGATGACGGTGCCGGCGTCCACGATCGGATTGCGGTACGGCATCCGATGGCGGCTGCCCACATAGCTGTAGGTGCCTCGCACCACCACCTCGAACCAGCAGAGCCCGACCTCTTCCCACGCCGCCGTCCAGCCGGGCTTGGCGATGACCGCGTAGTCGGCATGGACGCCCTGTTCGAGCAGGAACGAGCAGCCGTTGCCCTGGCCCGCGTTGTGGCGGCGGGCCTGGGGGACGTTGCGCCGGTTGGTGGGCATGCCGCCCGCGCCGAGCCCGATCAGCACGTCACCGCGCAGCGGGATCCCGGCCGTGGCCACCGCCTCGGCGGCGGCGATAATCGCGGCGCCATGCCCCTTGGGGTTGCTGGCACCCAGGCCGATGACGAAGTCACCGTCCACGACCGCCGACGGGCGCATGTCGTCGCGCAACGCCGGGCCGACCTGGGGGACGTCCTCCTCCTCGGTGCCCACGGTGAGGGTGTCGATCGGCGCGTACAGCAGCAGGTCGGGGCCGGTGCCGTCGCCGCGCAGCCGGCCGGCCGCGTTGCCCTGGTCGTCGTCGATCGGCTGGTATCTGCCCGCCAGCCCGGCCTCGCGCAGGCGCTCGGCCAGCCAGCGGGCCAGCGGGCCCTCTTCGCCGGTGGGGCTGGGGATGTCCACCATCCCGGCGATCAACGCGGTGAGCCGCTTGTCGTCGATCTTCGCCCAGGCCGCCTCGGCCCAGGCGCGGCGTCTCGGGTCCATCAGCGACCTCCGGGTGCGGGCCGCTCGTTCCGCACAACGGTGCCGGTGGCGTACAGGAACGCCTGGCTCGCGGCGCGGCGCAGCGGCTTGGCGACGGCCACCCCGATCCCGAAGGTGAGGGCGGCGATCAGCAGGGTGTTACGTGACATGGGAAGACCTCTCCAGGTGGGCGAGCGCCATCGCCGCGTACGCGGCGGGCCGCTCCTCGGCCGGATGGTGGGACGTACGGCCCAGCACGGCGACGTCCCCGCGCGGCAGCCGGGCCGCCAGGGCGTGCGCGTAGGCGGGACCCGCGAACGGGTCGTGCTCGCCCCACAGCAGCAGCACGGGGGCCTGTACGGCGGGAAGGTCGGCCGTGAGGTCTTCGGGGACGCCACGGCGGGCCGGGTCGGTGGCCAGTTCCAGGGCGGACGGCGTGACGCTGGCCTCGTACCGCAGCATGACTGTGCGCTCGGGCAGGCCAGACGGGTCATGCCATTCCAGGTCCGCGATCAGCTCGCGCATCTTCTCCGAGGTGGGCCCCTCGCCGCCGTAGTAGCCGGCGCGGGCACGCGGCCCCAGCGTGGTGTCGGACCAGACGCCACATGGCGGGGGCACCGGCTGGCTGCCGGTCACGACCAGCCGCCGGACCCGTTCCGGGTGCCGGGCGGCCAGCGCGAGCGCCACGGCGCCGCCCAGCGACTGGCAGACGAAGTCGGCCCGGTCGACCCCGAGCGCGTCCAGCAGGCCGAGCACGCGCTCGCCGTGGTAGGACACGGCGGGACCGCTGATGGCAGGGGCCGCGGAGGCACCGTACTGCGGCAGATCGACGAGGATCAGCCGCCGTCCCTCGGCCAGCAGCGCGGTCGCCGGGGCGAAGTCTGTCCAGGCCGTGCAGCCCGGCCCGCCACCGTGCAGCAGCACCGTGGGAGGGCCGGAGCCGAACTCGGTGACGCGCAACCGCACCCCGCCGACCTCGACGTCCCGTCCGGGCGGCGGGTCAGCGGGCAAGGGGACCCCCTCGACGCTGCACCTTCAGGTCGCCGTTCTCGACGAGCCGGCGCCAGGCGGTGATGGACAGGTCCGGCCGGTACAGCTTCTCCGGCGGCGCGTCCATCACGTCCACCATCCAGGCGTCCTGGGCGGTGAACTGGCCGTGGAACAGCCAGCGGATCCAGCTGACGTACTTGGCCTTGAACAGCGCGGCCTTCAGCCCGTCCTCGAACCGCACCATGATCTGGACATATCTCACGCGGTCCGCGTCCACCGGCACGTACCACTCGTAGTGGATGAAGTGCGGATAGGCGACGCGCAGCAGCCCTGGCAGGCGGATCGACACGAAGCCGGGCAGATCCATGTTCTTGATGACCGGGTTGACGTCGGCGGCCTTGCCGGGGGCGTCCGGCAGCGGCATCCGTTTCCACCACCGTTTGTTGCTCCAGGTGCCATATCCGGGGAAGTCGGCCTCCCAGTGGACCTCGTCCTGGACCCGGGTGATCCAGCCGCCGGTGTCCGACTCGACGACCCGGGTCTTGTTCCAGGCGGGCATCACCTTGAACAGCCGCCACAACGCCGTGTTGTGCAGGTATTTGGCGTGGCCCTCGTCGAAGCCGTTCTCGGCGGCGAAACGCCAGTTGCCCTCGCGGATGTCGGTGCGCCCGCCCATGACGAAGACGTTCTGAGTCAGTTCGGCGGGGATGTCGCGATCGACGGGCGGCGGGTCACCGTCACCCACGTACACCCAGACCAGTCCGAGACGTTCCGCCACGGGGTAGGTGCGCACCGACACCTTGCCGCAGATCGGCGACTCGGGACCGTCGGTGAGCACGGCGGCCAGGCGGCCGCTGTCCAGGTCGAACGTCCACCCGTGGTAGGGGCAGCTGATGGTGCCGTCGAACTGGCGGCGGCCCAGCGACAGCGGCACTCCCCTGTGCGGGCAGCGGTCGTGCAGGGCCCGGACGACGTCGCCGTCCCTGATCAGGACGATCTTCTCGCCGAGCAGGGTGATCGGGACCGGTTTCGAGCCGATCCGCGCGGCCCACTCCACCGGGTACCAGAAGTCACGGAACCCGAGGGCGGCGTCGTTGTAGGCAGGCCAGGCCGACCAGTCCTGCCCGGGAGATGACGGCGGCTTCACGGCCGTGGCGGTGGCGCGGCGGGGACGGCGACGAGCGGGCTCGGCCATGGCGGACCTCCAGAATCCTTTCGGGGTGGGAACGGCGCTCACAGGTCGAGCACCAGCCGGTCGGAGCGGGACCGGGACACGCACACCATGAGCGTCCTGCCCGCCTCCTGCTCGGCGTGGGACAGCAGCGAGTCGCGATGCTCGGCGACGCCGTCCAGGATCTTGACCTCGCAGCTTCCGCAGATGCCCTCGCGGCAGGCGGTCGGCACCGCCACGCCCGCCTCGTCCAGGCAGTCGACGATCGGGCGGTCGGCCGGCACCGGGACGGTGATCTCCGAGCGCGCGCAGACGACCTCGAAGGCCCGCTCCGCGGCCGGGTCGACGTCGAACACCTTGGCCTTGAAACGTTCCAGGTGCAGCGCTTCCTCGGGCCAGCCGCCCGCGCAGCGCCGCTCCACCGCGTTCAGCAGCCCCTCGGGGCCGCAGCAGTAGACGGCGGTGCCCTCTTGCGGGGTGCCGAGCAGGGCGGCGAGATCGAGCGGGCCGTCGTCGGCCTCGACGACGACCTGGACCTTGTCGCCGTAGGCGGCCAGCTCGTCCAGGAACGCCATCGTCGCGCCGCGCCGGCCGCCGTAGACCAGCCGCCACTCGGTGCCGGCCGCCTCCACGGCGGCGATCATCGGCAGGATCGGGGTGATGCCGATGCCGCCCGCGATGAACAGGTAGCGCTCGGCGGGCACCAGCGCGAAGTGGTTGCGCGGCCCGCCCACCTCCACCAGGTCGCCCGGGCGCAGCTCGTCGTGGACCAGCGCGGAGCCGCCCCGGGAGTCCGGCTCGCGCAGCACGGCGACCCGGTAGGTGAACCGGTCGGCGGGGTCGCCGCACAGCGAGTACTCCCGGACGAGGCCGGGGAACTCCAGGTCGATGTGCGCGCCCGGCTCCCACGCGGGCAGCAGCCCGCCCTCGGGATCAGCGAGGGTCACCGACAGCACCCCGTCGGCCGCCCGGCGCAACTGCTCGACGCGCAGGTCGAGGACGCCCTCATCCGGGTCGTCGTTCATGATGACCTCCGTGAATTGCACGGTACTTTGTACGGTTTGCAGTACTGAGTTACGGGAGAAGGTGGTCGAGGAAGCGCATCACGGCCGCCGCGAACAGATCAGGGCGGTGATCGACGGCCGGGACGCCGGTGCCCGGCAGCAACTCCGTCCGCGCGCCCGGCAGCCGCCCGGCCAGGGCGGCCATGTCGGGCCTGGAGAACTCGTCCAGCTCCCCGCACAGCACCAGGGCGGGCGCGCGCACCAGGCCGATGCGCTCCTCCATCCGGTAGGCGTTGACGGCGAGGTGCCCCTCCTCGACCCGGTCCAGAACGTTCAACGCGTCCCGCACCAGGCGGTTCAGCAGGTCGGAGCCGTCCTCGGGGTAGTACGCCCGCCGGTTGTTCCACAGGTCGAGCAGATGCGAGCCGTCCGGACGCGGGGTCACCGCGTCGATGGGCGGCCGGTGCGCGACCTCGGCCCGCCGGGCGGCGTCCACGTACGGCACCCCTGACAGCACCAGGGCGCTGACCCGCTCGGGCGCGCGGGCGGCCACCTCGGTGGCGATCACCCCGCCGGTGTGATGGCCGACCAGCGCCACCCGCTCCAGCCCCAGGGCGTCGCACAGCGCCAGCACCCCCTTCGCGAACAGCTCGACGCTCCACTCCTGCGCCGGCCGGTCGGACGCGCCGAATCCCAGCGTGTCCATCGCGATCGCCCGATACCGGACACCGAGCAGAGGCAGCACGTCCCGGTACTCGTCCCAGGAACGCGGCGTCTGGTGCAGCAGGATGACGGGCGCGCCTTCGCCCTGCTCCGCGTAGTGGATGAGCCCGTGAGGGGTGGATGCGTACGCTCTGGCTGGCATGCTCGTACTATGTACGGTTCATAGTACGAAGTCAAGTACGGAGCAACCCTTGACATTCGTTCAAAGAACCGTACATAGTACGGCCAGCTCCAGGTGACCTGGTCACCCTTTCCTGCTCCTCACGGAGGGCGTCATGACCGCCACGATCAGTACCCCGCGCCAACGCAGAAAAGCCGCGTTCGCCAGCTGGATCGGCACCACCATCGAGTACTACGACTACGCCTGTTACGGCATCGCGGCCTCCCTTGTCTTCCCCGGCCTGTTCTTCCCGGCGAGCGATCCGCTGGTGGCGACCCTGCTGTCGCTGTCCAGCTTCGCCGTCGGCTACGTTGCCAGGCCGCTCGGCGCCCTGATCTTCGGGCACTTCGGCGACCGGGTCGGCCGCCGGACGATCCTGATCGTGACGCTCGTGCTGATGGGTGCCGCCACCTTCGCGATCGGCCTGCTGCCCACCTATGACCAGATCGGGGTCGCCGCGCCCGCGCTGCTGATCGCCGCCCGCATCCTGCAGGGCGTCTCGGCCGGCGGCGAGTACGGCGGCGCGATCCTGATGACCGTGGAGCACTCCGACCGGGCCCGGCGCGGGTTCTTCGGCTCGCTCGTCAACACCGGCACGACCGCCGGGCTCCTGCTGGCCAACCTCACGTTCCTCCTGGTGCTGGACGAGAGCGCCGTGCGGAGCTGGGGCTGGCGCATCCCCTTCCTGTTCAGCGCCGTTCTGGTGGTGGTCGGGCTCGCGCTGCGGATGGCGGTCGAGGAGACGCCCGAGTTCGACGAGGTCAAACGGCATCAGGAGGTGCGGCGGCTGCCCGTCGTCGATCTGTTCCGCACCTGCTGGCGTACCGTCCTGCTGGTCGCGCTCGGGATCGTCGGGGCGGGCACGACCTTCACCATGGCCACGGTCTTCTCGCTCACGTACGGCAAGTCCGGCCTCGGCCTGCCCAGCGACCGGATGCTCACGGTCCTCCTGCCGGCCATCGTGGTCGTGCTGGTCTGCGTGCCGCTGTTCGGGCGCCTGTCCGACCGGATCGGCGTGCGGCCGGTCTTCATGGGGGGCGCGGCCGCGCTGATCGTGCTGCCCTTCGTGTGGTTCGCGCTGCTGGAAACCCGGCAGTACGGCTTGATGCTGCTCGGCTTCGCGCTGCTGTTCGTCGGTTACGCGGCCAACTACGCCGTGGTCCCGGCGTACTTCTCGGCCGTCTTCCCGTCCGCGGTCCGCTTCAGCGGCCTGTCCATCTCCTTCACCTGCGGGCTCATCATCAGCAACGCCATCGCTCCGGCCGTCTCGCAGTCATTGCTGGCCGCGACCGGCGGCTGGATTCCCATCGCCGCCTACATGGCGGGCGCGTCCCTGGTGACGCTCGTGGCGGGAGTGTTCCTGCGGGTGCCGGAGGAGCCCGCCGGCGAGCCGGATCACGCCGTCTCCGTGGCGCAGCCCGAGTGACCTAGGAAAACGGCGGGGCATCGGTTTCCCGATGTCCCGCCGTTCGCTCAGGAGGCGAGTTCGCGCTCCTCGGCCAGAAGGAGCGCGACATCGATGATCATGCCCTGCTGACCGAGACGCTCAGCGGTAAGCGACTGCTCGACCACCCAGACTTCCCCGCGATCTACTACACCGAAGCGCTCATCGGAGCGGAGGCCCTGGAGTACTTCCGCGGCCTCGGTGGCGACGTCGAATGGGCGTCGGGCCGGGTTTCCCGGGAAACGTCGCGGAACGGCTTGGCGGCGCGACTGTCCTGCGGCCCGTACGTCACTGGGGCGCTGTGTCGGTCAGCAGGTCGAAGGCCAGCCCGCTGGAGCGCCCGCCGCGGCCGGTGTCCCGCCGCACGGTGAGCCAGACGATCACCTGGCCGGTCCGGGTGCGGGTGCGGTTGTACGCGGCGGTCAGGCGGGTGCCCGTGAGAGGGACCTCCTCCTCGTTGATGAAGTACCTGTTCCCGGCGTCGAACCCCTCGCGGAGCAGGGCAGTCCTGGCCGGTACGGGACTGCCGTCCACCTCGCTGGGCATCGTGGCGCGCTGCAGTTGCACGCTGCGGCTGTCGCCGGGGACGTGGACCGGGATGAACGGGATCCAGTGCTCCGGGACCGAGCTCATCACCCGGTACGCGACGGCCGCCCGAGGGTCGTCGGGCCGCGTCGGCGGGCGCAGCCGGCGGCGGAAGGCGAGGGTCTCGGCGGCGGCCTCCGCGCCGGGGCGCGGGTCGCCGGTGGGCATGCGGACGGTCTGCTCGATGCCCCACACCATATTGGCGTTCTCGTCCCGGGCCAGCAGGACCTCTTCCAGCGCCGGGCCGTCGGCCACCTTCGGCGTTCCGGGCGGCAGCAGGAGGCCGGGCGCGTCGCCGTGGACGTACATCGACCATTGCTGCCAGTCGTGCGCGGCCCCAGCGCCCGCGGGCGTGATCCAGCGGCGCGCGCCGAACACGTCGGTCACCGCGAGCCCCTGTATGGCCGCGAACGTGCCGGTCGGCACGTCGCACGGCAGGATGTACCAGTCGTTGCTGTAGACCAGCGCGAACTCGAGGAAGATCAGCCGGGCCAGGTCGGTGCTGTCGGGGGTGACGGCGGCGAAGTTCGTACGGCCGTCCTCGACCGCCCACCAGCGTGGTAGCGGCATGCCGGTGAACCGGGCGGGCGTGGGGAACACGGTGCGGTTCAGCGCGGCCGGAGTGGCACCGGCGCCGCCGAGCGTGTCGTTGTGGGCCGTCGAGAACGCGTGCCAGTCCAGCTCGCCGCCCGGGTACTCGGGCGCGGACAGCACCGCCTCGCCGCCGGGCCCGGCCGCGGCGACCGAGAAGCGGTGCTCCAGCCGTCGCGGGTCCCAGGGGCTGACCGCGCCCGGCTGGTCGATGAGCTGGTCGAACCAGGCGATCAGGCGGGGGCCGAGGGCATTGAGCGCGTCGCGGTCCTGCCGGCGCAGCCCGGTGATCCCGTCGGCGGCCGTTCCGCCACCCTTGACGTGCTGGTACAGCAGGTAGCCGTCCATCCGGCGGCCGGCCACCGCCTGCGTGCCCGCCCAGACCTCCGGGTGCGCCACGCGCTGGGCGTCGGCCTCGGCGCCCGGGTCGGGGAGGGTGATGCGGTAGCGGGCGACGTACTGTTCGGCGACCTCGCGGTTGTGCTGGAGCGAGGCCCGCGCCACGAGCTTCAGCCAGCGGCGGCCCAGCGACAGCCGCAGGTCGAACGAGATCGGCTCGGCCCCGAACGCGAACGGCAGCGGCCGCCGCTCCACCACCGTCTCCAAGGGACGCCCGGCGGGTAACGCGCCCGGCGGGCTCACCGGGTCGGTGTCGGGGCGGAAGCGGGTCAACGGGCTGGCCACGACCGAGTACGTGGCCGTCACCGGCGAGCCGCCGTCGGTGGCGCGGAACTCGCCGAGCTGCCACTGCCGCGCCAGCAGCCACAGCGGGTCACGGACCTCGGCACACAGCGCCCTGCCGAAGTCGGTGGTACGGGGACGCCCCTCCAGGCGGTTCCACAGGCCCACCGTCGGGAAGTCCCGATGGGCCAGCGCCGCGGGGAGGTCGGCGATGCGGGGCTCACTCATGGTCGGCCTTCCATCGTGTGTTGGCGACGGCGAGATCGGTGCTGATGGTGATGGGCTGACGGGTCGCGGACAGGAGGGTCGCGGGCAGCAGCTGGGCGTACCCGGTGCCGTCGAGCTGCGAGGGCTCCACCAGCCGCGTACGCGCCAGGTCGAACGTCTCGGTGACCGCCGCGACGAGGTCCTCGGCCCGCCACGACCCGGTGGTCACGGGCGGCACGACCAGCAGCATGCTCTGCGGCGGCTCGGAGTCGGGGCTGTCGGCGTGCACGGCGATGCCGGTCGTCTCCCGGTCGGTGGGCAGCACCTCGGTCCACTCGTCGAACAGCAGGCCGCTGGCGGGCCCGGATCCGCCGGGCGGGTCGTCGGCGTAGTGCGCGGTGAACAGCAGCCGGTCCTGGTCGATCGTGGCGCCCGAAGCGAGCTCCATGGCCAGCCAGTGGTCGCCGTTCGCGAAGGGCAACTGGATCGGCCGCAGCCGCGGCTCCCGGTCCTCGATGTCCTCGAGGTCGTCGTTCCTGAGCGCGTCGCTGAGCAGCGTCACCCGCTCCCACAACCGCGGCATCTCCCGTACGCGGGCCAGGCCGTGCAGCCAGTCGTCGACGGGGAAGTCCCGGGAGATCGGCGCCCGGGTGAGGTGCCTGACCAGGTCGTCGCTGTCGTCGAACGCGTCATGCAGGTCGTCGCCGAGATCCTTCGGCAGCGTGTACTCCGGTACGACCAGCGCGTCCGGGCCGAGCAGCGCCCGCAGCGCCTCGATGGTCGCCTTCGCGCGGTCGGGCGCGGTGACGGCGTTGTCGGCGCTGGTCAGCGCGGCGGTGGCGGCGGCGAGGCGGGCGGTGATCTCCTCGCGCAGCGCCCGCGTCCTGGACAGCAGCTCCGCGCCGAACGCGACGACCTTGTCCAGCACCGGGGTCAGGTCCAGCCCGGCCGGGTCGAGTCCGGTCAGCGGCAGCAGGTCGCCGACCTGCTCCAGCAGCCCGCTCAGCTTCGTACGGCCGGTCCTGGCGACGTCCTCCAGATCGTCCTGGCGCCGGGCGAAGATGTCGCGCTGGCGCCCGATGGCGCTGCGGAACCGGTCGGGCCGGTCCGGCGGGTCGGGGTCGGGCGCGGTCGTGAGCAGCGGCTCCACCTCGTGCAACCTGCGGAAACGCTCGTCGTCCGGGGTGCGCCGAGGCAGCGCGTCGTAGGCGGCCAGCAGCGCGTCCGCCTTCGCGAGCGTGCGTCCCATCCGGGCCGCCGTCACGGCGACGGCCGCCAGCACCTCGGAGAACACGCCGCGCCGCCAGGCGATCACCTCGCCCCAGCCGCTGCGCACCATGCCGAACCCCGCCGCGGTGGTGACCAGCCGGGCGTAGCGGGTCAGCAGCGTGTCGATGTCCTCCACGATGTCGTCGCGCCGCGGCTGCGCGGGGGCGGGCGGGTACAGCCGGACGAGGTCGCGTTGCAGGTCGTCCACGTCGTCGCCGAGGTCGTCGAGCGACTCGCGGACCGCGACCGGGCGCTGCCTGGGCACCGACACGGCGTCGTCCAGCGTACGGTCGAGCGTGACGGGACCGGAGGCGGGCACCAGGTCGGTCGGCTTGAGCGGCCGGCCCGTGGTCAGCAGCGTGCGCAGCGCGGTGATCAGCGGCGACAGCTCGAAGAAGGTGACCTTGCCGTTGACGCGGTCGGTGTAGCGGATGGTGAGCTCGGCGTCCGGCCGCGGGTCCTCCCTGTTCACGACGACGCCGATGATCCGGTCGTCCAGGTCGGTCATCGCCGCCTGGTCGGTCGGCCGCACCGTCCACAGCAGGTCGATCGGCGCGAGGTCGACGTCGTCCTGGGTGACCACGCTCTCGTGAGCATGGCCGTTGACCGGGTCGCTCCAGGTGACGCGCGCGGCGACGGATTCGTCCCGCGGCAGCAGGCTCGGCAGCCAGTCGTCCACGGCCGGTTCCGCCTGCGCGCGGGGAGTGTCGCCGTTCCCGGGGTGTAGTCCGGCCTTCAGCCGCAGCCCGAACCGGTGGGTGAGCGTGGTGCCGCTGCGCGGCGACCTGACCACCTCGGGCTCGGGTGGCAGCCCTTCCTTGGCGTAGGCGTCGAGGGTCGCGGAGGCGCGCTCGGGGTTGCCGCCCAGCGCCTGGTGTGTGGCCTCGGCGACGGCGAGGTCGGCGACCGCGTCGTTGGCTGCCAGCAGCCGGTCGGCCTCCTCGCTGATCGCCTTGGTCTGATCGGGGTTCGCCTCCGGCAGACCCTTGAGACCGAACGGGTACGTGCGCGACGCGCCGCTCCTGGTCAGATGGCGGGCCAGGGCCAGGCCGTCGATCACGTTGCGCGCCTCGACCTGCCCGATCTCGTTAGGCTTGTCCTGATCTGCGGCTACGGACTGCGGGATCTTGCCCGACCGCAGCGGGAAGGCCAGCCTGAGCCCCCCGATGAACTTGTCCACCTCGGCCTGGCCGCTCCGGTCGTGCAGGCCACGCTCGAACCGGTAACCCAGCATCGCGCCCAGCGACTGGCCGCGCCGCATCCCGTCGAGGATCGACAGTGCGAGCCTGACCCGGTCCGCGCCGAGGTTGACCGCGAAGGGGCCTGGGCTCTGCCGGTCGGCGTTGGCGACGTACCCGGCTCGCAGGACGGCCGCCGTACGGGCGTGGCCGGGCGACGGCGCGTGCACGAAGCCCTCGTTCTCCGGGTCGTGCAGCAGCGGCTGGGCTCCGGCGAACACCGTCGCCAGCGGGCCGGTGAGGGGGACGGGTTCCAGCCGGTCGATGGCATGCGGCCGTACGTTCTCCAGGTAGCCGTACGCCCCCAGGTGCAGGCCGGGCCGTACGGTGCCATCGGGCGCGAACCGCAGTTCGGCGAGCCGTTCGGTGGCCAGGCCCAGCCGCCACGCGTCCAACCGGTACGTGGCCAGGTCGAGGTGCTCGGCCAGCAGCCGTTCCAGGCGGGCGGTCGGCAGGGTGGCCAGGACGTCCAGCGCGCGGGCCTGGTCGGCGAGCGCCGCCGTCGGGCCCGGCTGGTCCGGCGCCTGCTTGCTCAGCGCCGACGGGATGAAGTTGACCAGCAGTTGATCAGGGCTGCCCGTGACCAGCGGGGCGGGCGAGTACAGCAGCCTGAAGCGGCTCTCGCTGGTGGCGTCCTCACCGGGCACGGGCAGGTGCACGTGGATGAACGGCGGATCGACAGGCGGCCCGGCCGGCTGGCCGGCCGCGGTGGTGAGCGCGCGGGCCGCCTCGTCCCAGCCGAGCAGGATCGCGTGCCGCAGCAGCAGGTACAGCAGCGTCGCCGGACGCTGCCCCTCCGCGAAGCCCGACTCCAGCCGGATGCCGTTCAGGCTGGTACGCGCCAGCGCGGCCAGCCACGTCAGATAGTCGCGCCCGTCGGTGGTGTACGGCCGGATGCGGGCGCTCTCCGACAGCGGCCGGTCGTCCACCAGCGGCGCCAGCATCGGCTGGTGGAAGTCGGTGAACAGCCGTCGCAGCAGGTCCGGGTCGCGGCCGGGGCCGGTGTCCGCGCCGAAGCGGCTGAGCAGGGCGCGCACGGGGGCGGCCAGCCCCAGCTGCTCCACCGTGGACACGACGGTGGCGCCGAGCCCGGCGAGGTTCTCCCGGTTGAACAGGTCCTCGAGGCTCTGCGCGTACCGCTGGTGGTACTCGGCCGACGTCGGGTGCAGCGCGACCAGGTCGAGCAGTTGCTGGTGCGCGTCGCTCGCACCGTCGCCCATGTGCGGCACGTGAGCGGCGGCGGCAGCCCAGTCCTTGCCCGCCTCGGTGAGGACCCGGTTGAGTGCCCGCCGGTGCCCCGCGGAGTCCGGGAAGGCGAGCCGGGAGAAGGCGGTGGTGGGCAGGATCCCGTACGGCTGCCGCCCGATCTTCACCACGGGCAGCGGGCCACGGCCGGAGACGTACTTCTGGAAGAAGTCGCGGGTCTTGGCGACGGCGTCCGGGCCGAGCAGCGGGTGCAGCGCCGTCTGCAGGAAGGAGCCCCACGTCGCCGGCCACAGCGCGGTGTTGGCCGCGCGGGCGTCGCGCTGGTCCGTTCCGTCCGCGTTCGGCATGCCGGACAGGACGCCGGGGTCGATGCCGAGCAGGTCGGTGAGCTGCCTGCCGTCGGTCCTCGTCGTCCAGTCCTGCGCCGCCGCGGCGGCGATCCCCAGGGAGGAACGCAGCGCGGCGGCGGCCGCGTCCTCCTCGTCCTGACCGGCCGGCCGGACCTCGGAGTTGTTGGTCGGCGTGCCCTGCGGCAGCAGGGCGAACCCGTCTGGGCCGCGCAGATGGCGCTTGATCAGCTCGGTGAGGTCGGCGGCCGTCTTCGTGGGCGCCGCCTGCTCGCGCAGGCCCAGCACGACGAGCCGTTCCACTCCCCCGCGGATCTCGTCGGTGAGCGGGATCCGCACGCCCATGCCGACGGCCACGGCCCGGTCGAAGTCGACGAGCCAGCGCTGCGCGTCCGGCACGTGCAGGACGCCGGTCTGCTCGTTGACGGAGATCTGGTCGCCGGAGCCCGGGTCCGGGCTCACCGCGAGCGTGGCCGGCACCGTGGCGCCGGTCACCGACACCACCTGGCGGGTGCCGTTGAACCCGAGCACCTGGAACCGGTCGGGCAGCAGGCCGGCCTTGGCGCCCTGCGTCCAGGCGTCCGTCGCCGTCGTACCGGGGTCGGGCGGCTTCATCACCAGGAACGCGACGATCACGTTGTCGGTCGGGCTCGTCAGCGCGCCGTCCAGCCCGAACGGCCGGTTGGCGCGGATGGTGTTGGCCCTGGCGGTTCCGACTGAGGCGACCAGCGCGGCGTCGGCCTGGCGCAACCGCAGCCGGTCGCCGTGCGCCCGCCACACCGCGCTCCAATAGACGATCGACGGCTGCCGGTTGTTGGCGGCCGGAGCCGCGGCGGACCGGATGACCAGCACCACAGCGTCGTCGGCCGCCCCGGCCGGCTCCTCGGCCGGGTTCGCCGGGGTACGGCCGCGCAGCAGCCACGCCGCGCGGCCCGGCGGTATCCGGGTGGCCAGCTCCTGCCAGGCGGCCTGAAGCCGCGCGGCCCGGCCGCCGGCCGCCCAGCGGGCCGTCCAGTACGCGTCGATCGCGGTGATCTCGGCGTCGGTGGGCTTGGACTCGAACTTGTCCACGGCCCATTCGTCCGGAAAGATCCGGACCAGCAGTTCCGTGGCGGTGAAGCGGGTCTCGACCCGCACCGGCGCGAGCAGAACCGGGAACGCGTCGCTGAGCGCGGTCATCGGGGCACCATTTCCTGAGCGTGGACGGCGACCATCACGGGCACCTGGAGGAGGATGTAGGCGAGATCGGCCGAACCCAGGCCGCTGAACCACAGCGGCAGGTTCTCGTCCTCGTCGTGCTGGTCGAGCTTGCCCGCGTCGTCGGATCCGTCCAGCCCGGCAAGCGGCACGGTGACGGCGGGGTCGAGCGTGAGAAACCCGCGTCCTGCGGGGTCGACGTCGCTCCAGGTCAGGTCGTTCCAGACCTCGATGGGCCCGGCGGGCGCGCCGAGGTCCCGGTCGTCCAGGCCGAAGCGGGGGTCGCCCGGACGTTCCTTCAGCACGAAGAACCAGCCGGGGTCGTCAGGACCGCCGATCGCCTGGTCGGCGGTGAGGCCGAACCCGATCAGGTAGATGTCCGGGTCCACGGTGGCCTCGAAGCGGGGAAGCTGGATCTGCTCGGTCGTCGGCTGACCGATGATCGTGACCAGGCGGCGCTGCTGCGACTTGTCGGACAGGCCGTCAGGGCCGGGCGGCCATTCGGCCCGGTGCGCGTAGATGGCGGTGGTCGGGTACTTCTTGAGCAGTTCGCCCCTGACAGTCAGGACGATCCCGTCGTGCGGGTTGGAGTTCTCCCCGAGCCTGGCCGTCAGCGGCCAGCGGTGCATCGGCGGGATGTCGTAGTCGCGCTCCCGGCGGTCCGCGGGCGACACCCCGGGCTCCGGCAGGGCGGTGAGGGGATCCCAGAACTGGCGGAACGGGGTGCCGCGCTGGTCGGTCGGGAACTCCCGCCACAGCATCTCGCGGGCCATCTCGTGGTTGAGCCCCGCCATGTACGACTCGATGAACTCGTGGTTGTTGTCCAGGAGCGTCAGCGTGTTCTGCGGCAGCAGGTTCAGGTTCGGCACGAACGCGTCGAGCGAGCTGCCGAGCAGCGCCCGGAACATCGGCGTGTCGAACACCGGGTACGCCATGGCCTCGGTGAACGCCTCCGCGAACGGCCGCAGGCGCTCCGGGAGGCTGACGGAGCCGTCCAGCAGCGCGCGCGGCACGGTCGTGTCCGAGCGCAGGCCGGTGAGCGTGGCCGTCGTGGTGGTGGTCAGGTCGAGCGCGTTCGGCGGCGGGGTCTGGCCGACCGCCACACCGGCGTCGATCGCCTGGTGCAGCTCGCGCAGCGCGGTCTTGAACCGGGTCGCCTCGGCGCTGTCGGCGGTGCCGGGGTGCGGGGTGACGGGGTCGCCGGGCGTGCGGAGCACGAAGTCGGGGCTGTGCGCGAGGACGTCGACCGGGTCCGTGCCGGGCGGCCGGTCGGGGTGGAGCGCGGCGTTGACGTCGGCCGGGGTGACCAGCGCGCCAGGCGTGATCTTGACGGGCGCGGCGACGACCGGGGTGACCGGGTCGTCCATGCGGAACAGCAGGCCGTCCGCTCGCCGCCCCTCCGGGAAGTCCAGCGAGCGCATCAGCCGCGAGCCGGGGCGGATGATCCGCCGCATGGCGGGCGAGACGGGCGCGGCGGCGACCCGGCTGCCGGCCACGTGGAACCCGACGGCGATCTCACTGTCCTGCCCCGCCACCAGCGAGTTCGCGGCGGTGACGGGGGTGGTGACCCGGGAGTGGGCCGGGGCGGTGAGGGTGAGCGCGCGTCCCGAAGGCGCGGCGGCCGCCGCGGTCCGCGCCGTGCCCGCCGGCAGTTCGAGGTGGCGGGTCTGGAGCGCGTGGCCGACCTCGCGGGCGAGCTGGGCGGCCCGGATCCGGCCGTTGGCCGCCAGCACGTCGCCGACCTGCGCCCAGGCGGCCGCCATCAGCTCCTCGTCGTGGTCCTTCACCACCTGCGCGCCGAGGTTGGCGGCGACGCGGAAGCGCGGGTCCAGGTTCAGCCGGTGTATCCAGTTGTGGCTCTCCTCCGTGGACACCGGTGTGCCGTCCCTGCCGAACAGCAGGCGCGGGGTGAGCGCGTGCCACCGGCCGTACAGGGGCGGGGTGACGATCGGGTCCGGCCCCGACGTGCGGTGCTGGAAGTCGTCGGCCAGGTTGATGCGCCGGGCCAGCTCCTGCTCGAACGGGTGCGGGTAGAGCGGGGACGGCGACGGCGGGTCGGCGAAGTGGTCCCAGTTCTCCCTCGGATCGACGCTCTCCGGCACGCGCAACGCGCCGCCGAGCGGCAGCACGCCGCCCTGGTCGGGGATGCCGGGCAGGTCGAAGCCGGGGCCGGCGTGCACGTCGATCTCCCGGACGCCCACCCGGGCGTCGGCTCGGCGGGGCTGCAACTGGCGTACGAGGAACTCGAAGTCTCCGGCCGTACCGGTGCGGAACGCCCACCGGTGGTAGTACGGCATGCGGTTGCCGACCGGGCGGTTGGCGTACGGCGGGCCCCAGCTCGAGTACACCGCGCCCGGCGCTCCGGCCGGGTCGAAGCCGAGTCCGGCCAGCCGCCCGGTCTCGAAGGCCGGCACCAGGAACGCCTCGTACGCGGTCTCCGGCCGCAGGTGGCGCGGGCAGATCAGCCGCGAGCAGGCGCTGTCCGGGTCGGTGGTCAGCACCGTGTCCAGGGCGGCCAGCGGGCCGGCCGTGCTGTCGGTGACCACCGGCCCGGCCAGCGAGCCGTTCACGTGGACGTGCGCCCAGGCGCCGAGCTGGTCGGCGGGCGGCATCGTACGGCCCGGGTCGACGATGTCGATGGCGGGCAGCGGATCCGTGCCGGGAGCGTCGGCGAACTCGGTGCCGACGGCCAGCACCACCAGGGCGAGCCACGGGGTGAGGCGCGCGGTCGACGGCCCGGACGGCGCGGGGCTGTAGCGCCAGGCGAAGTCCTCCTCCACGAACTCGATGTGCGCAAGGAAGTTCGGCTCCACGTTGGCGGTGCCGGGCCGCGGCTCGGTCCGCGAGATCGCCCGCGGGTCCACGCCGACCACGTCGCCCGGCCCGTACAACTGCACGGGACGCCCGGCGTCGTGGGTGATCGTGCCGCCTTCGAGCCCCTCACCGGAGACGGTGAGCGGGATCTGGACGCTGGCCCGCGCGGCCGTGCCCGGATCCGCCGTGATCCGGGTGTTGATCCCGGCACGCAACCACGGCAGAAAGGTGTAGGCGTTGGCGGTCACGAGGTCTCCCCGAACACCTCGGAGGTCGCGGTGAGCTCGACGGCCGCCGGGTCGGCGGCGGCCAGCCCGGAGCGGGCGACGCCGCCCGCGACCAGCACCCTGTCGTCGGCCAGCACGACCGCCGCGAACGACCAGCGGCCCGTCACCAGGCCCGGCACGGACGCCCACGCGTCACCGGTGACGTCGTAGGCCAGCACGCTGCGGAAGCCGGACTCGTCGCGATCGCCCGACGCGCCGCCCGCCACCATGACCTGGCCGCCGGGCAGCAGGACGGCGCGGTGCAGCGCGCGCCCGGAGGGCATCGCGGTCACCTCCGTCCACTTGCCGGTGTCCAGGTCGTACACCTCGGCCGTGCGCCGGCTGAACGGGTCGTACGGCGCGGTGCCCGGCGAGCCCGGCGCGGTGCCGCCGGTGATGAGCACGCTGGTGTCCGACAGCCGGACCGCGCGGTGGTGCCTGCGTGCGCTGATCAGGCTGCCGGTGGGCGTCCACCTGTCGCGTGCCTGGTCGTACAGCTCGCAGAACGCCAGCGCAGGGTCGTCGGGGGCGCCGACCGGCGCGGCGCCGCCCGCGACCAGGACGATTCCGCCGTGCAGCGGGACGGCCGTGTGGGCGGTGCGCGCGTCGCTCATGGAGCCGGCGGAGCGCCACTTCTCCTTGCCGGGGTCGAACCGCTCGGCCGAGCGCAGGGCGACCGTGCCGCCCGAGGGGCGCGACGCGCTGCCGCCGGCGATCAGGACGCTGCCGTCGTCCAGCAGCGTCGCGCTGTGTCCCCAGCGGGGGGTGATGAGCCCGCCGGTCGGGGTCCAGCGTCCCGTCGCCGGGTTGTACAGCTCGGCGGAGCCCTGTTCGATGCTGCCGTTCAGGCCGCCGACGGCGAGGACGCGGCCGTCGGCCAGGCGGGTGAGCGAGTGCAGCCGCCGTGGCGTGCCCATCGGGTCGGCCCGGTCCCAGGTGTCGTGATCGGTTCCCTGCTTCTTGCCGAACAGGGCCGCGTCGGCGAGCGAGCCGCCCGCCGCGTCGGCGCCGCCGGCCACCAGCACGGTGCCGTCGACGAGCAGCACCGGCCCGTCGTGCTGGCCGTGCCAGGCGGCGGGGGTGGGCAGGTCACCCGCGGTTTTCCAGGTTCCGGCGGGTGGCTCGGTGGCTTTGGGCATGATGGTCATTCCTTCGTTAGTCATGGGATCAGCACCTCGCCGGTGCCTGTGGGGTCGGTGCCGGCCACGCCCGCGGCGGCCAGCACCCGGTCGTCGGGCAGTTCGGCGACGGCGTGGGCGCTACGGCCCAGCAGCAGGCCGCCCAGCGTGCGCCAGGTCCCGGACCGGGGGTCGTAGGAGATGACGGACCGGAAGCCCGCGCTCCGCTCGGGCGCGCCGGTGCCGCCGGTCACCAGCACCTCGCCGGAGCGCAGCGGGATCGCGCGGTGGCCGGAGCGGCCGCCGTCCGGCATCGGCTGCGCCGGGCTCCAGACCTCGCTGACCGGGTCGTACAGCTCGGCGCTCGCGAGGCTGTGCGGGTCCAGCGTGCCGTCGGCGGCCACGACAGGGTCGCCGCCGGTCACCAGCACCCGGTGGTCGGTCAGCAGGACGGCTTGGTGCCCGGCCCGTGCCGTGCCGAGGCTGCCGGTGGTGCTCCACTCGCCGCCGGCCGGGTCGAACACCTCGCAATAGGCCAGCGGCTCGGCGCGGCCCGCGCCGGTGGGGAGCAGGCCGCCGGTGACCAGGACCCGGCCGTCGTCCAGCAGGACCGCCTGGTGGCCGGTGCGGGCGCTGCTGAGCGTTCCCGTGGCGGTCCACGTGGCGGTCGCCGGGTCGTACAGTTCGGCGGACGCGAGCGCGCCGTCCTCCTGCCCGTCCCGCGCGCCACTGCCGCCGGCGACCAGCACCCGGCCGTCGCCCAGCACGGTGGCCGAGTGCCCGTGGCGGGCGACGGCCATGCCGGCAGCCGGGGTCCACCGGCCCGCGGCCGGGTCGAAGAGCTCGGCGGAGGCGAGCGGCGTGTGCCCGCCGCCCTGCCCGCCGCCCTGCCCGCCGCCCTGCCCGCCGCCCTGCCCGCCGCCTTGCCCGCCTGTGACGAGCACGCGGCCGTCGGGCAGGCGCGTGGTGGCGTGCCGCCTGCGCGCGGCCCCGAGCGCGGGTCCGGTGGACCACGAGTCGCCCGCCGGGTCGAACAACTGGGTGACCTGGATGGGCGAGCCGTCGGGGGCGGTGCCCCCGGCGATCAGGACGCGGCCGTTCTGCAGCGGCACGAGGTCCACCTCGGACACCGGTGCCGGCAGCACGCCCGCGGGTGACCACGTGCCGGGCACGCCCGGCGTGACGGCCGCCTCGGCCGCCGGGATCACGTGCAGTTGCCCGGCCAGGTTCGGGTCGATCGTCACGAATCCGGCCAGCGCGTCCTCGGCCGTCGCGCGGCTGCGGAACGTCGAGGGCACCCGGCGCGTGGTCGTGCCCGGGCGGCTCGGGGGGAATGCCTGGCGGTTGCTCTTCACGTACGCGACCACGAACCGCTGCTCGTCGACCCGCACGGTGTCCTCGGCCAGGAACGGCTGCCGCTGCCTGGCCTGCCGGGCCGACAGCCCCGACCGGCTGGTGCTCGAACCGCGCAGCAGCTCGTCGAACACCGGCTCGCTGACGCTGTGGAAGCGCTGTACCGGCGCGCTGGTGGCGGCTGCGAGCGCGACTCCGGCCGGCTGCGCGGCGGCGCTGTCGATGAGGTGCAGCTCGAACCGGACAGCGCGGCGCACGACCCGGGCGGTCGCGAGATTGCCCTGGTCGGAGGTGAGTTCCAGCCCGGCGTCCTGCGTCTCGAACGAGGGCCGCGACAGCTTGGCCGCGTCGGACATCTTCTGGAACTGGGCCATCGCGAACTTCTCGCCGGTGACCGACTTCTCGACGAACCCGCCGTTCTGCGGCGTGGTGAGGGTGAAGCGCCGCCCGTCGGTGATCGGCTGCCCGCCGACCTGGTCCACCCGGACGCCCAGCGGCAGCGCCCGCTGCCGGACGACGAGCGTGCCGAGCGGGTGCAGCACCAGGTCCTCGCCCGCCGGGAGGCTGCGCAGGGAGACCAGCGTACGGACGCCGCCGCCCGGCAGCCGGGTCTCCCAGCTCTCGTTCTTGGCGATCTCCGAGACCAGCAGCGGCAGCCCGAGAACCGTCGGCACGAACAGCGCCAGCTCCTCGCCGAAGGAGAAGTCGAAGTCGGCGGAGATGGAGAAGAACAGGAAGCCGATCGAGCCGCGCCCGTGCACCCGCCACGGGGCCGGGCCCTCCAGCGTGAGGTCCAGGCTGAGGCTGAACACGCCGACGCCGAACGCCTTGAGCGAGACGTGCCCCGAGCTGTGCGCCTTGTAGCGGAACGGGTCGCGGTTGATCAGCCCGTCGAGGGTGAGATGGCCCTCGACCCCGAACGAGCTGAACCCCAGCCGCACCTCGACACCGCCGCCGAACTGCACGGTGTTGGGGGTGAGCGCGAAGTAGCCGGTCACCCGGATGAGCTGCCCGCCCCGGTTGAGCAGGTCCACCGCGAGCCGGGCCGGCGTGGGGAAGGGCAGCGGCGGCGGCCGGAAACCGGGATGGAAGCCGCCGACGGTCACGATCAGCTCGCGGTCGCCGCTCCAGGCCACCAGCAGGCCCATCCCGCCCTCGACGGTCATCCCCACGATGCGCGACTCGACGAGCTTGGCGAAGAACCACAGCCGTCCCTTGTCCCGCTCCAGCGCGCCGAGGAACTGGGCCTGCAGGAGCAGCAGGGGGTCCTCGGGAGAGGGCAGCGCGGCCCGTACGACGCCGAGGATCGCGATGTTGCCCGGCACCTCAATGATCAGGCCGACCGAGGCGGTGATGAGGGGCGGCGTGCCCCACCCGATCTTGGCCATCGGGCCGATGAGGAACGTTCCCTGCTGGGCGGGGAAGAACCGGCCGAGGTCGGACAGGATCCGCGGCGCGTTCGCGACCACGTCCTTCGGGAACGCGACCGACTCGATCGCCCCGGTCCGCACGCCCTCGATGAGCGCCTGCAGGTCCATCCTGCGGTTGAGTCCCAGGAGCCCGCCGACGGCCAGCAACGTGAATCCGGCGCCGAGCTGGATGCCGGAGGGGAACTCCGCGGTGAGCACGATGAGCAGCGAGAAGCCCGGCGAGCCGTCCGGCTGGCGGGTGGTGATGAGCCCGATGCCCTTGACCGCGATGAGGTCGACGATCTCCAGTTCCAGCGCGCCGGCGTACTCGCCGCGGTCGGGGTCGAAGGACAGGAACCCGCCGCCGGACGCGCCGTTCGCGCTGATCTTCAGCCCGACCCCGGTGGGGGGCTTGAAGCCGACGTCGAGATCGAGGGCGCCGTCCTCGCGCGACAGCTTGATCACCGCTCCCATCCTGTCGGCCACGGCCGCGATCGGGCCGAGCTGGGCGCCGACCGTGCCGGACACCTCCAGGGCGACCCCGTCGTCGGTCAGGCGCAGGCCGAGGTGGAGCGAGCGGATCTCCGCCGGGCCGACCTGGAGGTCGACCGGGATGTCGGCCTCGACCCCGCCCGTGCCGCGGAAGCGCAGCCCGGTCGCGCTCGACCAGGACAGTCCCACGTCGGCGTCGAGCTCGATGGAGCCGAACGGCAGGATCGTCCCGAGGAAGCCGTCCGCGTCCGCCAGGTTCAGCACGATCTTGCCGCCCTCGACGGCGGCCTCCAGCACCAGCTCGCCCTCGGCGCGGCCGGCGGCGGCGTTCCAGTCGAGGTCCGCCCCGCCCGTGATGCGCAGGGAGCGCGCCTCGACGCGGGAACTGCCCGCGGTGCCGAGGATGACCAGCGGCGGGCCGCCGGCGGCGGGCGGCGCCTGGACGCCGAACCGCACCGAGCCGCGCACCTCTCCGGACGGCGGCACGATCCGCAGGCCGGCGGGCGGCAGCAGCTCGACGGCCGCCCCGGCCTCCATCGCCGCGTCGGCCGTCGCGACCAGCGCCACGGAGTCGTTGACCGGCACGATGAGCTCGAGATGGTCCTTGGCGTCGAGCCGCAGCGTGGCCGCCACGCCGGGGATCTGGTCATCGGTCCTGCCGATGTCCACGCCGGCGACCCGCAGGAACGGCGGCGGCCCCGGCTGCGGGAAGGCGAAGTGCGACACCGTGGTGAGGAAGATCGACAGGCGCTGGAGCAGCAGGTCCCAGTCGAAGTCCGGGCCGCCCCAGCGGTAGAGCTCGGTCAGGGTGGCGACGGGGTCGCGCAGGAAGCCGCTCAGCCGGTCCAGGCGCAGCACCCGGCGCACGTGCGTGGGCGCCGCGGGGGTCGCGGCGATCGGCGTCGACTCCAGGACGCCGATCAGCTCCAGCACGTTCGCCACGATCGGCTTCCTGTCCTGGAGGTAGGTGATCAGCGCGAAGCCGAACAGCCGCTCCGCCAGCTCACCGGCGAACGCCTCCACCTCGGCCCGGTTCGGCCCGGCCGCCGCCGCGGCCGCCCGGATCGCGCCGGCCACCACCCCGACCGCGTCGGCCACGGTCGTGACCAGCTTGCTGATCGCGGCCACGCTCTCCGCGATCCGGTCCGCGTCCTCGGCCTCGATCGCCGCGGCCAGGTCGGACAGCGAGCGGGGCAGCCCGCTCAGCGCCGTGGCCGCGCCTTCCACGGCAGTGCGTACGGGTTGCGCGGCCAGCACGACGCCGGGCGCCGGCAGGCCGATCTCGGCGAACAGCAGCGGGATCTCGTCACCGCGCAGCCGCTGCTCCAGAGGGGCGAACGCCTTGCCCACCTCGAGCATCAGGGATTCGACGGACAATGCCATCGCGGGATACCTCCGGTCTAGATCACGCCGCCGGATATGACCAGCGCGTAACCTTGGGTGTCAAGATTCAGGAACGGGCGGAGCCGGATCATCCACGTACCGATGACGGGGCTCGGCAGGACGACCATCTGGACGTTGTTGGTGATGTCTGGCGGAACGGGCGGGCTGGTCTTGCGCTGCCGGGAGAAGCCGCTGGGCACGTCGAAGTCGTTGCCCGCGTAGAGGTTCCCGGCGGGGTCCTCGACCTCGAACCTGATCGTCTGCACGGTGGGAGTGGTCTGGTTCTCGGACGGCGGCCGGTTCGCCCACACGAAGGTGATCTTCAACGGCTCGTGGGCGTCATGGACGAAGAAGCGGTACGTGCGGTTCTCGGCCATGCGCAGACCGGCTCGGCTCGGGATGTCGATCGCGACCATCGAACGGGTGCTCGCGCCCGCGCCGTCGAAGAAGAGCGTGCGGTCGAGCTGGATGAGCCCCCAGCCCTCGGTGTCGGTCGGGTAGCCGGGATGACCGCTCATGTCGACGGTCGCGTTCAGCAGCACCGCCCTGATCAGCGCTCCTGACGGGCTGGGGATGCGGTTGCCGTCCACCGGCCTGCCCTTGGGGTACCAGCCCTGCGTGAAGTACTGGCGTACGAGGGCGGCCGCGGCCGAGACGTTCGGCGTCGCGAAACTGGTGTGGCACCGGGCCTGGACGGCGGTGTCGCAGTACAGGCCCGTGGACGGTGTGGGCGGCAGGACGGAGGTCCTGATGTCGCAGCCGACGGCCATCAGCTCCGGCTTGCGGCGGCCGTCGAACGACGGCCCGTCCACGCCGCTGCCCCGCGTCATGTGGTCGGGGTGGGCCCTGGCCGCCGCCACGCAGAGCGCGTTGAACGCCACGCTGGGCGAGGCGTTCTTCGGACTCACCCCCGTGTTCTCGCCGGCGACGATGACCACCTGTTCCTCGCGGGCGAGGCAGAACGCGTCCAGGTCGCGGGCGGCGACGTCGTAGCGGATATTGGTGCTCCAGCTCAGGTTGTGGATGGTCGCGCCGGCGCCCCTCCCGTCCTCCAGCAGCTCCTGCAGGCTGCGCGGGCGGCGGTCCTTGTCCGGCGAGGTCTTGTCCGGCGGCGCGAGGATCAGGTTGGCGTCGTGGCCGACGATCTTCGCGGCCCAGGCGCCGCCGCGGTCCTGGTGCTGACCGGAGTTGCCCAGCTCGTCACCGGCCGCGATGCCCGCGACCTTCATGAAGTGGTCGCGGGGCGGGGCCCCTCTCGGGTTGAACAGCTCACGGACCTTGCGATGACCCGGCCCCGGCTTGTTCGGCGCGGCGTCGGCGAAGAAGCAGTGGTTGAGGTCGAGCGTGCCCCGTTCGATGACCTGGATCACCTGCCCCTCGCCGTGCAGGTCGTGCGCCCAGATCGTGCCGCGGGCCGGGTCGCCGGACTGGGTCGTCTGGGCGGAGGGCACGTCCGCGTCGACGATCGCAGGCACCGGTTCGAGCCACGTGACGTCCTCCAGCGCCGCGACCTGGGCGACCTTGGCCGCGTCGTCCAACGTGAGACGCAGCCGCAGCCGCCCGCCGAACGCCCGGCCGTCGACCGTGGCGATGTCGTGCGCACCGATCGTCGTCAGCGCGGCCGTGACGGCGTCGGCGTCCGAGTCGTCGAACAGCACCGCCACCAGGTCGAGCGGCCCGGTCGCCGGGATGTCCGGGGAGAGCTTGGACCCTTGCGGGAACGGGGTGACGGCCCGGACCAGGAAGTCCGCGCGTACCCGGTCGGCCGTGGCGGTGTCCAGTCGTTCGAGGTAGGCCAGATTCGGGATGAACCGGTCCAGGCGCAGCCCGTACGCCGCCTTGAGCCGGGCGATGTCCGGCTCGCTCAGAGACGCCGCGACCTGCACGACCGTCGCCCGCGCCCCGGCCGCCGCGCTCTCTTGTGCGAGCTCTACAGGATCGAACGGCTCCGGCCCCACCAGCAGCCGGAAGTCCTGTCCCTCACTCCTCATCGCACACCCCCCGTGATCACCAGCGCGAAGCCCTGCGGCGCCCGCGTGAGCACGGGGCGGAGCCGGATCGTCCAGGCGCCGGGAGCGGGGTTGTTCACGACGACCATCTGGACGTTGTTGGCGATGTCGGGCGGCGCTTTCGGGGGCGCCGCCAGCTTCCGCGAGACGCCGTTGGGCACGTCGAAGTCGTTGCCCACGTAGAAGCCCCCGGCGGGGTCCTCCACCTCGAACCGGATGGGGTCCGGGGTGAACGGCGCCACCTCGGTCATCGCCTTGCTCGTCCAGACGAAGGTGATCTTCAACTGCTCGCCCGCGTTGTCGACGGTGAAGCCGTACGAGCGGGTCGTGGACGTCCCCAGGGCGGCGGCGCGCCGGACGTCGTGCACGATCAGCTTGCGCGTGCCGTTCTCGAAGAACAGGGCCCGGTCGAGCTGGATGAGCCCCCAGCCCTCGATGTCGCTCGGATAGCCGGGGTGGCCGGTCATGTCGACGGTCGCGTTCAGCAGCACCGCCTTGATCAGCGCGCCTGACGGCTGCTTGACGACCTTGTCCTGCTCGGCCTTGCCGTTCGGGTAGAAGCCCTGCGTGAAGTACTGGCGTACAAGGGCGGCGGCGGCCGACGCGTTCGGCGTCGCGAAGCTGGTGCCGCACGCCTGGAGGGCGGTGTCGCAGTACAGGCCCTGGGGCGGCGCGGGCGGCAGGACGGAGGTCCTGATGCCGCAGCCGACGGCCATCAGGTCCGGCTTGCGGCGGCTGTCGAACGACGGCCCGTCCACGCCGCTGCCCCGCGACATGTGGCCGGGGTGGGCCCTGGCCGCCGCGACGCAGATCGCGTTGAGCGCGATGCCGGGCGGCAGGTTCTTCGCGTTCGGCCGCGTGTTCGGCCCGCCGGCGACCACCACCTGCTCCTCGTGGGCGAAACAGAACGCGTCCACGTCCCGGGCGGTGGACTCGTAGCGGACGGTGATGGCGTTGACCCAACTGAAGTTGTGGATGGTCGCGCCGACGCCCCTCCCGTCCTCCAGGAACTGGTGGACACTGCGGTGATCCGGGCCCAGGTCGCGCAGCGCGGCGCTGTCGTTGCCGACGATCTTCGCGGCCCAGGCGCCGCCGCGGTCCTGGTGCTGGCCGGAGTTGCCGATCTCGTCGCCGGCGAGGATGCCCGCGACCTTCATGAAGTGGCTGTCGAGCGCGGTGTTGGCCCTTTTGAACAGCGCGCGTACCTTGCGATGACCCGGGCCTGGCCTGTTCGGGGCGGTGTCGGCGAAGAAGCAGTGGTTGAGGTCGAGCGTGCCCTCTTCGATGATCTGGATCACCTGCTCCTCGCCGTGCAGGTGCTGATCCCACACGGTGCCCCGGGCCGGGTCGCCGGACTGGAGCGTCTGGGCGGACGGCACGTCCTGGTTCTCGACCGCGGGCGCCGGTTCGAGCCACGTGACGTCGTCCAGCGCCGCGACCTGGGCGAGCCTGGTCGCGTCGTCGAGCCCGAAGACCAGGCGCAGCCTGCCGCCGAACTCGCGGGCGTCGCTCGTCGCGACGTCGTGTGCGCCGATGGCGGTCAGACTCGCCGTGACGGCATCGGCGTCCGAGTCGTCGAACAGCACCGCCACCAGGGTGAGCGGCCCAGTCGCCGGGATGTCGGGCGAGAGCTTGGACGCCTGCGGGAACGGGGTGACCGCCCGGACCAGGAAGTCCGCGCGTACCCGGTCGGCGGTCGCGGTGTCCAGCCGTTCGAGGTAGGCCAGATTCGGGACGAACCGGTCCAGCCGCAGCCCGTACGCCGCCTTGAGCCGGGCGATGTCCGGCTCGCTCAGCGACGCCGCGACCTGCACAACCGTCGCCCGCGCCCCGGCGGTCGCGCTCTCTTGTGCGAGCTCCGCGGGATCGAACGGCTCCGGCCCCACCAGCAGCCGGAAGTCGGGGCTCCGGCCCGTCATAGCTCGTCCACGAGGACGTCACCGGAGACCACGAGCGCGTAGCGCTGTTTCTCCCGGTGCCCGGACTGGCGCAGCCTGATCCTCCAGGTCCCTGGAGTGGGCTGTTGCACGATGACCATCTGGACGTTGTTGATCGCGTCCGGCGGGTTGGCCGGGGCCGTGGCCAGCTTCCGCGAGACCCCGGCGATCCCGTCGAAGTCGTTGCCCATGTAGAAGTTGCCTTGGGAGTCCTCCACCTCGAACCTGATGGCGTCCACCCGGGGATGCGGCATGTTCTGGTCGGACGACGGCCGGTTGACCCACACCAGAGTGATCTTCAGCGGCTCCGTGCCGCTGTTGACGAAGAACTGGGACGTACGCGTCTCGTCCATCCGCAGGCCGGCGCTCTTCGGGACATCCTTGACGATCAGCCTGCGGGTGGAGGAGTCCTTGAAGAACAGCGTCCGGTCGAGCTGGATGATCCCCCAGCCCGTGATGTCGTTCGGGTAGCCGGGATGATCGGTCATGCGGACGGTCGAGTTGAGCAGCACCGCCTTGATCAGCGCTCCTGACGGCTGCTTGATGACCTTGTCCTGGCGCGGTTCGCCGGCCGGGTAGAAGCCCCTCTGGAAGTACTGGCGCACCAGCGCGGCCGCGGCCGACGTGTTCGCCGTCGCGGCGCTGCAGCCGCACGCGATCGTTTCCACGTCGCAGAACGGGCCTTTGGGAGGGGGCGTAGGGATCGTCGAGGTGGTGATGCCGCAGCCGACCGCCATGAGGTCCGGCTTGCGGCGGCCGTCGGGCGTCGGCCCGTTCACCCCGTTTCCCCGCGACATGTGGTCGGGGAAGGCTTTCGTGGCCGCGACGCAGAGCGTGTTGAACGCGATCCCGGGCGGCAGGTTCTCCGGCCCGTCCTCCACGTTCTGGCCGGCCGCGACCAGCAACTGCTCCTCGTGCTCGAAGCTGAACTTGTCCGCGTCCTGGGCGATCACGTCGTAGGCCGCCACCTTGCCGGTCCCCCAGCTCAGGTTGTGGACGCGCGCACCTTCGTCGCTCGCCGCCTTCAGCAGGGTCTCCAGGCTGAAGGCCAGGAAACCCGTACTGATCTTCTCTCGCTTCAGGTCCCCGAGGCTGCGGGTGACGAGCTTGGCGGCCCACGCGCCGCCACGGTTCGGGTGATTGCCGGAGAAGCCGAGCTGGTCACCGGCGATGATGCCGGCCATGAACATGAAGTGCCGGCCGACGACGCCTTCGTTGAATGCCCGGACCACCTTGCGATGGTTCGGACCGGGCTTGTTCGGCGGGTTGTCGGCGAAGAAGCAGTGATCCAGGTCGACGCCGCCCTGGTCGATCATCCCGATCACCTGGTCCTCGCCGTGCATGTTGTGGATCCAGACCGGGCCGCTGGACGGGTCGCCCGACTGGATCACCCGTGCCGCCCCGGCGTCCATGAGGGTGAACTCGGGCTCGGGCTCGATCCAGATGACGTCGTCGATCGCCGCGGCCTGGGCGACCCTGGACGGATCGTCGAGCGTGAGGTGCAACCGCAACCGCCCGCCGCTCTCCCGGTCGTCGGTCGTGGCGATGTCACGCGCGCCGATCGCGGTCAGACTCGCCGTGACGGCGACGGGGTCCGAGTCCTCGAACAGCACCATCGTCAGGTCGAGCGGCCCGGTGGCGGGGATCGTGGGGGCGAGCTTCGACGCCTGCGGGAACGGGATGACCGCCCGGACCAGGAAGTCCGCGCGTACCCGGTCGGCGGTCGCGGTGTCGAGTCGTTCGAGGTAGGCCAGGTTCGGGATGAACTTGTCCAGGCGCAGGCCGTACGACGCCTTGAGGCGGGCGATGTCGGGCTCGCTCAGCAACGCCGCGACCTGCACGACCGTCCCTCGCGCCACGCCCGCCGCGGCGGGGCGCTCGCGTTGGGACGACTCGCTGGGGGGCGGTTCTTGGTGGGACGGTTTTTGGTGGGATGGTTCCGCTTCCGCGGGGTCGAACGGCTCCGGCGCCACCATCAGCCGGAAATCCCGCATCCCGGGAACGGGCTCCCCCGTCATCGCTCATCCCGCTCTCCGGCCGCGGGCTCGATCCGCGAGCCTCGGCCGGACCGGTCTTGGACACGGTCGATCACTGCATCCTCCTTGGAGTGGACGAGCCGGCGCCGACCACGCACCCCGGTGGCCGGCATGAACCCCCCGGCGGCTCCGCGATGGCATAACCCCGAGGCAGAGCCGCCCTACCTAGAAGGGCGTTCCACCGCGTTCCACCGCCCGTTCCAACACCCCGACCTGTCCAGACGGCCCTGCGGGAGAGAGCGCCCAACGCGCACAAATCCCTCAGACGAAACGGCACTTCAACGACGCCAGACCGCCCACGACCGATGTGCCGATGCGGCCCGCCTCGCAGTCCGATCAGCGGATACCGATCACCCCGAGATGTGCCGGGCTCATCCTCGGTGAGGCGTGCCGGGCGGCGGAACAGTATGCCCTGGCCTTGGCGCGCTTCGTGACGCTGTCCATGGCAAAGATCCGTGGCGAGGACCGTGGCCCGGACGTCAGCGGCCCGGAGACGGGTGGGCGCCCAAGGGGCCGGTCAACGACGTGGGGCCGGCTCCAGGGGCCTGGTAGACGGTACGAATCTGCCACAACCCCAGGGGAGTCGCCGCGAGTTGGGTCAGGCCACGCAGGGCGCCGGAACGCAGCGCGGCCAGGACTTTCTCCCACGCGGGCGGCAGGGATCCGGGCAGGCAGGTGGTCAGATAGTGGGCTGCCGCATCGCGCGTGAGGGCCTTGGGCTCGATGACCAGGGCGGCATTGAGCGGCCGGCCATTTTGGGTAATTGCGCTGGTGAACTCGGTGGTGCGGCTGGTGATGATGAGTTGGTCGCGGTGAGTCAGTGAGTCGTTGAGCGCGTTGATGATCTTGGGGCGAGATTGGCCGGGAATTTCGTCCAGGCCGTCCAGGATGGGCAGAACATGCCCGTCTTGCACTAGTGCGGCGGCGCCCCGGACGAGCTGTGGGGCAGCCAGCGCGGGGTAGTCCTGGACTAGGCGCGCCGCAAGCCACTCGTGCAGCCGGGGATAGAGCGTGATGTCCCAGCCGGAAACCGGCAATAGCACCGGCACCGGCGCGCTCGCTTCGGCGTGATCGGCCTGATCGGCTCGTCGTGTGGACAGCAACTGCAGCAGCAGCTGTACCGCCAGGGTGGTCTTGCCCATGCCTGCCGCGCCGGTGATGACCAGCCGTCCTCGTTTCAATGCACGAAAGCGCCTCGCCAATTCGGCGATGTCACTGGTGCCGCCGGTGAAGGTGAAGGTCTCGGGAGCGATCAAATAGGGGTGGCTCATCACGCTCTTGTTCTTGATGAGCTGCCATTGCACCGGGATCGGATCGGGGTCATCCAGCAGACGGTGCCGGGCTTCGGCGCGCCACTGCCGTTCCACGAGCCCGGCCAGTACCCGTGCGGCAGTGTCAATATCGGCTTCGGTCGGCATTGCCTCGGTTGGGGGGCGCCGGCTCCATATCCCGACGGCGCCAATGGTCGTGGCTGCGGCCAATGTTACGGCGGCGACATCAGCAAGATTTACCGCCTCACCCGGTGTGTACGCACGCCATACCGCGACCACCAGCGCAGCGACGGAAATGATGGACAGCGTGGCGAGCAGGATCCGCCAGCCGCGTCCTTGCCCGATCACACCGATATCGTCACTGTTGACGCGCCGCCTGGCAGCACTTGCGCGCCAATTGTGACAATGGCTACCCAGCCCGGCGCCACCAGCACCTGGCCAGCCTCGGCCACGACATCCGCCTGGGCGAAGAAATCTCCGCTCACATCGCTGCCGAGCACGACCCGACCCGATCCCGCCGACGCACCGCCGGCCCTGACGACGAACATGAGAGCGCAGGCGCTCGGCGGGCTGGGGCTGCTGGCCTCGGCGATGCTCTGCCTCGCCGGGACCCTGACCGCATCCACCGAGGTGATGTGGGGGGCCGGCGCACGGGCCGGGGTGGCGGCGACCGCGACGATGTACCGCGACGTCGCGCGGCACGCAGGACGGGGGGCGGGCCGCCGTCGCACTGGCCCTGCTCGGGGTGGTCGCCTCGGCCTGGACGGTCGAGGCGACGCTGCGGATCGCCCGCACCCCATGAGGAGGCTCCTACCCTGTCTCATCCAGACATGTATCAAAGACCCGCGCCGAATCCTCTAGACAGAGGACGACAACGTCCAACGATGGGAGGGGCATCATGCCGAGGATCGGGTTCGAATGGCAGTTCCCACACACCGACCTCAGGTTCTACCACCAAGACGCCGGCTCCTGGCACCCGTGCGGCGATGTCCCTTCCAAAGGAAGGGTCTTCTACAGCGAAAACGCAGGCATCGCGATCGAATCCGACGGGGGCGAGGTCGAGATCATCAGCGATCCCGTAGAGACCTGGGTGGCTCTGCGCCAACAACTTCTGTTCATCGGCGATCTACTGACCCTGATCACGGGCCGAACAGTGGAGATCGAGCGGCTTTCACCAGAGCTCGGGAAATTCTTCGCCGCGGACTCGAATCTGGTAGTGGACAGCGAAAGCAAAAAGCCTGTACGTATGGCCAACCTCCAGCGGGGCGTTCTGTTACCGGTCATGATGAAGCAGGGCGGACGGCTGAAAGTCGGGACCCAAGAGGTTCCGCCGAGCAACAAGCCAGCGCTCACGCTGGGTACCGCGTACGGGAACCTGCTGATTCTCACGCTGCACGATCCGATCGTCCAGTGGAACTTCACCCCCGCTCCCGCAGCACCGGTCGTCTTCCCCCGGGACGACCGTCTGGCCGTCGGCGCCCCCGGCGCCCGCGAGGGGGCAAAGACTCGTGGTGTGGTCCAAGCTACGTTGGATGTCCCGCTTGTGAACTTACCTGCACGGCTGGGGTCGTTCGATGGCGCGATCATCGAACGCGCCGAAGCCTGGTTGAAGGGCATGAACCCGAGCCCGACGCTCTACGCCTTCGTCGTGCTGCTCCACTACAGCATGTGGGTTTTCGCCACGCAGACCCTCACCAGTGACGATGGACCCAAAGCGGGCTTTCCCCTGCTGCCCCGCACGAACCTGCGCTCCCTCTACCGGATGGTCCTGGAAGACCAGGACCGAACGGCCTTCGACGCGAAGGTGAACAACAACCTCACCCCTGATGTCAAGTCCGGCCGGGTCTGCCCCCGGCCGTACAGTCTCGGCAACAAAAGGGACCTGTTCGCCAACCCGCTCACGATCGGCGAATGGCTCGACTCGATCCGTCATGGCGACCCAGGGACGGCGGCCGACCTCGATCAGGACGTGACCGGGATGGGGCCGCGCGGCGGCGACTATGACAAGCTCTCCCCTCCGCTCGGGTATCCCGCGCATACCCCGCACGCGGCTCGGCCCGTTGGGATGTTCACTTATTCCATGGGCAAGATGAACGCCACCAGGGAATCGCCCGCGGTGATCGTCGAATACCGCGATACCCAGGACTTTGGCGGGGGGCAGGACAGCTTGGCATACGAGGCGTTCGCCAATGTCGTCGTGGCAGCGGCCCGGCAGGCCGGTCTTGTGGTTGAGTAGGACCTGGGGCATGACGAGCATTCGAACGAAAAGTCCCATCAGCAGAGCAGAGTTGAGCGGCTTGCCGTGACTTTCGTTCGAATGCGTCTCGCCGGAGGGTTTCCGCAGGTCATGCCCCCATGCAGTCGGGTTGCCTGGACGGCTGCGACGCGGGCGGCGTACACCCGGTGCGCCTTGCGCTCAGCCGGGCCGGCACTGCCGGCAGCGGCCGCACTTTGCTCCAGCACGGCGCGGTGAAGCGCAAGCGGGGCCACCACACGGACCGAATAGCCGGGGCCACGGCGGATGATCCGTCCCACCAGGTACACGCGATCACGTTGACCTGGTGGCAGACCCCACGACCGAACGAGTACACCCGACGGGATGGTAACTCTGTCCCCCTACACGCATCCCGCTGACCTGGGCGGACGCGATCGCGTGTACTTCATGACAGCTTCATTACCGACACGTCGGCCGTGGGTTCGACGTTGTTCAAGGCTCTTCAGCCGGAACTCACGGCCTTTCAGGGGCCGGGGCGCACGAAGGGCGTGAGTTCGGGGAGATTGAGGCCGGCCCGATCCTGCGGAGCCCCTCCCGCGTGCTCCGTCCCGCGTCCGTGGTCCGCTTAATCGCTGGCGAACGAGGCGGTCGCCGGGTTGACTGCACTGGTGACCGCTTTGGCCGTGCCTGCCGACCTGGCCCATCTGGTGGCCGGGAGCTGGGTGCTGGATGGCGACGCGGTGCCGAGAGGGTTGCCGCAACCTGCCGTCGACCTGCTGGTCATGCCGGACGGGGCATGCTGGCTGGCCGGGCCGGAGACACGAGTCCGGCAGGGACCGCTGCCCGAGGGCGGGCCCCTGGTCGGGGTGCGGCTGCGACCGGGGACGGTGACCGGACTGTTTGGGGTCGCAGCCGACGAGGTGCCGCTGGCCGGGGCGCCCATCGAGGTCGGGCAGCCGGCCGGGTCGGTGACCGAGCGGCTGGCCGGGGCGTTGGCACTGGTGCGGGCGCGGGCCGGGCAATGCCGGGTCGACGAGCGGGTGCGCGTCGTACTGGCGGCGATGCACGCGGCGCCAGGTACGCCGGTAGTCCAGCATGCCGCCCGGGCCGGGTTGTCCGAGCGGCAACTACGGCGGCGGTTCGGGGTGGCGGTCGGGCTGCGGCCCAAGTCCTACGTGCGGGTGGTGCGGCTGCACCACGCGCTCGCCGCGGCGCTCGCCGCGGTGGCCAAGGGCGAGCGTCCGGACTGGGCGGCCATCGCCGTGCGCAGCGGCTGCTACGACCAGGCGCACCTGCTGGCCGAGTTCCGGTACGCGATGGGGGCGCCGCCGACCACGTTGCTGCCGGATGTCCGTTTTCTCCAAGCCTCGACCAGCCGGGGCTAACACACTCGACGCATGGCTGATGATGTTGTCAGGGAGATCCTCGACTGGTACCGGCAGAGCGCACGGGACGGTCTCGCCGGGGACGGGGTGCGTTTCGTCGAACCGTTCGAGGCCTGGGTGGTGCACGGCTACACCGAGGTGAAGCAGGTGCTCGCCGACTACCCGGCGTTCTCGTCCGACGAGCTGCGCTACAGCGCGCAACCCGTGCCACACCGGGACAACCCGATTCTCGGCGGCCTGTCGGCGATCGACCCGCCCCGGCACCACCTGCTGCGCCGGCTGGTCAGCCGGGCCTTCACACCCCGCGCGATCCGGGCGTTGCTTCCCTCGATCACCGATACCGTGCGGACCCAACTGGCCGAGGTGGACGGTGAGTTGGACGTGATCGGCCGGCTCGGTCTCCCGTTGCCGGTGCGCACCATCGCCGCGCTGCTCGGAGTGGAAGCGGACCGACAACCGGACTTCGTGCGCTGGACCGAGGCGATCACTTCCTTCGCCGGCTCGTTCAGCGAGGACCCGGTGCGTCAGGCCGCGTTCCGCACCGCGCACGCCGAACTGGCCGAGTACTTTCGCCAGGTGTTCGCCGAACACCGGGCCCGACCCCAAGGCGACGTGATCGACACTCTGCTGGCCGCCGAACCGGACGGCAGCCGGCTCTCCGACGAGGAATTGCTCAACTTCTGCACGCTGCTGCTCATCAACGGCCACGAGACGACCAAAACCCTGCTGGTCAACATCGTGCTGTGCCTGGCGGCTCACCCGGAAGCACTGGCCCGGCTGCGTGCTGACCCTGGACTGATACCCGCTGCCATCGAGGAGGTGCTGCGGTTCCTACCCCCGATCGGTGGCACCGACCGGTTCACCACCGGTCCGACCACCATCGCCGGGCACCCCATCGAGACCGGCCGGCGGGTAATCGCCATGGTGCTTTCGGCCAACCGGGACCCCCGGGTGTTCGCCGAGCCGCACGAGTTCCGGCCCGACCGAACGCCCAACGAACACCTTTCCTTCGGCCACGGGGTGCACTTCTGCCTCGGCGCGCACCTGGCCCGCCACGAGGTCGCCATCGCGGTTCACGCACTGCTGCACCGCTTCCCCGGTCCGTGGTCGATGAGCCGGATCGCGACCGAGCGCACCCCAGTCGGCATCGACGTGCTCGATCTAGCGCTGGTCAGCTCGTAGGGGACTGATCCCAGGACCGAGGTGGTGGTGCGGCTCCGGGAATGGGAAGCAGATCGTCAGCGCGACTGCTCGGCCGGTACGGGTGGAAGGTTTGGCTTCGCGTAGCGCCTTGCCGAAGCAGGCATCGAGCACGAACCGGGCCAGCGGATCGGGCTGGAAGCCGACGAACTCGTCCGCGTTCGCCGGGGGCCCTCGAATCGCGCTCACGGCCGAGGCCGACCCCGCCAACCGGCGCCGAGCTGGAAGACAAGCTCCATCAACGCGCCGGCCACGACGTCAGCATGATCCGAGTCGGACCGGCGCACATGTCACACGGCAGTGACGACCTAGTGCCGCATTGTGAGAGTTCTCCCTGTTTGAGCGGAGACGCGCCGTTCGGCGTCCCACACCGATCAGCGTGATCCTTTCAGGCTGTAAGGCCATCCACGGATTGACTCACTCCTCCAGGGAGAGGGCCCGGCTGGGGCACACGTGCACCGCTTCGCGGGCCTTCTCGACCAGCTCGCCCTCCGGCGTCTCGTTCAGCACGATGATTGTGCCGTCGTCCTCGCTCTGGTCGAACAGCTCGGGCTCAGTGAGCACACACTGTCCGGCACCGACGCACCTGCCGGTGTCCACGATGATCTTCATGGCCCTCTCCTCCTGAGATGGGGATGGCAGTTCGTCCGCTACCAGGTCACCGGGAGCTGGTACAGGCCATAGATGTTCGCGTCGTCCTTGAACGGCAGCTCGTCGACATCCACCGCCAGCTCCAGCGTGGGGACGCGGCCGAACAGCGTGTCGAACACGATCTGTAGCTCCATCCGAGCCAAGTTCTGGCCCAGACACTGGTGCGGCCCGAACCCGAACGCGACGTGGTGGCGCGCGCCGCGCTCGATGTCGAGCTCGTCCGGGTTCTCGAATGCCCGCGGGTCCCGGTTGGCCGAATAACCTAGCGCCAGCACTCCTTCGCCGGCGCGGATCAGCTGCCCGCCGACCTCGATGTCCTCGACGCACAGCCGGGCCGTCGCCACGTCGATGATCGTGAAGTACCTCAGCATCTCCTCGACCGCGTTGAGCGTTTTGCCCGGGTCGGCCTTGATCATCGAGAGCTGCTCCGGGTTGCGCAGGAACGCCACGGTCGACAGCGAGATCATGTTCGCCGTCGTCTCGTGGCCGGCCACGAGCAGCAGGAAGCCCATGCCGGCCAGTGACGTCCGCCGGTAGGTGCCGTCCGCGCGCAGCTTGATGATCTGCCGCCCGAGCAGGTCGTCCGGCGGGTTCTCTTCCTTCTCCGCGATGAGGTCGGCCATATAGCCCTGGACGGCTTTCGCGGCCGCCCACCGCTCCTCGGGCGGCGTCGACTGCTTGATCACCTTCACCGTGTGCTCCTGGAAGAACTCATGGTCGGCGTAGGGCACACCCAGCATCTCGCAGATCACCAGTGACGGGACCGGCAGCGACAGCGAGTCCACCAGGTCACCGGGCCGCGGCCCGGCCAGCAGCGCGTCGATCTGCCCGTCGACGATCTCCTGGATCCGCGGCCGCAGCGCCTCCAACCGGCGCACCGTGAACTCGCCGAGTACGGCCTTGCGCGCCGGCCCGTGCTCGGGCGCGTCCATCGCGATCAGGACGCGCTCCTCGTCCGGCCGCCGGGACGCCGCCTCGCCCTTGACCAGCTGCGGGAACTCCGGATGCTGCCGGTCGGCGCTGAACCGCCGGTCGTTCAACACGGTTCGCACGTCTTCGTGGCGGCTGACCACCCAGGCCCACCCGCCGTCGGGCAGACGAACCCGCGAGACCGGCTCTTCTTCGCGGATCTCTTCGTACGCCGGCGGCGGCGTGAACGGGCACGTACGGGCCATGGGGAACTCGTGCTTCTCGGCGGTAGTCATGACTTTTCCTTCCACGACGTCACGGACAGGCGCTAGAGGCTGGACAGCGAAAGCCGTGTGTGAACGGCAGTTGGCCGACCGGTGCGACCGGGTTTGGCTCTGGGATGCGGTGGACCAAGGAGCCGCAATGAACCACCGGGACCGACGACATCGGTAAATTCAGACTCGACCTGTCCCCTCGCGGGCGAAGTTCGGTTCCGCCGCTTCCAGTCGCGGTACCGAGATGCCCAACCGTCGTGCTTCGGCCAGGGTGTCCCGGCAGACCTCGCGCGGCTCCTCGGCGTCGGGGTCGGAGTGCGCCGTGAGGCTCACGCGCGCGGGCGCGACATGAGCAGTCAGCCAGGCGAGCACGGGTGCCGTCAGCCAGGTGGGCGCCCGGAACAGCAGCACACCGCCCCGGTGCCGTCGCAGGTCGAGGCCGCGCGCCTGGAGGAGCGGCAGCAGCTCGCGGCCGGCCAGCAGCCCCTCGCGCAGGTCGCCCGTTGCCCCGGCCAGTTTGGACAGGGAACCCAGCCGCAGGCCCTGCGAGAACAGGCCGGCATCCGACACGAAATGGACCCACAGCCAGCCGCGGAAGTCAGGCTGCTCCTTAATCCGGAGCCCGGCCTCGCGAAACGCCTGGCGCACGGCCCGTTCCCGGTCGGTCGGGGGCTGGCCGAGTGTGCCGAAGATGACCGACGGCAGCAGCGCCCCGTGGAGCACGCCGTCCGCGCCGAAACTGCCACCGGCCTGGGGAAAGCCCCAGGCGATCTGGTCGAGCGGTAGTGCGCCGATCGCGGCCGGCGGCTCGGTCCAGATGTTGCCGAAGACCAGCACCGTGGCCTGGCCGACACGCGAGGACAGGAAGGCCGTCGCCTCCGCGAGGCGGTGGTGCGGCACGCTGAGCACGATCAGGTCGAAGTCGTGGTCCGGCTCCAGCGCCTCGCGGTAGCGCACCGACCACTCCTCGGCGACGCGCTGCCCCCACAGCCGGCGCCGCGTATCGAACAGGTCGAGGTCCACCGCGTCCCCGTACGTCGCCGCGCGGCCGGGCCGGACGTAGAACTCGACGTCATGCCCCGCCTGTTCCAGGGCCCAGCCGTAGATGGTGGCGATCACGCCTCGGCCGAACATGAGGATCTTCACGCTGCACCTCGTGGGGTACGATCGATTTGGAGGCAATCTCCACTTCTTTCAAGATATGGAGATCATCTCCATTTGTCAACGCGAGGTAGCGCATGACCGCCGACAAGCCGCTGCGGGCCGACGCCCAACGCAACCGCGATGTCCTGATCGCCAAGGCACGAGAGGTCTTCGACGCCGGGGACTTCTTCGACCTGCGCTTCGATGACTTCGCCCAGCTGGCCGGGGTGGGCACCGGCACGCTGTACCGCCACTTCCCCACCCGGGAGGCGCTGGCCGAGGCGGTCTACCACGGGGAAGTCGCCGCGCTGTGCGACCGCGCCCGCCAGCTACAGGCCACGCTGCCCGCGGCGGAGGCTTTGGCGACCTTCCTACACGGCATGGTCGACCACATAGACGCCCACGAGGGCATGGCCCGGACGTTGGCCACGCTCATGGCCGATCGCTCGGGTGCCCTCGCCGAGGGCAGCCGGGCGCTGGAGCAGGCTGTCACCGACCTGGTGGCCGCCGCCGTGCGGGACGGCGCCGTTCGCGACGACGTGGATGCCGGTGCCGTGATGATGGCGCTGCACGGCATCGGCGCGGCCCATGACCGCCCCGGTTGGCGGGCCGAGGCCGACGGTGTCATCACCCTCGTGCTGGACGGGCTGCGCAGCTCGCACTCAGCCCAGGCGGCCATCCGTACGCCTTCCGGAAGGAGAGGTGCACGAAGTGCAAACAGCGGCACGGCATCGAGTTGAGGAACCCAGGAACAGCCGTTGGCGATGAGAATGATTTTGAGCGAAGAGTGACGCCCAACGCCGGTGTGTGATCGCTTGGGGGACGATGATCCTGCGTTCTACGTGGGGGTTTCTGGCTCGTGGATGATGCGGTGGATGGTGGAGCGTCCGACGCTGTAGTCGGTGGCCAGGTCGGCCAGGTCCTCTCCTGCTGGAAGGGTCCTCCAACCCTGGATAACCGGCGGACCGGCTGCCGCTACGGGAGTTGCCGGTCTCGCTGCCGCACCTGCTCCCCTGCGACCTCCCATCGGCGCTCTGGCCACCCTCGGGGGCCAAGCAGTGACGGCCGTGTTCGGCGAGCCTGCACAGCCTGAACCCCCCGCGCCCGCGCCGACACGGCGAGCACCACTCCCATCGGCCGCCAGCCGACCAGCCCACTCCCCATCGCCCGCCGGCTCCCCCTTCTCCCCCAATGCCGAAGCTTGTTCTTTATCCTCCGGATTGTTGTAGTGCTGCGAGGGTGCGGCCGCGTTTGACGGTCTTGCCCACGTCGTAGCGGGGCGCGGGTCGGCGGGTAGGGATGCCGGGTGGGCGTCCGAGGCCGGGTCTGGCGGGTTTGGGTGCGCTGGCCGGTTGGGTGAGTGCGGGACGGAGGTTCCGAAACCCGCGAGGCTTCCCGCCTGGATATGAGCGATTGCTCATGGCGCACGCATGGTCTGGTATTGGTGCTCAGGCCGGAACGTCGCATAGTGGGGCCATGGACCGATCTCTGCGCGTCGCGGTCATTGGCGACCGCGACCTGGCTTTTCCTCCGCACGTGGCTACCGACGACGCGCTGCGGCACGCCGCCGCGCACCTCGGCATCGAGGTGGACGTCCGCTGGCTGGCCACCAAACCGCTCGAATCTGACCTGGCCGAGGTCAAGGCCGCCGACGTGTTGTGGTGCGCGCCCGGCAGTCCGTACCGCAGTCTGCGCGGCGCCCTCGCCGCGCTTCGGCACGGCCGCGAGCACAGCGTGCCCACCCTTGGGACATGCGGCGGCTGCCAGCATATGGTCATCGAGTACGCCCGCCACGTGCTCGGCTACGAGGACGCCCAGCACGCAGAGTACGACCCATACGCCTCAACCCTCTTCGTGTCGGAACTGGCCTGCTCGCTGGCCGGCAAGACCATGCCTGTCACCTTGGTCCCCGGAACCCGCGTGGCCGCACTGTACGGACGGACCGAGGTCGAAGAGGAGTATTACTGCAACTTCGGTCTCGACCCCAGCCGACAGGAGACCCTGCACGACGGTGGCTTCTCAGTCACAGGAGTGGACGGTGACGGCGAGGCCCGGGTGTTGGAGATTCCCGGCCACCCCTACTACGTGGCCACACTGTTCGTGCCGCAAACCCGCTCGCGTCCTGAGGCCCCGCACCCGCTGGTCGTCGGCCTGCTGCGCGCGGCGCTATGACCTTCACCCAACTGAGGATCCTGCAGGCGGTCGCACGCACCGGCAACATGACCCGGGCCGCCGAAGAACTGGCCACCACGCAGTCTGCCGTCAGCCACGCGCTGCGCGCCCTGGAGAGCGAACTCGGGGTCGCGCTGCTGGTGCGGGGCAACCACGGGGTGAGCCTGACGGCGGCTGGGCGTGCCGTGTGCCGCCGCGCCACACTCATCCTCACCCAGGTGGAAGCGCTGGAGCAGGAGGTGGCCGCAGCCCGGAAGCATGAGCGTGGCAGCCTACGCATCGGTGTCATCCCCAGCGCCAACGTCCGGCTGCTGCCGCCGATCCTGCGCCGGTTCGAGGATGCGCATCCACAGGTGCGGCTCACGGTGATGGAAGGCTCGGACGACGAGGTGCTGGAGTGGCTCGAAACGGGAGCGGCGGATATCGCCACTGTGTCAGCCGGAGTGGCGGGCGCACGGGCCACCACGGCCGCGCTCCCTGCAGGGTTGATGGCGCGACCACTCGCCACCGACCGCATGCTGGCTGTCCTGTCCAGCGGTCACGAACTGGGCGTCCGCGACTCGGTACCGATGGTCGAACTGTCCCGGCAGCCGTTCATCATGTCCACGGGCGGCTGTGAGCCTCTGATCACGGCACTCGCGCGGGCGGCGGGGGCGAGCCTGAAGTGCCACTACCGGGTGCGCGACACCAACAGCATTCTCGCCATGGTCGCCGAAGGGCTCGGGGTGAGCATCGTCCCTGAACTGTCGCTGCCCGCCCATCGCCCGGGCGTGCACGCGATCCCGCTGGACCCGGCTGCTGAGCGCACCATCCTTCTCGCCTTGCCCGCCAACCCGCTCCCAACGGCCACCGCCTTCGCCGAATTGGCCATTACCCTCACACCCCAACCCAGCCGCGCTGAAGGGACGGGTCCCGGCAGGGAATTCGCGGGCCCGGTCCAGGATTCCGTCGTATGAGGCGGAGGCTCCCGTTCGCCGCCACGAGCGCGTGCCGCGTCCAGTGGTGACGGCGTCGCTGACCTCGTGACACCAAGCCTCTGCGTGATCTGCGCCGCAGAGTCGGTAGTGCACCAATGCGGAACTTGTTCGAGGTGCTAGGTCCGAACAACCCGCGCCCCGACGCCAGCCGCCGCTCCGAACAAGCCCTTCTCACTGCAGGATGCGGTTGATGGTTTGTATGTGGGTTGACGGATATGTAAATCGTGTTCGCTCACCGCCTTTACATTGTAGATTAATTACAACGTGACACCGACGGCCACATCGACGTCGTGATGCACGCCAACGGCGACCCCGACCGCGAGATCAAGCTCGCGTTCCTAGCGTTCTCCCTACCCTGCGACGCCACCAGCCTGCGGAACCAACCCGTCCCCGACCCGACGCGGCACCCCAACTTCCCGTCCACGCCTCCCTCGGCAACACCCGCCTGCCCACCTGAGCCGACGAACTTCCGCCAGCCCTCAACACCGATAGCCAGGGCAGATGTCCTTCTATCTCAGCGCGGAGCACCACGTCAGCGCAGGTTCGTTGGATTCTGCTCGATAGCTACTGGGACCCCTCATGGTGAACAGCCCCATCGGCCGCGCCGGCGTCCCGACGACATCGCGCGCCTCGAAGCTGTCGGCCTTCATGACCGACAGCACGCTGCTCGCGGACGGCGTTGCCACCGTCTGACCGGGGTCGGCAGGAGCCCTTGCAGCATGGGAGCCGGTGAGTCACGAACGTCCGGCCGTCACCGGGCCGGCTTTTCGACCGTGACCAGTACTTCGGCCTGGTCGCAGTCTGGGGCGGTGGCGGTCAGGCGGATGGTGCCGGGTGCGGTCGGTTTCACCACGGCGAGGGCGCGGCCCTGGTAGGTGTGGTGCTCGATCGAGTTGAATCCTTTCTTGTTCGCCGGGTCGGCGCTGCCGAAGCCGATCAGCGTTCCGTCGCCGGAGATGTCCACCCGCACGGGCCGATCCGCAGCGGTGTGCACTGTTTCGGCAGAATCGACCAAGGTCAAAGTGATATAGGCAAGGTCACCGACGTCGACCGTGATGACCGGTCGATCGGGTGCGGCGTGCAGCACGATGGGGCCGGTCGCGGTGCGGAGGATATCGCGGCCGGATTCGACGCCGTCGCGGTAGGCGATCGCGACCAGTTCGCCTGGTTCGTAGGTGATCTCGAACTCGGTGCGGAAGCGGTGTTGTTCGCCGACCGGTTTGCGTCCCAAGGAGCGGCCGTTGACGAGAAGTTCGACGTCGTCCGCGTCGCTGTACACCTCGACGATGATCGGGGCGCTCTCGTGGCCGGGCCAGGTCCAGCTGGCGATGGTGTCACTCCAGGCCCACCGGCTGCTGATGACGGCCTTGCCATGGTGTTGCGGCCGCTGGACAGCGAGGTAGGGCTGGGCGCGCAGGCCGAAAACGATCTGTCGGTAGTAGGAGACAGGAAGCCGGTGACCGGTGATGTCGATGTCCCCGCAATCGGCCAGCAGGTACGGATACGGCGCCATGAACGTGGGGCGCGGGGTATCCGGTGTGGCGTACTGCGGCCGGCCGACCCCGACCTCGCCCAGGTAGTCCCAGCCGGTCCAGGTGAAGTCGCCGATGACATGGCTGTGCTGTTTGACCAGTCGCCAGTTGTTGTCGATGCGGGGTGGGAAGGTCTCGGTGCCCAGGATGATCCGGTTCGGGAACAGCGTGCGGTCGGTCGCGTAGCGGATCTCCGAGTAGTTCATCCCGGCCACGTCGAGCACGCTGTAGGACTCGGCGGTGCGGGTGGTCACCAGGTCGGAGCCGGCGACGGCGTTCACGTCGAATCCGCTGTCGGCCATCAGGGTGTTGATACCGGTGTCGTCGCCTTCCTGGACGCGCAGATCAGGCAGCAGGGCCAGGAGGTTGTTGATCCCGTTGGTGAGGAAGCGGGTGTCGTCCAGCGCACGAACCTTCTCGGCGAGTCTGCGGCCCCATGCGGCCCCGGTGGCTGTGCCGGTTTCGGGAATTTCGTTGCCGAGGGAGTAGAGGACGACGCTGGGATGGTTGTCGTCCTTGGCCACCATCGCCTCGATATCGCGTTCCCACCATTCCGGGAAGTCGAGGCTGTAGTCGAACGGGCTCTTGCTCCAGGTCCACATGTCGAACGCTTCATCGACCACCAGCATGCCGAGACGGTCACAGGCGTCGAGCATCGCGGTGCTCATGGGGTGGTGCGACATGCGGATCGCATTGAATCCCGCGTTTTTGAGCAGCCGCACGCGGCGCTCTTCGGCTTGGGCGAACGTCGCGGCCCCCAGCGGTCCGTTGTCGTGGTGCACGCACGCGCCGCGCAGCTTCACCGTCTCGCCGTTGATCCGCAACCCATGCTCGGGGTCCAAGCGCAAGGAGCGGATGCCGAAGGCGACCTCCATGGCGTCGATGTCCGTGATGGACACCACGCACGTGTACAGCGCGGGCGAGTCCGGGCTCCACAGCGCGGGGTCGCGGACGTAGATGCGCTGGCGACCGATGGCCGGTTCGTGGGGTTGTACCGTGATCGGCGCGGTGTCGGAGGCGACGACGGTTCCCGCGGCATCGCGGATCTCGATGACCAGCTCGACGGTGCGCAGGTCGTTGGAGTCGTTCTCGATCGTGGTCGCGACCTCCACGACCGCGCGTTCGGCATCGATGTCCGGGGTGGTGACACGGACGCCGTCCGGGCTGATGCGGACGACCTCGCCGACGAGCAGCCAGGTGTCGCGGTAGATGCCCGCGCCGGAGTACCAGCGCGAGTCCTGGTGGGTCCGGCACTCCACCCGGACCTCGTTGTTCTCGCCGAACCGCAGAAACCGGTCGGCGTCGATGTAGAACCGCGAGTACCCGTACGGGCGCTGCCCGGCATAGTTGCCGTTGATGAACACGGTGGCGTCCCGATAGACGCCCTCGAACTCCAGCATGATCCGCTTACCGCGGTGCTCCTCGGGCATCAGGAACGTCTTGCGGTACTCGTACGCCCCACCAGGGAAATAAGCGGTCGCGGCGCCGTCCGTGGTGGCCTCGCGGTCGCGGGTGATCATCGCGTCGTGCGGCACGATCACCGGCTCGAACGGGACCGCGGTCCCCGCGAGTTCGGCGAAAGGATTGACCTTCGGACGGAACTGCCAGTCGTCGTTGAACGATGTGCGGATCACATAACTCCTCGGGACATGACTTTCCTGAAGATCAGAGGTGTACGACCTGCCGGTTATGTCGATCTCGTCACGGGGACTGGGCATGCTCGCCCGGATCGGCTGGTTCGAGCCGGGCAGGTAGGAGCCGTCCACGCCGAAGCGGGGAGCAGGCCGCACGCGACGTCCCTGGGCACCTGCCACACGGTGATGCCGGAGCCGAACACCACGTCGGCGCAGGAAGTCGATCTCCTCACTCCGGCGGTGTTCGCGTTCCGGTAAAGGCGGGACGTCAGCGGGGAGAGGCGGTGGAGCGCCGGACGACCAGGCTTGGAATGACCGAGAAGTGCACCGGCGACGTGCGGCCTTCGATGCGCTCGAGCAGCAGCCGCCCGGCCATCCGGCCCATGACGACTCCGTCCTGGTTGACGGTGGTCAGCGCGATGTTGGGATGGGCGGCCAGCCTGGTGTTGTCGTAGCCGGCCACGGAGACGTCGTCCGGGGCGGACAGGCCCGCCTCGTGCAGCGCGGCCAGCACGCCGAGGGCCGCCTCGTCGGAACCGGCGAAGATCGCGGTGGGGAGCGGAGAGCGGCTCAGCAGCTCTCGGGCACCGTCGTAGCCGCCCTCCTCTGAGTACGAGGTCGCCGCGACGGCGATCTCGTCGGCGAGCCCGTGGTCCCGCATCACCCGCTCGTAGGTCTCGGCCCTGATCCGCGGCATCTGGTCGGCCGCCCGTCCAGGCTCCTGCTGGAAGGTGATGTGCCCGATGCGACGGTGGCCGAGCGCGATCAGGTGTTCCATGACGAGCTCGGAGCCGACCCTGTCGTCGTCGACGATCGAGTCGTACGCCGGCGACCTGTCGTGGCGGCCCAGCACCACGGTGGGGATGTCGCGCGCCACCTGCTCAAGCTGGGTGCGGCCGACCAGTGGGGCGATCATGAGGATGCCGTCCACCTGCCGGTCTATCAGAGCCTCCAGGGCACGTTTCTCGGTCTTGTCGAGGGTGCCTCCCTGGATCATGATCGCCTGATAGTCGGACTCGGCGAGCTGCTCCACCAGGCCGGTCATGATCTCGGCGTAGAACGGGATCCCAATGTGCTGCATGAGCACGCCGATGGTGAAGGCCCGCCCCCGCAGCGCCCGCGCGGCGGCCTGGGGGCGGTAGCCGAGCTCGTCGATGGCCCGCTTGACGCGGTCTCGCATGGCGTCGCTGACCCCGTAGTCATTGCGGATGACCTTGGAGACCGCTGCCTTGGAGACCCCGGCGTGTTTCGCCACGTCGGAAATGGTCACTCGTCGTCGTCGCTCAGGCGCGACCATGGGCATCCCCTTCTCCAGCCAAGTCCTGCCGATCCTACGACGCCGGGATCATCGTCCGCATAGACCGGTCTATGAAGACTAGCGAATGATCCAGAACATGCCCACATTGACTAGTGAAGATGTCGTAGACCGGTACACGTTTTTCCTTGACCTTCTCGCGACGTAGCGGCTACGTTGACTCGCATTCGGAGCCCGCTACGGCTGATTCGCGCCGGACCGACATGTGATCGAGAGACGAATGCACACCTTCCCCGACGGCTTCCTCTGGGGTGCGGCGAGCGCGCCGCACCAGGTCGAGGGCAACAACGTCAACAGCGACTTCTGGGCGCAGGAGGAGCGCATGCCAGGGGCGGATCGCAGCGGCGACGCCCTCGACAGCTACCACCGATACCCCGAGGACATCCGGCTCGTCGCGGAGTCGGGCCTGAACACCTACCGCTTCGGCATCGAGTGGGCGCGCATCGAGCCGGCCCCGGGACGGGTGTCCCGCGCGGCGCTCGCGCACTACCGGCGCATGATCGACGCATGTCTCACCGCGGGCGTCGTCCCGTTCGTGACGATTCACCACTTCACCTCGCCAAGATGGTTCGCCGAGGAGGGCGGCTGGCGCGGCGAACGGGCCGTGGACCGCTTCCGCGCCTATGTCGAGGCGGCCACCTCGATCCTCGACGGCGTCGAGTGGGTCTGCACCATCAATGAGCCCAACATGCTCGCGATCATGGTGCGCGAGGCGGAGGCTACGCTCGACCCCGACTCGGGTCTGGAGTGGCTCAGCCCCACGCTGGAGGCGGACACGCCCCGGCCGGCGAAGCCGGCTCCGCCGACGGAGATCGGGCGCCGTCTCATCGAGGCGCACCAGGCGGCGCGGGACGTGCTGCGCGAGCGCACGGACGCCCGGGTGGGATGGTCGGTCGCGAGCCGCGCGTTCGAGACCCGTCCTGGGGCGGAGGAGGTGCGCCGGCGGCTCGAGTACGTCTGGGAGGACCTCTACCTGGAGGCGGCGCGGGGCGACGACTTCATCGGGGTGCAGGCCTATTCGGCGCAGTGGGTGGGGCTCGACGGTATCGAACCGCACCCCGTCCACCCGGACAACACCCTCGTGCGGACGGCGTACCGCCCCGACGCCCTCGGCATCGCCGTCCGGCACACCGCCGACGTCCTGCCCGACGTTCCGATCGTCGTCACCGAGAACGGCATCGCGACCGGCGACGACTCCCGGCGCATCGCCTACACCGCCGGCGCGCTCGACGCGCTGTCCGAGGCGATGGCAGCGGGCGTGGACGTGCGGGGCTACCTCCATTGGAGCCTGCTCGACAACTACGAGTGGGGGCACTGGGACCCGACGTTCGGCCTCGTCGCCGTCGACCGGGAGACGTTCGAGCGCCGGCCCAAGCCGAGCCTCGCGTGGCTGGGCGGCGTCGCCAAGGCCAACGCGCTCTGAGAGACCTCAGCGGCTGAAACTCAAGATTCAAGGAAAGGCGAGGATGTCCGAGGCAATCGACCGGCGCCGACTCGTGCGACGGCACAACCCCGTGCTGACGTCCGCGCACCCCGCTGACGTCCTCACGGTCGGCAACGGTGACATCGCGCTCACGGTCGACATCTCCGGGCTGCAGACGTTCCCATCCTTCCACGAACTGGTCCCCGACCCGCACCGCGTCGTTCACGACGGGCTGTCCGGCCTGCCCGAGCAGCGCCCGCGCGTCTTCGACGCCGACGACTTCCAGATCCCCCTGCGTACCCAGTCGACCTGGGGCTGGTACGAGACGCGCGCCGACCGGGCGCTCCGGCTCGACGACGCGACCACCCTGTACGAGACGTCCCGCGGCCCGGTGCCCTATCTCGACCGCATGGGTCTGCACCGTGCCGGCGACCCGATCGCCGACGAGTTCGTCGCGGGCGCGTGGTACCACTTCAACCCCCGCCGCGCCCACCTCGGCCGCCTCGCTCTGGTCCGCCCCGACGGGACGGGGCTCGACGATCCGGCCGCGCTCACCGACGTCCGTACCGAGCTCGACCTGTGGACGGGAACGATCCAGGCCGCGTACGTCCTCGACGGCGAGCGCGTCCGCGTCACCACCGTCGCCGACCCGCGGGACCACCGCTTCGCCGTGCGGGTCGAATCCGGCCTGCTGCTTCGCGGGTGGGGCGTCGCCTGGGTGTTCGACGAACAGCCGGACGGCCTGGCCGCCTTCGAACTCCCGCTCGCGCAGGAGACGGTCTGGGACCAGCGGACGGAGCGCCACTGGCAGGCACGGCGCACGGTGGAGGCGCTGACCTACGGCGTAGGCGTCCGCACCACCGGCAGCCTGCGTGCGGGAACCGGCTCGGTCATCGCGCACACAGACGCCACCGTTCTCGAGGTCGTGGTGACGCTGATGCCGGATCAGGATCGGCGACCGGACAAGGACGACTTCTCCGCCGTCGGCGCGTCCGCGCGGACCTGGTGGGCGGAGCACTGGAGCACCGGTGCCGCGGTCAGCCTCGCCGGCAGCACGGACGCGCGCGCCGCGGAACTGGAACGCCGCGTCGTTCTCTCGCAGTACCTCATGGCCGTCAACAGTGCCGGGGTCACGCCTCCCGCGGAGTCCGGTCTGACGTACAACACCTGGTCGGGCAAGTTCCACCTCGAGATGCACTGGTGGCATGCGGCGCATTTCCCGATGTGGGGGCGAGGGCACCTGCTCGAACGCAGCATGCGCTGGTATCACGAAGCCCTGGAGGCGGCGAAGGCGACCGCCCGCCGACAGGGGTATCGCGGAGCCCGCTGGCCGAAGCAGACCGATCCGTCCGCGCGCGAGTCGCCGAGCAACATCGGCGTCTTCCTCCTGTGGCAGCAGCCGCACGTGATCTACCTGCTGGAGTCGCTGCGCGGCGAGGGGCGCGAGGAGTCGTTCCTGCGTGAGCACTACCCGCTCGTCGAGGCGACCGCCGACTTCATGGCCGACTTCGCCGAGGAACGCGACGGATCCTTCAGGCTGCCGCCTCCGCTCATCCCCGCGCAGGAGAGCTACCTCACCGACCGGGCGACGAACACCGATCCGACCTTCGAGCTGGCGTACTGGTCATGGGCACTCGGCGTGGCGAACGAGTGGAGAGCGCGGCTCGGTCTCGAACCGAGCCAGGAGTGGGACCGGGTGGCGCGGAACATGAGCCGGCCCGCATTGCTTCCCGACGGTACGTACGCGGCCATCGCGACGCCCCCGTGGCTCATCCGGAAGGATCACCCGTCCATGCTCATGGCGTTGGGGTGGCTTCCGGACACGCAGCTCGTGGACCCGGCCACGATGTCGGCGACGCTCGATGCCGTATGGGAGCGCTGGGACCTGCAGTCCAGCTGGGGCTGGGACTACCCCGTCATGGCGATGTCCGCGGCCCGTCTCGGCGATGTCGGCCGTGCGATCGACGCCCTTCTGCTTCCTTCACCGAAGAACATGTTCCTCCCCAACGGACACAATCCGCAAATGCCGGGATTCCTCACGATTTATCTCCCGGCGAATGGAGGACTGCTGGCCGCGATGGCGCATATCGCCACAGCGGTGGACCAGGGGGCAGAACTTCCCCGCGGCTGGATCCTCACGTCAGAAGGACTCGGCGCGCTCCCCCGCCCCAGCGTCCTGAGCGGCTCTTCATGGACACGGAAGGAGAACGGTCGGCCGGCAGCCGACTGACAGGGCCAGAACCACTTTCATCGGCATTGAACGGCGTTCACCGAAGAATGCCTCCTCCATCCAAGGCTTCCAGAGGCGAGAACTATGGGTACGAAATCCACCACACGCGGCGCTCGCCGCCGCACCATTACCGCGACCGCAGGATCATTGGCGATCGTCGGAGTGCTTGCTCTGGCCGGCTGCTCGTCATCCGGCGAATCCACCAACACCGGGGACGCCGGACTGACCTTCATGAACCAGTCGCGCGGGCAAGAGGCCGCGCTCAAACAACTCGCGCAGCAGTACACCAAGAAGACCGGCGTCAAGATCACTGTCGACACGCCCGGTCCGGTCGACTACCTGCCCAAGCTGCAGGCGAAGGCGCAGTCCAGATCCATGCCCGACATCTATTCGTCGTTCGACGCGTCCCAGATGGCGCCGTTCTACAAGGCCGGCTGGGCGATGGACCTTTCCTCCCAGTTGAACGCCGGTTGGAGCAAGAACTTCAGCCCCGCCGTGCTCAAGATGTCGACGTTCCAGGAAGGTAACAACCTCGGGGTCAAGCCCGGCGTCTACTCGGTGCACTGGGAGACGCAGACGTACGGCTTCCTCATCAACCCGGCGCTGACCGGAATATCTGCGGAAAAGCCGCCCGCGACGACGGCCGAGTTCATCGACGCGCTCACCGCGAAGAAGGCGAAATTCTCCATCGCGGCCTCGCAAACGCCGAACATCATCCAGGCCCTCGCCTCGAACTGGCTGACGGACGCCGAGATCGAAGCGACCCTCAACGGGAAAGCGAGCTGGAAACAGGACGGCTGGCGCAACGCCTTCCAGTTCCTGGCCGAGGTGAAGAAGGCCGGTGTCCTCGCCGACGACTCCATCCCCGGTGGCCAGGACGACCACCCGAACGTGGAGTCGTCCTTCTTCACCAAGAAGATGGGTGCCATCTTCGACGCCGCCCCCGGCATCGCGGTCGGCCACAGGACGAACCCGGAATTCGACGACTACTTCTCCACCGGGGTCCCCAAGGCTCCCGGCAGCGTCCACGACCCGCGCTCGCCGGGTATCCCCGGGAAGGGCGCGGTGATCAACCCGAGGGGCAAGCAGTCCGACAAGGCGCTCGCGTTCGTGAAGTGGCTGACCGAGCCCGAGCAGCAGGCGGTGTTCGCCAAGACCGCTCGCATCCTCCCCAGCAACCCGGAACTCCTCGCCGGCGCGGACATCCCCGACCAGCTCGCGGGCTTCGCCGCCGGCGTGAAGAACATGCAAGTCATGTCAACGACCTTCACACCTGACGTGATCACCGCGATCAGAGCGGAGTCTCAGCGCTTGGTGCTGGGCGAGGCGACGGTGGACGAGGTCCTCACCAACATCCAGGCGGCGCAGGACCGTACGTCATGACGGCGCAGCACCTCGCGATTCCCGTGCGGCGTCCACCTCGGGCGCCGCGCGGGAGGCGCACTCTCCGGCGCAACCTGATCGGCTGGTTGTTCCTGGCGCCGGCCATCGCGCTCATCGGGATCTTCACGATCACGCCGTTCGCGCAGGCGATCCTGCTGAGCTTCCAGTCCTGGGACGGCGTCAGCCCCGACACCCCATGGGTGGGGCTGGCCAACTACGACTTCGTCGCCTCCGACCCGATCTTCTGGGCGTCCATGCGCAACGTCCTGTTCTTCGGCGTCGTCGGGTTCGTCGTCGGCAACGGAGTCGCCTTGGGCATGGCGCTGGCCGTCAACAACATCACCCGCGGCAGGACTTTCTTCCGCACCGTCTTCTACCTGCCGGGCGTGTTGTCGGTGGTCGTCGTCGGTCTGCTGTTCTCGTTCATCCTGGCCCCTGGATCCGGCATCCTCAACCGGCTGCTCAGCCTGGTGGGGTTGAGCACGCTACAGCAGAACTGGCTTGGCGAGCCAGCCGTCGCGCTGCCCGTCGTGGCGGCGGTGTTCGTCTGGTTCCACTGGGGGTTCGGCTTCCTGCTCTTCCTCGCGGGGCTGCAGGACGTGCCCAAAGAACTGTACGAGGCCGCCGAACTCGACGGCGCGAACCGCTGGTCGAAATTCCGGTACGTCACCTGGCCGCAGCTGGCTCCGGTCACCTCGATCGTGAGCCTGCTGACGCTGCTCGCCGCGCTCCAGATTTTCGGGACCGTGCAGGTGCTGACCAACGGCGGACCGGGCCAGCACACGATGGTGCCGACCCTCGCCATCTACAACGAGGCGTTCGTCAACTGGCGTTACGGCAGTGCCGCGGCCATGTCGGTCATCTTCGGCGGCGCCCTCGTGCTGCTGTCCGTGATCCAGCTCACGATCACCAGGCGGAGGTCCCGCGTATGATGACGGCAAGGGCCGAAGGCGGGACCCGACGGAGGGTACGCCTCGACAAGATCGGCTTGTACGGACTGCTGGGCGTCGCCGCGCTGATCGCGCTGTTCCCCCTGCTGTGGATGCTGTCCGGATCTCTGCAGAGCCTCACGGAGCTGCTCTCGAACGACAGCTTCCTGCCCGCGGACCCGCAGTGGCACAACTACGTGACCGCATGGGTCCAGGGAGAACTCGGCATCTACCTGCGCAACAGCGTGCTCTACACGGGATCGGCCGTCATCGGCATCCTGCTGGTGTCCAGCCTCGCCGGGTACGCGCTCGCGCGGCTCGACTTCGCGGGCAAGAGCGTGTTCACGTTCGTCATCCTCGCCGTGATGATCATCCCCGCTCCCGCCATGTTCCTCGCGCAGTACAAGCTGCTCATCTCACTCAACCTGACGAACAATCCCGTCGGCTACGTACTGATCCTGATCACCTCGGGCATCCCGATGTCGACGCTCATCATGCGCAGCTTCTTCGTCAGCCAGCCCCGCGCTGTGGAGGAGGCGGCCGCGCTGGACGGCGCCGGTCCGCTGCGCATCTTCTGGAACGTGATCCTCCCACTGGCGCGGCCCGGCCTCGCCGCCGTGGCGGTCATTCAAGGGCTGGGAGCGTGGAACGAGTACCTCATGGCGCTCGTCCTGTTCGACGACAACTCCCTCATGCCCGTCCAGCGCGGTCTGACCGCTTTCACCTCCGCCGAGACGCCACAGCAGCAGATCCTCCTGGCCGCCACGACCATCTCGATCGTGCCGGTCGTGATCTTCTATCTGATGGCGCAACGTCACATCGTGAAGGGCATCGGCGCGGGCGCGATCAAGTAGGCAGGCCCGACCAGATCCGGCGGCGCAACCACCACCCTGTGAGTTTCGATGCGTACTCTTTCGTAGTCGTGACCTGGTGCACTGGGAGCAACTCGGCAACGTCCTGGACCGTCCCTCACAGCTACGGCTGCCGCCGAGCATCCCGGCCTCGCGTGGCGTCTACGCGCCCACCATCCGTCACCATGGCGGCCGGTTCTACGTGATCACTACGTTGGTCGGCGCCGGTGGCACCTTCCTCATCTCCAGTGACCGTCCCGAGGGCCCGTGGTCGGATCCGGTATGGAGCGATCTGCCCGGCATCGACCCCGATCTGGCTTGGGGGGCACCGGTCCGCAGTTCCCGGAGGCGCCGCACCTCTACCACATCGGCGATCGCCGAGGGCGGCACCGCGCGCGGCCCCGGAGCGGGGGCTGCGGCCGCCGGGGCCAGGCACCGCCGCTCGAGACGGTTCCGTCGACGTCGTGGGTGGGGACGGCGACGGAACGCTGACCGGTGATCATCGCTGGTGTGCCGTGGACACGGGCCGGTCATGGCATCACGACGAGTCGCCTGCCTTTGAGGTCGGTTCGCTGCCAGGCGGTCTCGATGTCGCTCAGCGGGGCCTTCTCCACATCGAAGGTGAGCTCGCCGGACCGTGTCCACGTCACGATCTGCTGGTACGCCTCGTCCATGGTCTGCGGGTCGAGCCCCTTGGCCGCGCCGTAGATCTCCACGCCGGAGGTGCGCAGGCTCGACCCGGCGAGGGCGAGCTCGGTGCCGGCCGACTCACCGATCTGGACCACCCGGGTCGGCTTGCCGAACGCGAACGACCGCGGCACCAGCGCACGCAGCAGGATCTGGCTGGGCCTGCCCCACAGGTAGTCCACGACGACGTCGTAGCCGTCCCCCCTGGCGTCGAGGTACGCCTGCGCCAGCGCCTCGTCGGAGACCGCGGTGTTGATCACTGTGTCGGCCCCGATGGCCTGTACCTCGCGTAACTGGTCGTAGTCGCGGCCGGTGGCGACGATCCGGCCGGCGCCCAGCAGCCGGGCCACCTTGACCGCGAGCCGCCCGGCCACCCCGGTGGCGCCCTGCACCAGCACCGTCTCCCCGGGAACGAACCCCGCGGCCGCTTTCATCGACATCGCGGTGATGGCCGAGGCCATCACGGTCGCCACGGCCGGGTCGATGCCGTCAGGGATCGGCACGTAGGAGCCCTGGGGCACCACGGCCTTCTCGGCGAGCGCGCCGTAGGGCAGGCGGATGTTGCCGAACCCGACGAGCGTGCCGTCCGGGAGGGCGCCGATGCCGTCGAAGGCAGGGATCGCCGGAAACCGGCCGATGTACTTCTCGCTGGCGTAGTGCGTACCGGCCGCGATCGCCTTGTCGACGTTCTCGACGGCGACCGCCTTGACGTCGATGATCACCTCGCCGTCGCCGGCCACCGGATCGGGGAAGTCCTCATAGCGCGGGATGCCGCCGACCTCGTGGAGCACCGCCGCCTTCATCCCAGTTCCTGACCGAACAAGCGGGCGATCCGCGTCTGCCACGCCGCCAGGACGCGAGGCGGACGGGCTGGAGAGTGGTTGAACCCGTGGTGGTGCGAACGGTGGTGCGTGAGCGGGTGCTGCCACCCATGGCCGTGGCGGGCCTGGCTCTGGTGGCCGGCCGGCCACTCGGTGTGCGCGGGAACCCCCGGAATGCGATGGGTCGCCCTGTGCAGCAGGTCGCGGAGCGAGTGCCGGTGTCTCATCGTTGCCTCCCTGGTGCGTGAGTCTCTATCACTGATAGAGGACTCTATCACTGATAGGGTCAGGAAGGGAGGTGCAGGAATTGGCTCTGGACAAACAGCGGATCGTCACCGAGGCCGTCGCGCTACTGGACGCCGAGGGTCTCGACGGCGTGACCACGCGCAAACTGGCCGCCCGGCTCGGCGTACAGTCGCCGACCCTTTACTGGCACATCCCGAACAAGGCGGCGCTGGTCACCGCGATCGCCGAGGCGATTCTTGAGCAGCAGTTCCCCGAGCTGGCGTCGCCCGCGCCGGAGGAACGCTGGCAGGACTGGCTGATCGGCCTGGCCGGGCGGCTGCGGCACGCATTGCTGGCCCACCCGGACGGAGCTCGGATCATCGCGGCCTCCCAACTGTCCCTCAAGATGGCCGCCATCTCCGAACTGGCGATGAGCACACTGGTCGGGCGGGGCATTCCCTTGCGGCAGGCTCGCCTGATCGTGTTGACGGTGTTGCGCTTCACCGTCGGCTACGTCCTGGAGGAACAGCTCGGCCGCCCGGACGCGGACGCCCTGGAGGGCTTCGACATGGCCGCCTACGCCGCGGCACACCCCACCGTGATGGCCGGTGTGGCCGAGTACTTCCAACCCGGCCGCACCGTCGACGATCTGTTCCGCGATTGTCTGGAACAGATCATCCATGGTCCTGGGGCGCAGTCCGACCCCACGTCCTGACCGGTCAGCCGCTCCGCAGGCGAGTGAGCCATGGCATGAGCACCCCGAGTCCCCAACACAGAAAGCCGACATCGTCGCTGTTTCAAAGGCCCTCACCTACGAAACAGCGGCCCGGCGTCCGGCTGCCCGATGTCCTCCTGCGCCGCACCGGCCGGGGCAAGGTGGCCGCCCAATACCACACCGCCCGGTTCCGGCTCGTGCCGTCCCTGGCCAAGGTGCTCAACGTGCCGACCCCGGCGCTTCGCAAACCCGGGACCGTCTGGGTGGAACTACCCCGCCCCGCCGCCGGCACCCAGACGCCCGGGCACGCCAAGATCGGCTACGCCCGCGCCTCGACGGTGCGCCAGTCGCTACAGACCCAGCTCGACTCCCTCAATGGGGTCACCGTAGTCTTGGCCGAAAATCCAACGAACCCACCCGTGACCAGCGGATTCTTCGAGATTCCCGGGACGCTGGTGATCGTTTGCCACTGCGGTCGAAGCCATCACCGCCGCGTTCGTGGAAGGGAGGCGGTTGCCGAGTACGGGAGAAAGGGGCAGTGGCGCCTCTGATCACCTAATTGGAGTGCGCTGTTCCTCCGGCTGCTTCGGCCCGGGTAAGGCCATGAGCATGAGAAAGCACACGCCGATAGACAAGGAAGCCGTTCCCCGGAAGATCGTTGTGTTGTGCGAGGTTGTGTTGCCTGGCGGCAGGGCCCGCGTTGCGGTTGTCCACAGAGGCGTGTGAGTTGCCCAGTCGCTTTCCGTGATCGCCGTAGAGCTGAGCGTTGATCTATCTGAAGACAGGGGGCCGGTTCGGTGCGACAGGTCAGCGACCGCCGCCGACACCCCGGATGAAGTTCGGCTGAAGATGTCCGAGCGAGAGGCCGAACTGCTCAAGATGAAAGGCTGACTTCGACCGGCAGCGCAACCGGATCTTCGCAGAGACCGGTGTGCGGCAGAGCGGCAAGGAATCCAAGGTCAGCCGCTCGGTATCAGCACAACTCTCCTCTGCGGCCCGACCAGGCCGGGCAATCGACCATTCACGTCAACGGCAGGCCGCCGACGTCTGACCAGCAGAGACAGGACTCTTCATCACGGCAGCGCCGGATAGCAGGTGGTCGATCTCGTGGCCGACCAGGCGGGCCAGCGCCGCTTCCACCATCGTGATGACCGAATGCCCGTCCAGGTGGGTGTGTTCGATGGGGCTCGGCTGCTCCGGGACCGGTCCCGGAGCAGCCGCCACACACTGGGAGGGCTCAAGGATCACCCCGTCCCAACCTCATGTGAAGAGCAAGGAGGATCATGTCCGCCACGATCAGGACCGCCGCCCTGGCGGTGGCCGCGTCCATCGCCCTCGTCCCCGCCATCGCCCCCACGGCGTCCGCCGCCGCCAAGCCCAACCTGCGTGCCTGCTACGACGGCAACTGCAAGATCACCGTCACCAAGAAGGTCTCGTTCCGGATCGACCCCAGCTTCGTCTTCACCAAGCTGACCATCTCCTTCAATGCCAGCGGCGTCAGCGTGAAGTCCAGCGGGCCTGGCGTGTCAGGCTCTTCGTACTTCAGCGAGGGCTCGGCGAGCACGCTCAACGGCATCACCATCAGCGCCCTCTCGCTGTCCAAGAAGAAGGCGGTGCTGCGGTTGTCAACGCAGGGCTGAGCCGAACGCGTCGCGTAGGAGCAGCACGGCGATGCAGGACTCAGGTCGACGGCGTCCGGGTCCGTCGCCTCGGCTCCGGCGCCGGGCTGCCGCGTGCGCGGCGGCCGGGCGGATGCGCCTTTCGGGCCTTCAGAACTGGGCAAGGTAGGCCGTTCGGGGCCCCCACTCGGGTCGGCGTCACCAGGGGCAAAGGAGCTCTGCATGACGATGGTGACGGTGCGTGATTCGCAGAAATGACCTCCTGGCCGCTGATACTGGTGGGAGGGCCTACGAGGCCGGCCTCCGGAGACGATTTCACCGTCGTCGCCGAGCTGCTCACCGAGCACGGCTTCGCTCGGCGGGGTAACGCCGGCTACCGCAGCGTGCACTGGACCAGCTCCCGCCCCGATCTGCCGACGCTGCGGGTGTGGATCGGCCTCTTCCAGCCGTCGCCCGGCAGTCCTCAAGGCACCGACCGGCCCACCATCCAGACCAACGACGCCCACGACAACGGCGGTAAGGGCAAGGGTCTCCGGCCCCCGGTGCACCGCCCACTACCTGGAGCGCTATGACCTGGCTTTGAGGTTCTGGGAGCGGGTTCGGCGGATCGGGGGCGAGACGGCAGACCTGTGGCTGTACAAGGTCAGACCTGGAGAAGTTCTTCTTCCTCGATAGCTTCGACCGGAATGTGATCGCGCAGTCGAGAGCCGATTCTCACCGGCTGGGCGTCGCCGTCCAGATCAGGACCGTCCGGTACAAGGGGCTGTTCCTGGAGGATCCGCTCGCGGTGCCCTGGCCGGTGGTGGACTACCTGGCCGAGCAGCTGGGAATCGGTGACGCGTCGCAGGTCAAGAAGTACGCCGAGCGGCCCAAGACGACGTACGAGCACGCGTGGATGATCCGGGACGCCTACGGTTACCACACCTTCGATGACACCAACAGCTGGAGCGAGCGGCAACTGACGCGCCGGTTCCGGACCTTCCTGCACGGCTGGCGGCTGATGTTCGAGCGGCAGGCGTACGAGAGCGGCGGCACCTGGAAGTTCTTCGGCGGTCTCGCGCTCGGCACGGTCGGCGGCGGCAAGGGCCTGATCGCTCAGCACACCGCGGCGGCGGTGGCCTCTGGAGTCGAGATCCGATACGGCGCCAACGTGACGGCGCTCCATCGGAGCCACGCCGACGCGGTGACCGCGCGGTGACGTACGCCGACGCGAGCGGTGAGCACACCGTGCGAGCCCACGCGGTCGTTTTGGCCGCGGGCGGGTTCGAGGCCAGCTCGTGCCTGAGGGCCCGCCACCTGGGTCCGGAATGGGCCCGAGCGATCGTCCGCGGCACCCCCACGAACGACGGCGCGATCCTCGAACTCGCCCTCGCCCTCGGCGCCGCCCCCTACGGCGACTACGGCACCTGCCACAGCGTCGCGTGGGACGCCGGAGCCCCACCCGGCGGCGGCGACAGACGCCTGACCAACCAGTACACCCGCCAGAGCTACCCCTTGGGCATCGTGGTGGACCGCGACGGCCGCCGCTTCGTGGACGAGGGCGCCGACTACCGCAATTACACCTACGCCAAGTACGGTCGTGAGATCCTCCGGCGGCCCGGCAGCATCGCGTGGCAGCTGTTCGACGCCACCACCCGGCCGATGCTGCGTACCGAGGAATACGACAGCCGGCCGATCACCTGGGCCGATGGGAACACTGTAGAGGAGCTCGCGAGCCGGCTCGGCATCTCCCCCGAGGGACTGCGCCCGACGGTGGACGATTTCAACGCCTCGATCGTGGACGAACCGTTCGACCCCTCGATCAAGGACGGGCGGCGGGCGCGGGCCGAACCGCCCAAGTCGAACTGGGCGCTGGCGCTGGAGGCACCGCCGTTCTATGGGTATGCGGTGAGCTGCGGCATCACGTTCACCTTCGGCGGGCTGCACGTTGACACCAGCGCCCGGGTGCTGGACGAGGAATCACGGCCGATCAAAGGGCTGTACGCGGCGGGGGAACTGGTGGGTGGCCTGTTCTCGGGCAACTACCCGGGCGGCAGCGGGCTGACGTCGGGAGCCGTCTTCGGCAGGATCGCGGGCGCCGCCGGGCGCACGCTCCTCCATAGATACTGCGGGCGTGGCGGGCTCGCACACGGATGGGGGTGTCAGGTGAGCGGGTGGAGGCCCACAGTCGCGGCAGTGTTCGAAGGGGTCGACCCCGGGCTGAAGATCCGTCCCGTGGAGGTGGCCGCACCACAGGAAGGCGAAGTCCTGCTGGAGGTGGCGGCCTGCGGAGCATGCCACAGCGACGTGCACAAGCTGCGGGGACACGGCACGGTCGCCCCGCCCTGTGTGTTCGGGCACGAGCTGTCCGGCACCATCGCCGAGACCGGCCCATCGGTCGGCCGAGTACGGCCGGGCGATCGAGTCGTCTGCTCCTTCCTGGTCCCCTGCGGCAAATGCGCCGCGTGCGCCGCCGGCGCGGACGACGACTGCGCAGCCTTCCGATCGGCGATGCAGCGCGACGGTCTGCGCTTCGACGGCACTCACCGGTACCGGTTCCCCGACGGCGCATCATTGCGCGCCTCCGGAGTCGGCGGCCTGGCCAGACACGTCGTGCTGCCCTCGACCGCCGTCTTCCCCCTGCCCCACGACTGGCCATCGGCATGGCCGCTCGCCGACGCCGCGGTACTCGGCTGCGCGGGCCTGACCGCATACGGAGCCGTACACCGCGCCGCGCGCCTGACAAGCGGCGAACGCGTGCTTGTCATCGGCGCGGGCGGCGTCGGACTGTGCGTCATCGCGCTGGCCCGCCACGCCGGGGCAGCCGGCACGGTGGCGACCGATCTACGGCAAGGCGCTCGGCGCGCCGCGCTGGACTTCGGCGCGACGGCGGCACTCGACGGCGCGGATCCCCCTTCAGCGGCGCACTCTTCCCTGCCCCCGCCCCGGCACCCACCGCCCTATATCGAGCCATGCTCGAGCTCGGACGGGCTTGCCGCCCCGGGACAGCGTGAGGCCCTCCACCGCCGCACGACGGAGAAGACCGCGGATCGGCGCGGGATGCGTCACACAGGCGCAGCGTGGGCAAGCCGTCAGCCCCCCACGAGCTGTGCCGCTTCGCGCAGCGCGTCGTCGATGGGCTGGGGCTTGAGGCCGAAGGTCTGGGTGATGGCCGTGGAGTCCGCGACGAACGGCCGGTCCCATTGGTAGTGAGTGATACGCAGTTCACGCATGAGCGGTACGAACACTCCGGCGGTCCACAGCACCGGGTATGGGACTGTCGTGAGCTTCGGCGCCGGGGAGCCGGTGACGCGACTGAAGGCGGGCCTTGGCCACAGCTCAGCACCCCCGGTGTCACCGGGCGGCGGCGGCGCCGAAGGCTTGCTGAAGCTGGCGGCGGTTGCTGATCGCGAGCTTGCGGTAGGCGCGCGCCAGATGGGTCTCCACGGTCTTGATGGTGACGAACAGGGCCTGCGCGATCTGCCCGTTGCTGTGCCCGTGCAGGGCGAGGAGGGCGACTCGGCGCTCCGCCGGGGTCAGCGCCTCGATGCCGGCCACCGCGGCCCTGCGCGGCCGCACGCCGGCGGCGTGTAACTCGGCGCGGGCGCGCTCGGCGAGCGGGCGGGCACGCATGCGGTCGGCGAGCTCCAGCCCCTGGCGGAGCGGCTGCAGGCAGTCGTTCCGCCGGCCGGCGCGGCGCAGCGCCGCGCCGAGGTCGACGAGGGCGCGGGCCTGTTCGAGCGCCGCCGGGGTCTGCTGCAGCGTGCGGGCCGCCTCAGCGAGCAGGTCGATGTCGGGGCGGGGCCGGGCGACCAGGCCGGCGACGCGGAGCGCGGCGCCGACGGCCTGCGGCACGCCGACGGCGCGGGCGCGGTCGACCTCCTGGCCGGCGAGGCCTTGGGCGGTGCGGTGGTCGCCGAGGTGGTGCGCGGCGAGGGCGGCGGTGGTACGCCACGGCAGCAGGCCGGGATGGTCGATCTCGTAGATCTGCTGGAGCTGCCGGCCGGCGGCGCGGGCGGTGTCGAGCGCCACCGCGGGCTCGCCGCGCAGCAGGGCCAGCCGGGCACGGGAGTCGAGGACCAAGGCCATGTCCATGCCATCGGGCGGGCGCCGGTCAGCCAGGTGGAGCGCCTCCTCCGCGGCGGCGGCGTCGCCCTGTTCGAGATGCAGCCGGGCGAGCAGGAAACCGATCCAGCCCCCGGCCGAGATCCAGCCCTCGGCGTACGGCACCCGGGCTGCCTCGACGTCGGCCAGCGCCGCCGTGAGACCTCCCTGATGGTAACGGGCGAGCGCGCGGTGGAAGCTCGCGCTGGCGTAGGCGAGCACGTCTCCACGGCCGGCGGCGGCGGACAGGGCGGCGTCGGCCGCGGCCTCGGCGTCGGCGAGCTCGCCGACGATGACGAGGCTGTGCACGACCACCCCGAGCAGCGCGCCGTGGCCGCCCGTGCCCACCAGCGGGTCCCGGGCGAGCGCGAGCGCGGCCGTCCGCCGCACTTCGGGCACCGGGTCTCCGGCGAGCGCGAGCCTGAGGGCCACGTGGGCCAGCAGGCCAGGCCGGTCGGGCGGCCGGCCGAGACGGGCCTCCCTGAGCACCGGGGCGATCCGCCGCTCGCCGTCGCCGCGCAGCGGCGGGTGGAACGTGGCGACCATCAAATAGCCGGCCAGCGCGTCCTGCCATTTCGCGCTGCCCGGCTCCAGCAGGCCGAGCGCCGCGTCGTGCTCTTTCGCAGCGCCGGAGAAGTCGCCGCGGGCGTGCCTGATCTGCGCGAGCAGGTTCAGCGCCTTGCTCCTGACGTCCGGCGGCGCGCCGTCGAGCAGGGCGAGGGCTTCGGTGACCGAGGCGTGCCCCGCGACATCGCCGGCGATCACCTGCGCGCGTGCCAGCTCGAGCAGAAGCTCGCTGCGCCGCTCGCCGGGCGCTTCGTCGGGTAAGGCGCGGCGCAGCAGGCGGATGGCGGCGGCCGGGTCCCCCCGGCGCAGCGCGCGGCGCGCCGCCTCGCGCAGCACGCCGGCCACGGCGGGGTCGCCTTCGGGCCGGGCGGCCAGGAGATGCCCGGCGACCTTCTCGACCCCTTCGCCGTCCGCGGCGAGCAGGTCGGCGGCGCTGCGGTGGGCGCGGGCGCGGGCGAAGGCAGGCAGGTCGGCGTGCACGGCCGCGGCGACGAGGGGGTGCGCGAACGCCAGCGGGTCGCCGGGGCGGAGCAGGTGCGCCCCGGCGAGGGCGTCGGCGGCGAGCTCGGCAGCCGGCAGCTCCAGGCCGGCGTGCGCGGCGGCCCGGCGCAGCGGGGTGCCGTCGCCGAGCACGGCCGTCGAGGCGGCGAGCCGGCCCGCGCCTTTGGGCAGCCGGGCAAGCCGCGCCAGCACCGAGCGGATCACCGTGTCGGGCACCATGCCCGCGACCGCGTCCGCCGCCGGCACCGTACCGCCACCCTGGAGGTATCGCAGCAGCTCGCCGACGAGGAACGGGTTTCCACCGCTGGCGTGGGCCACCGCGGCGGCAAGGCCGGCAGCCGCGCCCGGCGCCGCCTCGGCCACCAGCCGGTCGACCGCCGCGGCGGACAACGGCTCGGGAGCCAGCAGGCGGTGCGGCGGCCGGGCAGTCAGCGCGCGCAGCGCGGACACGTCGGTCTCGCCCTCGCCGTCGCGCACCGCGACCACCATGGAGAGAGGCAGCCTGCTGGCCCGGTCGGCCAGCATGGCCAGGAAACGCACGGACGACTCGTCCGCCCACTGGGCGTCGTCCACGGCGACCAGCATGGGCTGGACCTCCATGCCGGACATATCCCACCTGGTGAGGTTCGCGGCCAGCCAGCACAACCCGAACAGCATGACGTCCGCCTCAAGGCGCGCGGCGGACTCCGCCCCGGGCAGGAGGCCGGGGAACAGCGGGGCGGCCGGCGCGGCCATGCCGTGCACCAGCCGGGCGCGCTCTGCTGGCGTCGCGGCGGTGACCGGCGGTGTGAGCAGTTCGAGCGCGACGCCCAGCGCGATCTCGCGCTCCAGCTCCCGGCCCCGCCCTTCCAGCACCCGCAGCCCGGCCGCCCGGCCGCACTCGGCGGCCGCCGCGCACAGCCTGGTCTTCCCCACACCCGGCGGCCCCTGTACCACCACCAGAGAGCCGCGGCCGGCGCGGGCGTCCTCCATCGCCGCCCGCAGCGCGGCGACCTCTTTGCCACGTTCCAGCAGGGACCCCTCGCCGACCCGCTCCGCCACGCACCCACCGTATGTCGGCCCCTGCCGCGGTGAACAGATTCAGATCAGCCCGCGGCATCCAGATCAGCCCGCGGAGGGCAGGCGGCAAATGTCAGGGTCGGCACCCTGACGCGGGCCGCGCCGCCGCGGCATGAGACTGCGCTGACACCCCCCGCCGAGCGCCGCCCACCACACCCCGCCGCCGCATCCGAGACCTCTTTCTGGAGCAGCCCATGCCGATCGACCACACCCCTCCCCTGCGCGTCGCCGCGGACTCGCGGCTGTCCGCCGACGTGCTGCTGATCGAACAGGTCAGCGTCGCCCCGGAGGCGCCCAACCACATGTCCGTCGCAATCGACGCCGACGGGAACACGCTGCTGCTCGCCATCACCCCGGGCGCCGGGGCCGTGGAGCTACGGGACCCGGCGGACTCCTCGCCGGGCCGCACGCTGCGCCCGTTGCCGCGCGGAGCGGACGCCTCGGAGATCGTGTCGCTGGTGGACGGGGACGGACTCGTGCACGCGTTCTACGCCACCGACACCGCCCTGCTGCACGCCGTCCGGCGCGGCGGCAAGTGGTCCGCCTCTCAGGATCTGCCGCCGTGCGCCGGACTGAGCGTCTCGGAGATCCCGCTGACCGGGGCATTCGCGGTCACCGGGGTGACCGCGAAGGGCGACCTGGTCCTCTGCACGGCCGACGGCGGGAAGTGGGGCGCCGTCGAGGTGAACCTTGGCGGCAGGCTCCTCGGCGGGGAGGCCCGGCTGGCGTACACCTCCCCGGACGCGTGGGTGCTGTTCGGCGCGGCCGGGGGCGAGCTGCGGATCTGGCCCGGCGTCGAGGGGCGGGTGGCCGCCGATCCCGCGGTGGTCAAGGTGAAGGCGCCCGTCGCGCGTCTGCTGGCCACGTACGCGCACGCCGACTCCGCGATGGCGGTGTTCACCGACACCGCGCACAACCTGTACACCTCGGCCGGCTTCAGCGACACGCCGACCCAGATCCCGCTGGGCGTGGTCGTCCAAGGCTCGGCCGAGGTCGGCGACGACGGGCTGCTGCGCTGCTACGGATGCGACCCGAACGGCAGGCTCTGGCTGCTGCGGCAGACCTCCTGGGCGGGGGACGGCTCGCCGAAGTGGGCGCCGATCTTCCCGCTGGACACCGACGCGGTCCAGGTGCGCACCCCCGCCGCAGGCTCCGGCGTGGTCGCCGTCACCCGGGTGGACGGCGGTCTCGACCTGCTCAGCCGGGACGGGCCAGCCGGCCGGTGGACCCGGGTCCCGGTGCACGCGGCGTCCGCCGCCGCACCGACCCGCGTCTCCCGCTACCGGACCCGCCTTACCGTCACCGACGCGAACGGCCTGCCGTGCCAGGGCGTCCGGGTGGAGCTGACTCCCTCGCGGCTGGTGGGGCTGGAGATCGCGGGGCGCGGCGCGGTCGCGCGGCCGGCGCTGCCCGCCGTCCTCACCACGGACGAGACCGGCGCGGTCGAGTTCACCCAGCCCGCCACGGGCCTGGACCCCGTCACGTTCACCGCGCGCGCCGACGGCGCCCCGGCGGCGCTCGCGATCACCCCGCACGGCTACCTGCTCGACGCGCTCGCCGGTCGCGCGCCGGTGTTCACGGGCCGCGCGACGATCCCGCCGATGAGCGCGCAGACACTGCTCGGCGCGCGGGCGGGCGGCAAGCCCCTGCTCCCGGACTCGACCCCCGAACTGGCGGACGCAGCGGCGGGCGCGATCATGGAGATCGCGAGGGCCTGCACGGACGCGAAGCCCGCCGAGGGCGGGTTCGAGCTGGACCTGCGCGACCAGGCCTCCCCCCGGTTCGTCCGGTACGACACCAGCGAGGCGGTCGCAGCCAGGATGGCGGACTTCCACCGCGAGGCCGCCGCCGTGGAGCTCGCCGTGGGTGACTCGGACCTGGCGGGCGAGCTGTTCGCCGAGAGCCTGGGGAGCTGGTTCGCCGACCTCTGGCACGCGATCTCGACCGGCGCGGCCAAGCTCGTCAACTTCATCGTGGACCCGAACACGCAGACCGCCTCGGCCCTGCTGGAGTACGCCGAGGGAGTGTGGTCCCTCGCCAAGGGCCTGGTCGTCGAAGGCGCGGCCGAGTTCGGCTCGTTCCTGCGGGGCGTGCTCGACGCGATCGGCGCCGCCTGGCACCGGTTCAAGGACTGGGTGCAGGACGAACTGCACTGGGACTCGGTCTGGCGCACCATGGACGCCTTCCACGGGTACGTGACCGGCGGCCTGTCGCAGGTCTCCACCTGGCTCGAGGACTCGGCCGCGGTGGCTGCCGGCCGTTTCTTCGCGGACCTGAAGTCGGAGGTGGACGCGGGGCTCGACCGGGCCGTGGCCGCCCTGGGCGACCGCACCATCGCCGAGATCGCCGCCGGCCGCGGCCTGACCGCGATCAAGCCGCCGGTCGGCGCGATGTCCGCCGTGCCCGGCAGCACGGCGCAGAACGAGTACGTGCTCTCGAAGGTCATGACCAGCCTCGCCGGCCACCCGCTGCCGAAGGTCCCGGGGCTGTCCGACAGCCTCGGGGAACGGCTGATCAAGGCGGTGGAGGACTCCGGGTTCCTGCGGGACGGCGATAGGGCCGTACGCGACCTGACCGCGCTGTGCGAGCCCTGGTTCCGCGACCCTGCCGCCCTCGGGCGCACCCGGGCAGCCGACCTGCTGACAGTGCTCCGCGATCTGATCGACCTGGCCCTGGACTGCGTGGACGTGGCTGCGGTCGCGCTGCTGGACCTCGCCGCCGAGGTCGTGCGCGGGCTCTCCGCGGCCCTTGGCGCGCCGATGACCGACGATCCGCTGCTCACCTGGTTCTGGGAGAACGTGGTGCGGCCGGACGGCCGTACGGACAAGATGACGCTGGGCAGGCTGATCTGCCTCGCGTACGCCGCCCCGGTCACGCTCGCGTGCCTGCTCCGCACCGGTCGCGGGCCGTACGACCCGAGGGTGACGGCAAGCGCGCAGGGGGCGTCTGCCACGGACCGGGGACTCGCCGACGCGCAGGTCGCCATGTCGTGCGTCCTGATGGGCGTCGACGCGGTGACTGACCTGGTCAACTACGCGAACATGCAGGTAGCGGTCAGCGACAAGGCGGCGGTGTGCTGGAACGCGTTCGACTTCGTCGCCAACGCCGTCGTCCAGCGCCTCTTCGCGCCCACCGCGGACGAATGGCGGTCGACGACCAGGGGCGCCCAGCTCAGCAACGAGACGTACGGCTGCTTCTGGGTGCCCATCCTGACCGACGCGGCCTTCACGCTTGTCGACTTCGGCGGGCTGTTCAAGAAGATCTCCGACAGGGACTCGTCCCAGCTCTTCCGCGCCAACACCGTGATGGACTGCCTGATGGGCCTCGCCCTGATCGGCTCCGGCGTCGCCGGGGCCTCCTACCAGCTTGAGGACCACGACCCCGACACCACCCCGGTGGACATCTTCGAGGCCGTGATGGCCCCCCTCCCCTGGGTCGGCCAGCCTCTGCTGATCCCGGAGGTCGTCGACTCGAGCGAGGGCGGCTCGCTCGCGGTGCAGCTCGTCCTCGACGTCCTCGGGGACTTCGACTACGACGTATTGGAGAAGTCATGACCACGGGGCCGACCGCCGCGGACATCCTCGCGCGGCTGCGGGACAGGGGCGTGACGCAGGGCTGGGACGTCGTGTACGCCCTGGCCGCGCACAAGGTGAACGACCTGTTCCAGCGCCAGTTCGCCATGGACCTCGCCAACGGCGACCACCTCCCGCCCCTGACCGGCAGCGTGCCCGTCATCGGCGACTACGCGGTCGAGTTCCAGGACGTCGTGCTGGGCCGCCCGCTGATCGCGTTCGACCCCGAGAAGGACCCGCAGGCGGCGCTGCTCACGATCCCGGTCCTCGCCGGGATCGTCCGCGTCGTCGTGGCCGACGGCGCGAGCACCAGCGTTGTCTCCACCCAGTGGATCACCGAGGGGCACGGGTACACCGTCACCGGCACCGTCCCCCTCGGCAAGGTGCGGGGCGACGTCGAGAGCCAGACCCACGTCGTCCTGCGGATCGAGGACGGCAAGGAGTTCTTCGCCGACCTCGGCATGACCGACGCCGCGGGCACCATCCTCGGCACCTACTTCCTCGGCTTCCTCCGCGATCACGCCACGGGGTACCGGTACGCGCTCGGCACCCTCGACTACACGCCCAACAAGACGGACCTCACCCCCGCGGGTGACTTCGAGCTGGCCACGCAGCGGGACCAGAGCGACACGGCCGACGCCGGACGGGTGCTGCTGTTCGTGCCCACCACCTACCACCCGAAGGGCGGAAACCAGACGGTGCTGCCCCTCGCCAACCCGGTGCCCGCCGGAATGGATACGGCGCTGCTGGTGTCCGGCAGAGTGCTGGTCGGCCAGATCCTGCGGCAAGCCCTGGAGAACGCCCTGTCGCCACACGCCACCGGGGTCGTCGTCTCCGCGGCGGGCGACGCCGCCGACCTGTGGTCGGCGACGGTCACGGACGGGCGCGTCCACGTGCCCTGCAGTTTCGATCTGCAGCTCGGGAACATGCAGTCCGGGTGGTGCGGAAAACCGGAGCCGGTGATGGTCACCCTGAAGGGGATCTCCTTCGCCCCCGCCGCCGACGGCCTCGCCGGTGAGTGGAAGCACGACTGGCCGCAGCCGTGGAGCATGACCACTCTCATCTGCCAGGACGGCCAGGCCACGATGATGGTGAAGCTGGCCGTCGCGCACCGGCCGTCGGTCGACCCGGTCACCGGGATGATCTCCTTCGCCGCCGCGGGCGGGATCGCGGTGAGCTTCTCGGCCTCGGACTCGAACTGGCTGGCCGACCTCTTCGGCCTGCCCTGGAAGCAGATCGAGCAGACCGTCTGCGACTGGATCGCCCGCCAGATCAGGGACCTGTTCGCCGAACTGCTGGTCGGCTTCGAGATCCCGCACGTCGGAGCGTTCGCGGTGACCAACCTGCTGTTCCCCGGGCGGCAGACGTCCCGCCTGGAGAGCGCGCACGTGCCCGGAGACCTGGTCGTGTTCGGCACCCTGCGGGCATCCGACCTCGACGTAACGCCCCCGGTAGCCTCCGTGGCGACCGGCGAGACGCTCCAGTTCACCGCCGACCGGCCGGTGACCTGGTCCGTCCCGCGCGGTGGCGGCACGATCGACGCGACCGGCCGGTACAGGCCGCCGGCCGCCGTGACCGGGTCCAAGGTCGTCGTGGTCACCGCCGCCGCGGACAGGCAGCAGGCGTACGCGGCGGTCGTGGTGACCCCCGCCGACGTCCGGATCTCGCCGATCATCTCGGTCCTCCAGGCCGGCGCCCAGCCGGAGGCCTTCACCGCCGCGCTGCCCGGGTCCGCGGACAAGGCCACCTGGTCCCTCTCCACGGCCGTCGGCAAGCTGGACGCGAACGGCAGCTACACGCCGCCCAGGAAGCTGGACAAGCCGACCCCGGTGACGATCAGCGCGCGGATCGGCGACCGGACCGGCGAGGCGCGGATCGTCGTCTTCCCGGCGACGCCCGCCGCCGTGCAAGTCACCCCGTACGCCCCGGCGCCGCTCGGGCCGGGCGGCACGCTGTCCTTCGCCGCGACGCTTTCCGGCGACCCGTTCCCGGCCGCGTGGAGCGTCCTGCCGCAGGTCGGCACGATCGACCGGAACGGCGTCTACACCGCGCCCGAGCGGGTGGACGCTCCGCAGGCCGTCCTGGTGCTGGCCGCCGACCCGCGCACCCCCGCCATCGGCGGCACCGCCGTCGTGCTCCTCACCCCCGACGCCCCCGAGGAAGACGCCGGCACCGTCCTGCGGCCCGCCGCGAACGACCTCCCGGCCCGACGAACGGACGATGCGTCATGAGCCCACCCCTGCCCCTGATCCACAGGCCGATCGACACCATCGCCGCGCTGGGCGACCATCTCCAGAGCGCGCTGGGGATCGAGCTGTCCACGATCCCGCCGTACTTGTGCGCCCTCTACTCGGTCAGCGACCCCGCCTCGGAGGCGTGCCGCCTCATCCGCGGCGTGGTGATCGAAGAAATGCTGCACATGATGCAGGTCGCCAACCTGATGAACGCGATCGGCCGCATCCCCTCGCTGCGGCCCGACTATGTGCCGAGTTACCCGTCGTACCTGCTCGGCCACGCCGCGGGCGGGCCGTTCATCCAGCTTCAGCCGCTCTCGCCGGCACTGGCGCGCACCGTGTTCATGCGGATCGAGGAGCCGGAGCCGAGCCCGGACGCGCCGGCCGAGGGCGAGCTGTACGACACTATCGGGCAGTTCTACAAGGCGATCGAGGAGGGCTTCGTCGCCTGCGTGGCGAAGTACGGCGAGAAGGAGGTGTTCGGGCACGACACCGGGTTCCAGCGGGACGACACCTACGTCGGCACGGGCGGCGGGCAGCTGCACATCGTCCACGATCTCGCCACGGCGAAGGCGGCGATCATGGAGATCATGCAGCAGGGCGAGGGGGCGCTGATCCAGCAGCCGCCGGCGCCGTACGAGGAGCCGTACGGCGGCTACGACCACTACGGCGACCGGCTTGACGGCACCTATGGGCCGATCATCGGCGTCCCCTGGGAGCTCTCCCATTACCGCCGCTTCCAGCGGATCGCCGATGGCGAGGTCGGCCTGCCGCCTATCCATCCGATGCAGCCGAACCCGTCCGACGCCGCCCTCGACGGCGACTTCCGCCGTCTGTCCCACCTGTTCGACAACTGCTACACACTGGTGCTGACCGCGCTCGGCGAGGCGTTCGGCAAGACGACCGCGCCCCGCCCGTTCTTCCAGACGGCCTTTCCCGTCATGCAGGCGGCCCTGCCCGCCCTGGCGACCCTGCTGTTGCGGACTCCGCTGAACCCGGCCGCCGACCCCGCGCTGGGGCCGAACGCCGGGCCCGCGTTCGTGTACCGCTTCCGCGAGGCGGCGGAGATCGTGGCCGAGGCCACCGACCTGCTCGCCCGGCCGCCCGCATCCCTGGGCGGCGACTACCGCCTGCTCTGGCGCCACAACATCGGCATCGCCCACCGGACGCTGGCCGCCGCCGTCGCCGCAGATGCCGCGTTCAGCCCGCTGCACGGATGACAGGGAGACCGCAGCAATGTCCTATCGCATCCATCCGGCCATCGGCGTCGTCCGGGTCGGCGACAGCCCCGAGTTCTACCTCGCCCCGGAGCGGCCCGGCAGCCTGCCGATCCTGCCCGGCGGCGGCACATTCACCCCCGCCGACTTCCGGGACGGTGAGGGGCGGCTGCGCCGGCAGGGCGAGCGGTTCGAGGTCTACTCCTATCGCGACGAGACCGACCCCGGCCGCCCGGTACGTCCCGGGCGGGACGGCGTCGAGCGGATCGAGTGGACCGTCCATCTCGCCAACAAGAAGGCGATCTGGTACGAGTTCATCGTCAACGCCGGCGAGTCGGGTTACGCACCGGACCACCCGCTGCGCAACGCCGGAGTGACCGATCCCGCCGAACGGGAAAAGATGATCATCGATCCGGGGCCGCGTACGCTGACGAAGCCCGGTCAAAGGGTCGCCTTCTCACGGACCGATAACCCCGACGGCTACCCGATGACCTTCCCGCCGGAGAACCTCCGGCCGAGGTCCGTCGACAGCCTCGGCGAGTTGCGCACCGATGAGGAAGGGCGGCTCATCGTGCTCGGCGGCTACGGCGCCTCGGGCAGCACCGCCGCCGATCCGGTCGTGGACGACTACGCCAACAACGACTCGTGGTGGGACGACACCGCCGACGGCCCGGTCACGGCCCGAATCGTCATGCGGGACGGCCGGACGGTGGACGTGGACGCGTCCGTGTGGGTGATCGCGGCCCCGCCCCGGTTCGCCCCCGAGCTGACCAACCTCGTCACGCTCCACGACACGATCTTCGACGTGGCGGTGCGGAAGCTGGGCCTGCGGCCGGAGATCTTCCACGACGGACTCTGGCAGCGCGACCACCTGCCCGACTGGGAGGCTGACATCAAGCCGATCCTTTCGCGGGCGCACCACTACCGGTGGGTCGTCGCGATCCCGTCCCACCCACACGATCCCGACTTCGACAAGCTCGGCGACCCTTCCCCCGTCTTCAACGGGCTGCGCCGCTTCTACCTCGACCTCATCCGGCCGCCCGACAGATCCGACCTGTTCGCCTCGCCCGACGGCGGGTTGCCGCTGATGCCGTTCCTGTGCGGGGACAACTGCTTCGAGCCGGGCCCGCTCGCGTCCCGCTACCTCACCCTGACCAGGACGCAGTTCTTCTTCCTGCAGCAGTGGGCGGCGGGGAACTTCACGGTCAAGGGCGCGCCCGAGCCGTCCCCCGGCGAGCTGCGGGACCGGGTCGCGCTGTCGGCATGCGTCGGCGGGGCGTTCTCCCCGGGCATCGAGATGACCTGGATCTGCCGGAACCCCGACATTTACGCCGAGCCGTTCCGGATCCGCCGCAAGACCGGCGTGCGGCCGCCGCTCTCGCTCGGCGGCGACCCGAGCCTCGGGCTGGAGCCCGGCGACCTGTCCAAGTACATGGCGCTGCCCTGGCAGGCCGACTTCAACGAGTGCTCCCAGCAGCAGGTCGGCGATCGGTTCGTCTGGTGGTGGCCGGTGCAGCGGCCCGATTTCGTGTACGTCGAGGACAAGGACGGACTGCGGCAGGTGCCCTGGGTGGGTACGGACGGGGACCAGAACGCCGACGACTACGTCGGGTTCGCCGACGACCTGGACATGGTCACCCTCTGGTCCCGGCTCGGCTTCGTGGTCAACAAGGGCACCGCGGACGACCCCCTGTTCGTCGAGGTCGAGCGGACCCTGCCCCGCGACGAACCCCCGGGCGCCCGATGATCCGGGCCGAGGTGGCGGTGGTCGGCGCCGGGCCGGCCGGATGCGCGGCGGCGGTCGCGCTGCGGGCGGCCGGCGTCGGCGTGGTCCTCCTCGGCGAGGAGCGCCGGGAGCGGCCCCGGATGGTCGAGTCGATCCCGGCGGAGGCCGGCCCGCTGCTGCGGCGGATGGGGGCGTGGGAGCGGTTCGAGCGGGACGGGCACCCGCCATCGCCGGGCGTCGCCTCGGCGTGGGGGGCGCCCGGCCTGGCCCGCCGGGACGCCTTCACCGACCCGCTCGGCGGCGGCTGGCTGGTCGACCGCGACGTCCTCGACGCGGGCCTCGTCGCGGCGGCCCGGTCGGCGGGGGCGGTCGTGCTGGAGGGGACGCGGGTGGCCGGGGCGCGGCGGGACAGCGACGGCTGGCGGCTGGTGGTGCCGGGCGGCGAAGTGCGCGCGGGCTTCGCGGTGGACGCCTCGGGCCGGGCCGGCGTGCTGGCCCGGCGGCTCGCCGCGCCGCTCCGGGCGGACCGGCAGATGTGCGCGTACGCGCACGTCCCCCGCATGCCGGGGACGCCGCAGCACACCGTGCTCGAATCGGCGGAGGACGGCTGGTGGTACGCCGCCGCGCTCGGCCCGGCGCGGACCGTCGCGGCGTTCTTCAGCGACCCCGACGTCATCCGGCGCTCGTCGGCCGCCGCCCCGGCAGGCTGGCATGCCCTCCTGCGCCGCACCCGGCAGGTCTTCGGCCTGCTCGGCCGTCCCGGCCCGCCGCCGGCCGTGCGTACGGTCCCGGCCGCCTCGTACTGCCTGACACGCCTGTACGGCGCTGGCTGGGCAGCGGCGGGGGACGCCGCGACCGCGCTGGACCCCCTCTCCTCGGCCGGCGTCGTGACTGCCCTGCGCTCGGGGTTCGCGGTGGCGGCCGGAGTCCGCGCGGCCCTCGGCGGCGACCCTCTCCCCCTTGCCGCCCACGAACGGCGGACCCGCGCCCGCTACACCTCCTACCTGCTGCAACGCCGCGGCTACTACGGCGTCGAGACCCGCTGGCCGGACGCCCCGTTCTGGCACAGACGCTCGGCCGCCTCCCGGCCGGTTGCGGGCGCGCCGGGCAGGTAGCGCCGCGGGGTCAGGCGGGGTCGAGCCCGATGAGCCGGGCGAGGATCGCGACCTGATCGGCGAAATGCTCGGGGAACTCGGGAGACTGGGATCCGTGCCGCAGACGCCTTCGACGACGTTCGGCAGCGTGGTGGTCGCCATGGCGGCGGCCCTCAGCATGACCAGCAGGCAGGCGGGATCCACCTCGGCCGGAAGCCCGGGAAGCGCCCGTGCTGCGTGAAGTACCCCAGCAAAAGCGCGAAGGCCAGACGAGTGCCTTCCTGCTTCGCACTGACCAGGCCAGCCTCATCGCTCAACACAGTCCAGTGCTCGATGAGTTCATCCATGCCAAGCGGCGGACGTTCCATGCCCATAGATCCGCGCCGGGCCCTTCGGCATTACAGAAGGTCAGGCAAGGGATCTTCGAGGTTTGGCGGCCTATGACACGTTGGTTAACGGCACCCCAACTCCTCCAGCGCCACATTGATCAGGTCCGCCGCACGAACTGCCGGTGCCGCTTGGCCGACCGCTCTGCGGCCTGCTCCAGTTCGACCGACTCCGGCAGCTCCAGCATGCCGCGTACGTGCGCGGCCGCCGCCGACGGCACCTGATCCAGCTTCGGAAAGTAACCTAGCCGCTGGTAGGACTTCAACCACACCAGCAGAGCCAGCAGATGCTGCTCGTCCTGAGTACGGCCCCGGGCCCAGTCCACCTCATCATCAGTGGGGGTGAAGGTCTCGGCCAACTCGCGGGCCGACATCACCCGCGCAAACCGGGGATACGCCGTCCGATCGATCGACGTCATCCCTAGCCCCCGGAAAGATCACCGAGCTGGCAGCGCTCCTACCTTAGCGATCAACCCCTCTCACCACCACGCGGCCCGTTTCTGGCGTATTCCGGCCGGCCCCCAAGGACGCAGCCACCATCGACGTGCTCTCCGACGGGCGTATGGAACTCGGCATCGGCGCCGGCGCGTGCAGGTCGAGCACGAGCTGTTCTTCGGACTGGGCCGGGATCCGCTCGACGTCCGTGCCAGCCGCCTGGAGGAATCCGTCCAGGTGATCAAGGGCCTGTGGGGACCGGAGCCCTTCCAGTTCAAGGGCGAGCACTACACCGTACACACCCTCAACGGCCTCCCCAAACCCGTGCAGCAGCCACACCCACCGATCCGGGTGGGGGCGTTCGGCAAGCGGGTCCTGTCGCTCGCCGCCAGGGTGGCCGACACAGTGGGCATCGTCGCCCGCAAGCCGCCGACCTAAAACTCCGGTACCGCGCTGCGGCCGACACCCACTGTCACGGAGTCCCGGTCGAGATCAGGGGCTTGTCGAGAGACGGTGACATCATGCGCGCGGGCCGATGACATTGGCGACGAAGTATCGCAGCCATGACCAACAGCGCGCGGAACCATCGCGTCCCTCAACGAGCACTCGCCTCCTCCCTCGCGCGGGGAGGGCGATGACATGGACTCGGATTCCGTACGTGGTGTCGAGCGACGGCGGCTGCTCGGATGGGGCGGGCTGGCAGCCGGTGTGATGGCGGTCGGCACGCCGCTGTCAGGCGCTGGGCTCGGCCACGCCGACACCGCCCCCGCCGCCGCGTCCGAGCCGTCCGGGCAGGATCGGATCCCGCCGGACACCCTGCCCGGCGGGGCCTACGACCGGTTCGTGGCGCAGCTGGCCGCACAGGACAAGTTCTCCGGCGTGGTGCTGCTGTCGTACCGGGGCCGGACGGTGCTGTCGCGCAGCTACGGCATGGCCGACAGGGAAAGAGGGATCCGCAACCACGAGAACGTCGCATTCAACCTCTCTTCGGCGGGCGGGCCGTTCCTGCCCATGGCCGTCCTGCAGCTGGTGCAGCGCGGCGAGGTGAAGCTGTCGGACACGGTGGGCACCTACCTGGACGGCATCGCCACAGACATCGCCGAGAAGGTGACCATCCACCACCTGATCATCGGCATGTCCTGGATGGACGCGCCGGTGCTGGACGTGCATCGCGTCTTCAACAGCCGGGAAGAGGTGCACGAGTACAACCAGCAATGGGCCCGGCAGGCGAGGCTGGTGGGGGTCCCCGGCGCGGGCTCCAGCGGCCACACCGCCGGCGGCGCCGTCGCCGGCGCCATCGCCGCGCAGATCGTGGAGGCCGTGACCGGCACGACGTACTGGGACTACATGCACGAGCACGTCTTCGGACGCGCGGGCATGCGCGGCTCGGCGTACTACACCAGGACGCAATGGCTCACCGACGAGCACATCGCGCACCCGTACATGCGGCAGCCCGACGGCAGCCGGGTGGACGCCGTCCGCAACCTGGACAAGGACAGCCTGAGCCAGCAGGGACCATACGAGAATCCGGGCCGCAGCTTCATCGGCAACGTCTTCGCCACCGCGCCGGACCTGGCCCGGTTCGCGCGCGCGCTGAGCGACGGCACGGTGCTGGACCGGCCCTACGCCGACCTGTACACCGGGGCCAAGCTCCCCGGCCCCGGTGACCGACTCGGCGCCCCGGCGTTCAAGGCGTACGTGGGTCCGCTCCACATCAACAACGGCCAGTGGGTGTTCAACCGCGGCGGTGGCAGCGGCGGTGTCAGCGCCAGCTGGACCATCTACCTGGACTCCGGTTGGGTCGGCATCGTCCTCAGCAACTACGACGACCTCCAGGAGTTCGAGGAGATCCTCCAGCGGCAGGATCAGGCCATCACCGGCCGGCCAAGCGACCCACCAGGCGGGGGCTGACGCGCTGCCACGAACGAGCTGAGCCTCGCCCTTCATGTGAGGCTGCTGGCGAGCATCCTCATCAGCGCGACCAACGCCGCGGCCGTCATCGCGATCGACGCCATCAGCTTCGCGATCCTCGCCGCCACCTACCGCCACGACCGCACCCTGCTCAGGCGATGCCGTCGGGGTCGTGGCGGTCGATCGCGGCTTGGACCAGGTGCAGGGCCAGCGCGGAGACCTTGACGTGATCGCGGTCGTCGCCGGTCAGATCACCGGCCTTGCCGTAGAAGATGTCCTTGTTGGCCGAGTTCCAGTTCTCCACCACGTTGAGCCCCTCATGGATTTCGCGGCGCAGTTCCTCCTCGGTCAGGTAGTCGCTTCACTCTCCGTGATGTATCTGTCACAGGGTGACGCAGTTGAAGCCGGGGCTTCGCGGGGTCATGGGCGGTGGATGCGGTAGCGCAGGTGCGTGACGTGCTGCGTGAGGTCCTCGACCTGCGGCGTGGTCAACCGGCGGACCGGGTCGAGTTCGATGTGCTCGGCCGGCAGGTCGTCGAACAGCCGACGTCCCTGCCCGAGCAGGACCGGTACGACATGCAGTTCCAACTCGTCGAGCTGCCCTGCCCGCAGCAGCGCCTGCGCCGCCCCGGCACCGTGCACCATCACGTCGCCGTCCCCCGCCGCCGCGCGGGCCTGTGCGGCGCACTCGCCGACGTCGGTGACGTAGCGGACGCTGCCCGGCGGCGGGTCGTCCGGGACGTCGTGGGTCAGGACGAAGACGGGGACGCCGTCGTGATGGTCGCCCTGCCAGCGGTCGGCGTGCTCGTAGGTGCGGCGGCCGGCGATGACGGCGCGGGTGGCCAGCGCCTCGGTGTACACCTGTCCGCTGGGTCCCGGGGCGTTGCGCCGGTCGAGCCAGTTGAAAAGCCGGAACCCGCCGATTCCCAGCGGGGTGTCCGGGCTGTCCTGCGGCCCGGTGACGTAACCGTCCAGGGACATGGTCATGTACAGCCGGATGAGCGCCATCGCCTCAGCCCCCCGTCCTCACGCGGTAACGCAGGTGCGTCACGCCCGGCCCGTCCGCGGCACGGAGCAGTTCAAGCTCGATGTGGTCGGGCGGCATGTCCTCGAAGAGCGGTTCACCCTGTCCGATCAGGACCGGGACCAGGTGAATCTGCAGCTCGTCGAGGACGCCGGCGGCAAGTGCCAGCTGAGCGGTGCGGGCTCCGTGGACCAGTACGTCCTTGTCGCCGGCCACGTCCTTGGCCATGTTCATCGCGGCCGTTACGTCGCTCACATAGGTGACCCTGGGCCATCGCAGCTCTGGATCGGGCTGATGACGGCTCAGGACGAAGATCGGCACGCCATCGTGGTGGTCGCCGTCCCAGCCGTCGGCGAGCTCGAACGTCCGCCGGCCGACGACGACCGCCCCGGTGGCCATGACCTCGTCCATGACCTCATGGTTCACGCCCGCCAGGCGGTCGAGGTCTCTCCTGTGATCGGCGTCGGCATCCGGCAGAAACCACTCATGCAGCCGATGCCCTTTGTCACCGAGCCCGTTGCCCGGCCCCGCATTCGGCCCGGCGATGAACCCGTCCACCGACATCGACATGTACAGCACGGTCTTACTCACGTTTCCGGTCCTTTCAGTACGTCCAACGCGGTGCCACGAGAGTCATCGCGGGTCCGATTCGGTGGCCGTGAACTCGATCTCGATGGCGATCTCGATGGTGTCGGCGACCACGACGTTGCCTGCGCCGAAGCCGAGCTGGATGTCGACGCCGAACGCGGCGCGGCTGATGGTGGTGGTCGCCGAGAACCCGGTCCGCTCCGCGCCTGACGGGTCGTCGACGACGCCGAGGAACTCGGCCTCCATCTCGACGGTCCTGGTGACACCGTGCAGGGTCAACTCTCCCACCAGGATGAAGGTCTCGCCGTCGAAGCCGCGGACCTCGGTCGAGGTGAACTCGATCTGCGGGTACTTCTCCACGTCCAGGAAATCGGCCGACCGGAGGTGCTGGTCGCGCTGTTCGTTGCCGGTGTGCACAGAGGCGGGGTCGATGAGGGCGGTCACCCGGCCGCCGCCCTCGCCGACGCTCAGCGCCGCCGAGGCGAGCGCGAACTTCCCCCTGACCTTGCCGACGCCCATGTGGCGGACCTTGAACGAGATGTCGGAATGAACGGGATCGCCGACCCAGGCGCCGGCGGCGAGGGTGCTATCGACGGTGATCATGGCGTTGGGCTCCCTTTGTGCGGCCCGGCCTGCCCGGGCGGTCTCCGATGAAGTCCACCTTGTCGCCGTGGCCGCCCCGGTGAACAGATACAAATGTCACCGCGCAGGCGATGAGTTCTGCTGGTGAACACGACCGCAAAACGCCTGCGCACCGCGTGGGGGACGCCGATTCCGTACGCGATGACCTTGCGCACCAGCCCTGCGAAGCCGTCTGGTGATCTTCTCTGGAAATCGAGGGTTTCTGAGAATCAAGCCTTTATCGGCATTGCCGACGGCGTGGCCGCGGCCGCGTTGCCGCCCGGGCAGATCGACAATGAGGCGGCGCTGCGGCGGACCCGCCGGTGACCTCGACCGTAGCCTGCGCCAGCGGGAGATCCGTCGCCCCGGAGGATTCTCCGATGAGTTGCGGGTGGTGCTCGCCGGCAGCACGGGGACCTGGGGGCAGCTGACCGTGTTCCGGGAGGCCAAGCGCCCGTACTTCTCCTTGGCCGAGGTGGAGTTCGTATCGTCGATCGCCCCCTGATCACCGATGGACTACGGCGCGGCCTGTTGCTCGGTGACGCACAGGCCGGTGACGACGACGTCGGTCTGCTGATCCTCGACGCCGATGACGGCGTGCGCATGTCCGACAAGGCAGCGGATCGCCTGCTGGACGAGCTGGGCACCGGTGACAGAGCGGGCGCTCGGCTGCCTCTGGTGATCTCCGCTGTCGCCCGCCAGGCCCGTTCCCTCTGCGGCCCGGCAACGAGTGCGGCACCTGCGCCGACCGATCTCCGGCCGGCCAGGGCCCGAGCGCGCACCCAGGCTGGTGGCCAAGGGCTTGTCCACCAAGCAGATCGCCGGTCGGCTGCACGTGTCGTCGTACACCGTGCAGGACCACCTGAAGTCGATCTTCGCCAAGTCGGGCACCGGTTCACGCGGCGACCTGGTCGCCCGGCTGTTCCTCGATCACCATGCCGTCTCCTTGACGTCGGGAGTCGCGGCACACACGTGAAGGCCAGGCTTTCCAGGACAGTGGGGTAAGTGCGGCCGCGGCGGGATGGCTGCTGTCTGTGACGGCGTCCGATTCTTCGAAAGTGCGGACCTTCCGCATATTTCTTGATCTCGTAGCGCAGAAGTGCCACGCCGTTTTCGAACGAGCTTCAGGTCCTGCCGATCCTCGAAAATGCGCATTCCCTTGCCGCGTGACACCGGGCAGACCAGCATCTGGACTACGTCGACGACGCCAGCGTCCAGCAGGGAGTGCATGAGTTTCAAGCTCCCCCACAGCCAGATGTCCTTACCGCTCTGCTCCTTGAGCTCCCGGATGGTGGCGGCAGGGTCGCGCGTCACGGTCGCGGCAGGAAAGTCGCCCCAGGGGCGTCGGCCAGTAGCCCTTGGCCTGGGCGTAGGTATTCGCGCCGAGAATCAGCGTGTCGACCGCGTCGATGAGCCCCATCACGCTTGCCTTGACACCCTCTGACCGACGAGCCAGCGCCCGGCTATGAGCCCTCAAATCGGGACGCGCAAGCGTTCCTGGGGAACGTGCGGGCCGGTGTTACGGACCATCAGCACTCCGCCGGAGAGCGTTTCCTCAACCGCTCCGGCCGCGTTGTCGAGGAGGTTGGTTTCGACTCTTGGCTGTGGGTCGGTGCGACCTGGTCCTATGCGCACCGCGAGGCGAGTGCGGCTAGAAAGGCGCGCGAAGCTTCGTCTGCCGACCGCATGTTCTGCCCGGTGATCAGAGAGCCGTGGACCACGACGTGCGAGGTGAATTCGGCCGCCTCCTCGAACTCGGCACCCAGTTTCATGAGTCGCTCCTGCAACAAGAACGGCACGAGAGCGTCGCGTTCGAGTGCGGCCTCCTCCCGGTTCGTCAGTGCCGTCACCTTCCGACCCTCGACAAATGGTCGGCCGCTCACCGGATCGGCCCCGCACAATGCGGCAACACCGTGGCACACCGCGGCGACGGGCTTGCCCGCGTTCAGCGCTGCGGCGATGAGGCCACCGACCACGGGATCATCGGGGAAGTCCCACATCCCGCCATGGCCACCCGCGAAAAAGAGGCCGTCGTAGTCAGTCGATGCCGCGTTCCGCAGGGGCAGCGACGCACGCAGTAGCGCTCGCGCGTCGACATCCTCGTTCAACCTCCGCAATGCCACCGTCTCGACGCCCTCGCCGAAGCTCAACGGATCGACCGGCGGGTCGCCACCAAGGGGTGATGCGACGACAACCTCGACGCCAGCCTCCTTCAGTGCGTAGTACGGTGACGCGAACGTCTGCAACCCCACGCCCGTTGCCTGTCCTGTCGAGCCCAGTTGTCCGTGGGACGTCAGGATGACGAGCACTTGTGACACCTGATGATCTCCTTTCCGCGAGCGCTTCAAGAGAGCGGCTCAGTCTTCGGCTTGTTGTCGTGGCTCCGTGTGGCTCATTTTGTAGAGGTACGCCAGAAAGAGGACCGCCAATCCCTCCGACCTACGGACAGCTTCTTCGGCGGCCGCGGCATCGCCGTCGCCCTGCCGTAACTCAGCGCCACGGCGATCCTCCGGCGGCGTGCGGCCGTTCAGCTCCAGGTGCCGGCCGGCCGCTCGTTCACATGCCGGCGATGAGCTTGTCCACCCGCTCGTCGACGCTGCGGAACGGGTCCTTGCACAGGACGGTGCGCTGGGCCTGGTCGTTCAGCTTCAGGTGCACCCAGTCGACGGTGAAGTCGCGCCGCTTCTCCTGCGCCTTGCGGATGAACTCGCCGCGCAGCCGCGCCCTGGTGGTCTGCGGCGGCACCGACTTGGCCTCGAAGATCTTGATGTCGGAGGTCACCCGCTCCACCGAGCCGCGCTTCTGCAGCAGGTAGAACAGGCCGCGCTTGCGGTGCACGTCGTGGTAGGCGAGGTCGAGCTGCGCCACCCTGGGCGAGGACAGCGGCAGGTCGTACTTATTGCGGTAGCGCTCGATGAGCTGGTATTTGGTCACCCAGTCGATCTCGCGCGCCACCAGGTCGAGGTTGCCGGTGTCGACCGCGTGCAGCGTGCGCTCCCACAGCTCCAGCACCCGGTGCGCGATCGCGTCGCCGCCGCGGCGCTCGACGAAGTCCTTCGCCTTCGACAGGTATTCCTGCTGGATCTCCAGGCTGGAGGCCTCGCGCCCGTTGGCCAGGCGCACCCGCCGCCGCCCGGTCATGTCGTGGGAGACCTCGCGGATCGCCCGGATCGGGTTCTCCAGCGACAGGTCGCGCATGACGGTGCCCGCCTCGAACATGCGCAGCACCAGATCGGTCGCGCCGACCTTGAGCAGCATCGTGGTCTCGCTCATGTTGGAGTCGCCGACGATCACGTGCAGGCGGCGGAACCGCTCGGCGTCACCGTGCGGCTCGTCCCGGGTGTTGATGATCGGCCGGGACCGGGTGGTGGCCGACGACACGCCCTCCCAGATGTGCTCGGCGCGCTGCGAGACGCAGTAGACCGCGCCGCGCGGGGTCTGCAGCACCTTGCCCGCGCCGCAGATGATCTGCCGGGTGACCAGGAACGGGATCAGTACGTCGGCCAGCCGCCCGAACTCGCCGTGCCGGCCCACACAGTAGTTCTCGTGACAGCCGTAGGAGTTTCCCGCGGAGTCGGTGTTGTTCTTGAAGAGATAGATGTCACCGGCGATGCCCTCTTCGCGCAGCCGCTTCTCGGCATCGACGAGCAGGCCCTCCAGGATACGCTCCCCCGCCTTGTCATGCGTGACCAGCTCGATCACGTTGTCACACTCGGGCGTGGCGTACTCGGGATGGCTGCCGACGTCCAGGTACAGACGGGCGCCGTTGCGGAGGAAGACGTTACTCGACCGGCCCCAGGACACGACCCGCCGGAACAGGTAGCGGGCCACCTCGTCCGGGGACAGCCTGCGCTGTCCCCGGAACGTGCACGTGACGCCGTACTCGTTCTCCAGGCCGAAGATGCGACGATCCATTGCCTCACGCTACTCCCCCATCACGCTCTCGCCCAGGTCATCCGGTGGTCGGTGAGGACCTGGTGGTCGGCGTCGAAGAGTATGCGCGCATGGCCGCTACGTCGTACTGTTGCGTTACACCGTCACGAACAAATACAGTGTATCGCCATGAGACACCGTATCGCCGTTATCGGGGGCGGCCCCGCCGGCCTTACCTTCGCCCGCGTCCTGCACCGCCATGGTCACCCCGTCACCGTCCTCGAACGTGATCCCGCCCCCGACGCCCGTCCCCCGGGCGGCACGCTGGACCTGCACGAAGGGATGGGCCAGCTCGCACTGGAGAAGGCGGGGCTACTGGCGGAGTTCCAGAAGCTGTCCCGTCCCGAGGGGCAGGCCATGCGCATCCTGGACACGAACGGGACCGTCCTTCGCGACTGGAAACCCCGTCCGGGTGAACTGGCCAATCCCGAGATCGACCGCGGGCAACTCCGCGACCTGCTGCGCGGCCCCCTCGACATTCAGTGGGGACGTGGCGTGACGGAGGTAGTGCCGGGGACCCGGGACGGCGTGCTCGTCCATTTCGCGGACGGGCGACAGGAGACCTTCGACCTCGTGATCGGCGCGGACGGCGCCTGGTCCAGAGTTCGCCCGGCAATCTCGTCCGCGACGCCGCACTACACCGGCGTCACCCGCGTCGAGACCTCCCTGGACGACATCGACACCCGCCACCCCGACCTCGCCCGGCTGATCGGCGACGGTTCCATGGCCGTGTACGGCGTGAACCGCAACCTCGTCGCCCAGCGCAACAGCGGCGGCCACATCAAGGTGGGCGCCCAGTTCCGCGCGCCACTGGACTGGCACACGAACCTGGACCGGCATATGGGCCTGAACGGGCGCGCAGGCCTGGACGTGGGCCTGGACCTGGACGACGTCGAGGCCGTGCGATCAAGCCTGCTGGCCGTGTTCGACGGCTGGGCCGCTCCCGTCCTCGACCTCCTCCGCCACGGCACCGCTTTCGTCCACCGCCCCCTCTATGTCCTGCCCGTGTCCCACACCTGGGCGCACGTCCCCGGGGTGACGCTGCTGGGCGACGCCGCCCACCTGATGCCCCCGTTGGGGGCGGGTGCGAACCTCGCGATGCTGGAAGGCGCAGAACTCGCCGAGTCCATCGCCGCCGGCCCTAGAGATCTGGACGAGGCCGTCCGCGCCTTCGAGGAGCAGATGTGGGCACGGGCCGGCAGATGGGCGAAAATCACGACGGCCGGTCTGGAACGCCTCGTGAGCCCGGACCCCACTCAAGCCCTCGCCATCTTCGAAGAAGTCCAGCCATCCTGACCGCCGAGCGCGAGAGCACCAGCAGCTCGCCACGGCTTCACGGGACAGCACGGCACCGCCGCGGTTCCTTCCGGCAGATCCATCGCCCGCCACACGAACTCCGCCACGGGGCGGTGAGCAGCAACGTGGCGTTAGCGAGCCAGGGTGGGCGTGCGCTCGTCGGGTCTCGAAGGCGCGGGTCAGGACTGCGCGTGAGGCTGTGTCTCGTTCTTCGCGGCACGCTGGGGTGCGCTCATGTCGAGCAGCAGCATCGCGTCGTGGTCCGGGGTGCCGGGCTCGGCGACATAGACGCCGAGGCGCTGGCCGGGGGTGCCCTCCAGGTTCATGGACTGGGCGCTGAGTTTGATGGTGCCCACGTGGGGATGGTGGAAGGTCTTGTGGGTGTGCTTGCGGCCGGTCACGTCGTAGCGTTCCCACAGCTTGGCGAAGTCGGGGCTTTTCAGCAGGAGTTCGCCGACGAGGCTGGTCAGGTCGGGCGCGTCCGGCGCGATGCCGGCCTGGGCGCGCAGGCGGGCGACGCAGCCGCGGACCTGGTTGTCCCAGTCGGGGAACAGGTCGTGGGAGGCGGGGTGCAGGAAGAGGTACCGGGCGAGGTTGCGCTGCTTGAGCGGCCAGTCGTCCAGGCCCGCGTACAGGGCGAGCCCGCCGGGGTTCCAGGCGAGGAAGTCCATGCTGCGGCTGACGATGTAGGCGGGGCTGGGGCGCATCGTCTCCAGCAGCAGCTTCAGGTGCGGGCGTACGGTGCGGCTGGGTGGAGGCGGCGGCTCGGAGGCATAGTGGGCGGCGCGGGCGGCCAGCTCGCGCAGGTGCTGGTGTTCCTGGTCGTCGAGTTGCAGGGCGCGGGCGAGGGCGTCGATCACTGAAGGGCTGGGACGGGTCTCCTTGCCGCGCTCGAGACGTACGTAGTAGTCGATGCTGATCCCGGAGAGGGTGGCCAGCTCTTCCCGGCGCAGCCCAGGAGTCCGGCGCAGGCCCATGCCGATGATGAGGCCCACCTGCTCGGGGCTGGTCTGCGTACGGCGGGCGCGCAGGAACCGGCCCAGCTCCGAATCGCTGCCGCTGGTGGTGCGCTGAAGTGCCATGTCTTCAGTTTCACACCGCGCAGGTGTGCTCGGTGGCCGGGTGGGAGGCCCTGCCATTACCCCGAACGCCACTCCCCGGTACGACCCGCCCTGGCACCGGAGCTGGGACGACACGAAGGTGGATATCTGTCGCGACCAACGAGCGACATCTGTTCTCTACGCCGCACGACATCCATTTCAGAAAACGGAGAAACCCCGATGAAGCACATCATGCTGGGCGACCTGGAGGTCTCCCGCATCGGTCTGGGCGCGATGGGGATGTCCCATGGCTACACCGGCGCCGGCACCGACGAGGCCGAGTCGATCCGTACCATTCACCGGGCGCTGGAACTCGGCGTCACCTTGATCGACACCGCCGAGATCTACGGCCCGTACACCAACGAGGAGCTTCTCGGCCGGGCTCTGAAGGGCCGCCGCGACCAGGTCGTGCTGGCCACCAAGTTCGGCCTGGTCTCGCACGGCGGCGCGGGCCCCTGGAACCTGGACAGCAGCCCGGCCAACGTCCGCACCGCGGTCGAAGGCTCGCTCAAGCGGCTCGGCACCGACCACATCGACCTGTACTACCAGCACCGCGTCGACCCGAACACACCCATCGAGGAGACCGCAGGCGCGCTCGCCGAACTGGTCGAGCAGGGCAAGATCCGCCACATCGGCCTGTCCGAGGCGGGCCCGGACACCATCCGCCGCGCCCACGCCGTCCACCCGGTCACGGCCGTGCAGTCGGAGTACTCGCTGTGGACCCGGGGCCTGGAGGAGCGGGTACTGCCGCTGCTGCGCGAGCTGGGCATCGGCCTGGTGCCGTTCTCGCCGTTGGGGCGCGGCTTCCTGACCGGGAAGATCCGTTCCACCGACGACTTCAAGGAAGACGACTTCCGCCACGGCAACCCGCGCTTCACCGGCGAGAACTTCCAGCGCAACCTGCGCATCGCCGACGAGGTCGAGGCCGTCGCCGCCGAGGCCGGCGCCACCCCGGCCCAGGTCGCCCTGGCCTGGCTGCTGGCCCAGGGCGACGACATCGCCCCCATCCCCGGCACCAAGCGCGTCAGCCGCGTCGAGGAGAACACCGCCGCCGACGGCATCCAGTTGACCGCTCAGCAGATCGACAAGCTCTCCAGCCTGCCTCCAGCCGAGGGTGACACCCACCACGAAGCCGGCCTGCGAATGATGGAGCGCTGACATCATGCGTGCGACCGTCATGTACGGCGCCGGCGACGTCCGCGTCGAGGACCGGCCCGACCCGAAGATCCAGCAGCCCGCCGACGCGATCGTCCGCGTCGTACTGTCCTGCGTGTGCGGCAGCGACCTGTGGCCGTACGCGTCCATGCCCGCCACCGGCATCGGCCGCCCGATGGGACACGAGTTTCTCGGCGTCGTCGAGGAGACCGGCTCCGACGTCGCGACTTTGCGGGCAGGCGACCTGGTCGTCACGCCGTTCACCTACTGCGACAACACCTGCGACTTCTGCCGTAAGGGCCTGCAGTCCTCCTGCCGGCACGGCGGCCGCTACGGTCTGGACGGCGTCGACGGCGGGCAGGGCGAAGCCGTCCGCGTCCCGGTGGCCGACGGCACCTTGGTCAAGCTTCCCGTTGAGGAGACCTCACCTCTGCTGCCGTCCTTGCTGACCCTGTCGGACGTGCTGTGCACCGGCCACCACGGCGCCGTCACCGCCGGGGTGGGCCGCGGCGACCGGGTCGTGGTCATCGGCGACGGCGCGGTCGGCCTGTCCGCCGTGATCGCGGCCAAGCGCCTGGGCGCCGAACAGATCATCCTCATGGGCCGCCACACCGACCGTACCGGCCTGGGCCGCGACTTCGGCGCCACCGACGTCGTCGCCGACCGCGGCGACGAAGCCGCGGCCAAGGTACGCGAGCTGACCGGCGGCGACGGCGCCGACCGTGTCATCGAGGCCGTCGGCACCCTGCAGAGCCTGCGGACCGCCCTCGGCTCCGTCATCGACGGCGGCACGATCAGCCGCCTGGGCGTGCCGCAGTACGAGCAAGGCCCCCTCGGCCTCGACCTGATCATGCGCAACATCACCCTGACCGGCGGAGCCGCCCCCGCCCGCGCCTACATCGAAGAACTCATGCCCGACATCCTGAACGGCGCCATCAATCCGGGCCGTGTCTTCGACCGCACCGTCGGCCTCGACGACGTTCCCGACGCCTACCGCGCCATGGCCGAGCGCCGCGCGCTCAAAGCTCTCATCCGCCCCTGAGCACGAAGAAGATCCCATGCAGACAGTGACTTTGAACAACGGCGTACAGATGCCGATCCTCGGCTTCGGCGTTTACCAGATCCCGCCGGAACAGACCGAGCAGGCCGTCACCGACGCCCTGGCCGCCGGCTACCGGTCGCTGGACACCGCCGCCGCGTACCGCAACGAAGAGGCCGTAGGCCGCGCGATAAAGAGCAGCGGCGTCGCGCGCGAGGATCTGTTCGTCACCACCAAGCTGTGGGTCCAGGACCCCGGCGGGGACAACACCAAGCGCGCCTTCGAGGCCTCGCTGCGCAAGCTGGGCCTGGACTACCTCGACCTGTACCTGATGCACCAGCCCTTCGGCGACGTCTACAGCCAGTGGCGCGCCATGCAGGACCTGCACCACCAGGGCCGGATCAAGGCGATCGGCGTCTCCAACTTCCATCCCGACCGGCTCGTCGACCTCATCGACCACAACGACGTCACCCCCGCGGTGAACCAGATCGAGACCCACCCGTTCTTCCAGCGGACCACCGACCAGGAGATCATGCGCGAGCGCGGTGTCCAGATCGAATCGTGGGGCCCCTTCGCCGAAGGCAGGAACAACCTGTTCACGGACCCGATCCTGAGCGAGATCGCCGACGCGCACGGCAAGTCGGTGCCGCAGGTGGTGCTGCGCTGGCTCATCCAGCGAGGCGTCGTCGTGATCCCCAAGTCGGTGCGCCCCGATCGCATGGCCCAGAACATCGACGTCTTCGACTTCGAGCTCACCGACGACCAACTGGCCCGCATCGCCACCCTGGACACCGGAAACTCACAGTTCTTCGACCACCGCGACCCGGCCATGGTCAGCCGGCTCGGACAACTGCGCGTCAACGACTGACCCCACCAAGAGCATGTGATGACGAACCCCAGCGACGATCACAGCGCCACGCTGGAGCGGCGCTCGTTCCTTCGAAGCGCGTTCCTGGCAGGAGGGGTCGTCATGGCCGGTGTCCCGATCATCGGTTGCGCCTCCTCTTCGCCCCGCCGTTCCAGCCCCGAGCCGGCAGACCGGCCCGCCCGTTCCATACCTGCCGCGAAGTCCATCCTGCTGGCCTACTTCTCCCGAGCGGGCGAGAACTACTACAACGGAGGACGCCGAAACCTGAAGGTCGGCAACACCGAAGTACTCGCCCAGATGATCAGCAGCCGAATCGACTGCGACGTCCACCGCATCGAACCCGCCGATCCCTACCCCGAGGACTACGAGGAGACCGTCGCACGGAACGTACGCGAACAGGACACCGACGCCCGCCCTGCCATCGCGGGCCCCCTGCCCTCGATCGACCGCTACGACACGGTGCTGCTCGGCAGCCCTGTCTGGAACGTCCGAGCACCCATGATCATGTCGACGGTCACGGAGGGCCTCGACCTGCGCGGCAAGACGGTCGTCCCGTTCACCACCCACGCCATGAGCGGGCTGGGAACCACAGCGCGCGACTACGCCGCCTCATGCCCGGGCGCGACCATCGCCGAAGGCCTCGCCGTCCGCGGCGAGGAGGTCAACGATGCCGACGCCGTCGTCGACGCGTGGCTGCAGCGCCTCCGGCTGGTCGCCGGAGCCACACGCTCACCGTCGTAAATCATCAGTTTCCCGCAGAATGTCCTAGGGATGATCAAGAATGGCGTGCCATGGGATGGATCGGGATCGCGACGGGCCACGAGCTCACCGTCGAGGGGACGCGGCGGCCGGTGCTCGCCTGCCGGACGGCCGCGGGCCGCGTGCTGGCCAAGGTGCCCGCCAACGTCAGGAAGGATCCGGCCGCGGTACGGCTCGCCGCCCTCTGCGACCGGCTCGGCGAGCACGCGCGGGCGGTGCACGACCGGGTCGAGTCCTGGATGGTGCGGTCGCTGCCCGTCCCGGCCGCGGTGTTCGCTGCCGTGTGGGACGACCCGGTGTGGCGCGAGACGCTCACCGACCTGGTCATCGCCCCGATCGTCGACGGCGCGCCCGACCTCGGCCGCTGCGCGCTCCTGCGCGAGGGCGCGTGGACGGGCACGGACGCCTTCGCGATCCCGCACCCGCTGCTGCTCGGCGACGAGCTGCCCATCTGGCGGGGACGGAACCCCACGCAGGTTGTCGAGCAGGTACGCCGCGAGGTGTGGACGCGTCCCGCGAGCATGGACCGTACGTTCGGCGTGGTCGACACCTTCGGATACATGGGCGCCCACTACGAGAGCGGCGCCGCGTTCGAGCGCCGCGTGCACGAGCTGGGCGGGCGCATCAAGGGGAACAGGGCGCGGTTCACCGTGCACGCGCCCGAGCCGCTCGGCATCGAGATCGACCTGCACTGGAGCGGGCCGATGAGCCCGGCCTACATGGCGGGGCTGAGCTTCACCGCGGGCGGCCGGGAGATCGGCGACATCGCCTGGTCCGAGGGCGTCCGCATTCTCATGGCCCTGTACGCGGACCGCACCGTGGACGAGACGGAGCCGCTGGTGGAGGCAGCCGAGGCGTACTCCCACTACTGCGACGCCCACCAAGGCGAGCCCGGCACCGTGGTGCCCTCCGGCATCACCGGCCCGACACGCGACATGCTGTTGCGCGCCGGGGCGGTGCTGCCGGGCACGCCCGCCGGCACCGACGAGGACACGTGCGTCGCCGTCCGCTACGAGCACTCCGTCCTGGACGAGCCGTTCGTCGAACTCGTCCGCCGCGCGGCCGTCGACGGCGACAAGGCCGAGAAGTCGCTGTACGACCTGGACCCGGTGGCGGAGAACGGCGTCGGCACCGTGCACGCGGGCCCGCTCGGCTTCCTCGCCTCCGCCCTGCACAGGCACCCGAAGCAGCGCGCCCGCATCCTGGCCGCGCACACCGACCTGCGGGCCACCCGCGGCCTGGCCGCCCGTAAGCCCGGCCTCGCGCGCACCGCGCTCACCCGTACCGGCGACGACCTGGAGACGCACGCGCCCGAGCTGCTGCCGCCGTTCTATGAGGAGTGCGCGCGGATCCTGGCCGCCGCGGGCAGCGCCCGCTTCGCCGCCGCCTTCTTCGACAAGGCCCGCGCCGCCGAGGACGCGCACGCGCTGCCGGTCGACGAGGCCGCGCTCGTCGCGGCGCACCTCGCCGCGGGACCGGACGCCGCCGGAACGGCCACGCTCAAGAAGCACGGCAAGCGGCTCGCCGCCCGCCATCCCGCCCCCGGCGCGTACCGCTGGCACCGCGGCCTGCTCACCGAGTGGTGCGAGGAAGTCCCCGACGGCGCGGACGGCGCGCTGGCCCTGGCCGACGGCTGGGCGGCGCTGGCGAAGGCCGCCGGGCACGCGCTCGGCGGGCCCGAGGACGAACGCGCCGTACGGGCCCTGCTGGACAGCGGCTGCATGGAGTCGGCACCGCAGGCCCTCTGGACGTTCGTCCTTCCGTTGCTCGGCCCGATGGCACGGGCGGACGCGGGCATCGGCCGCGCGCTCCTCGGCATCCTGCCGCTGCCCGTCAAGGACACCCCCAAGGCGAAGAGCGCGGCAGTGTCGCTCCTCCTCGGCAACCTCGCGGGCGCGGGCCTGACCGCCCCGTTCACCACGTCCCCCGGGGCGGCGGCGAAGGACTGGCTCGGCCGCTTCCTGAAGCTGTACGCCGGGCTCGCACTCCCCGTCGCCGGTCTCGGCGACCTCCTGCACGACGCCGGTACGCGGCTGCGCGCGGAGGGCCTCACCTGCGACGCCCATGAGGCGGTACTGGGAGTGGACGAGGACGAGGTCAACCGCTGGGAGGAGACCGCCGCCGACCTCCCGCTCCTCGATCTCCTCCTGGACCGCGGCGTCCCGCTCGCGCGGCCCCGGCTGCTGCACACGTTCAAGCTGTACGACCGGCTCGCATCCGGAGCGGGCACCGACCTGGCCGCCGTCGCCGCCGACCCGGACTGGGCTCCGCTGCTGCGCGACGCGATCGTGGGCAACGTGACCAACCAGCTCAACGTCACCGAGCCCGCCGTCCCGAAGCAGACCGCCCCCGAGACCGTACGGGCCCTGACCGCGACACCGGGAACGGCGCAGATTGTCGCCGCCATCCTGGCCGAGCATGCCGAGCGGGTCCCACATCAAGGGCTTCCGGACGCGCACGCCGCCCTGTGCGACGCCGAACGGTTCACCATCGCCGGAGTCCCCGGCCCCCTCCTGGACAGCGTCCGGACGATCGCGACCGGGACGGACCCGGCCCGCGCCCTCGCCACCACGCTGAGCGGCGGCGTCCTCGACGAACTGGAGTTGCCCGCCTTCGTCCCCGGCCACGTCAACACCATCACCGACTACCTGGAAGAGAGCGGCACCGACCTGCTCCTGATCGAGTCCGGCCGGCTCTGGGAGCACCAGTTCCGCGCCTGCGTCGTCACACCGGAGGGAGCCGGCCCGTCCCACGGCTTCGGCACGTACGAGTACATCTCCAGCCGGTCCCACGAACGGACCGAGGCGCGCGACCTCTACGACCGCTGCCTGATCTCCGTGAACGGCCGGGTGACCGTCCTGGACCACGGCGGCCCGCACTGCCCGCACGGCAGCGCGCACCCCGCCGCCCGCCGCGTCGTACCGGCCGACGGCGAACGGGTCGCCTTACCCGGTGGCGCCGAGGCCACCGTGTGGCGCGGCCAGGGGCGGATCATCGAGCTGCGGGACCCGGCCGGGCGGACCATCGGCCGCTACGTCCGCGGCTGGGGCAGGGTGCCCGAGCACGACGGTGCCGAGAACATCAGCACGGTCGCGCACCACCGCTACGCGTCCGGGACCCGCCTGGTCGCGCCTCCCGGCCGGTGGTCGGCGATGCGGCCGCGCGACCCCGAAGGATCCAGGGCGCTGCGCGCCGTCGACGAGAAGAAGGCGCAGGCCCTGATCGACGTCGCGGACGCCGCGCTCGCCGCCGACCTCATGCGGGTGCTGGACCCCGAGAGCAGGTACGCGGAGAAGGCCGCCGCCCGCGACGAGCTGGCGGGACGGCTCCGCCCGCTCCTGCCGGAGATCACCGACGAGTCGCTCTGGAAGGGCGTCACGTTCCTGGTGTGGACGGCCGTCGAATGCCGCGAGCGCGCGTTCACCCTGCTGGAACGCCTGGCGCTGACCCCGCCGCTCCACCTGCGCCCGGCGCCCGCCTTCGCGGCGCCCACCGTCCAGTCCGAGAAGTCCCCCGAGCCGGACGATCCTGGGCCTGAGTCCGCGTACGAGAGGATCGTCCACTTCACCCGTGCCGCCGTCGATGTGCCGTACGACAAGAAGATCGCGATGTTCGACGCCCCCGCCGTCAAGGGGATCGAGAACACGCTGGGCCGCCTCGGCGCCACCGTCCTGGAGGCCGCGTGGGGCAACGGCGGCGGGCGCGCGCACCTTCTGGAACTGGCCGCCGTCCCCGAACTCCTCCGTACCGACGGCACCTGGCACGTCGCCCGGCTGCGCCCGGAGTACGACCTCGGGCAGATCCACTCGGGCCGCGGCCCCATCGCGGCCGCCGCCGTCGCCGACTACGAGCAGGTGGGACACGGGTACGCGGTCACGGCGCTCCTCTACACCCCGGACGGCCCCGACCCGCTCCTGTTCACCCGCAACCGCGCCGTCGAGCTGCGGACCTGCCGCGGCTGGGGCGACCCGGACCGGCTCCGGCGGGCGCTCGACCTGATCGCCGAGAACGGCCCGCCGCCCGTGGACCGGGAGGCGACCGTACGGGCGTTCGCCGAGGCCACCGGCCTGTCACCGGCCCAGTGCCTGATCCTGCTGTCCGCCTCGGCCCGCACGCTCTCCTGGCCGGACGGCTGGGCGCGGGGCCGCGTCGCCGCCTTCCACGAGGGCGACGCCGCCCGCGCCCGCGAACTCGACCTGACCGAGATCGAACTGCGCATCGCCGCGCTCTCCCTGGAGGCGCTCACCACCACCGACGAGGCCGTCGACGTCGTCGAGCTGCTCATGCCCGACGACCCCGCCGACCTCTGGCGTACGGGCCCCGACCTGGACCGGGCGGTCGCGTACTGGACGGAACGCCACCCGAGGATCACCCCGCTCACCACCGGGCAGTGGGTCACCCTCGCCTCCGGCGCCGAAGACGCCCTGGAGGCGCTGATCGCCCTGCTCGGGGAGCGTCCGTCCGTACCGCCGCTGGGTCACATCGCCCGCGCTGCGAGGCTCCTGGCCGACCGCCTGCCCAAGGACCACCCCGCCCGTACGACCGCCGCCGCCCGCCTGCGTGACCTGCACGAACACGTCACCAGCCCGGACACGACCCTGCCCATAGCCGCCGGGGTCACCTCGGTCACCGCCCTGGAACGAGCCGCCGGAGCGACCGCGGCCCACCTCCCGGAGAGCAGACTCGCCATCGGCGAAGCCCTCACCCTGGAGCCCGCCGGAGACGGCTACCGCGTCCTCCTCCGCCCGTCCCGCTGGTCCGACCTGGACGGGCTGGCCCCGGCTCTCCGCCGCGGCGGCGCCACCGATGTCGCCCTGGTCATGGAGGACCTGCGCTTCCTCCGTTCGTCCGAGCCGCTGGAGGCCGCGGCCCGGCTGGAGTGACGTTCCCGGGGGCCTGTGACATTTGAATCTGTTGCGCGGTGGCCCGCCAGTGCAGGGTGGAGATCACCCAGTCCACGCCTCCGGCGGCAGGAAGGCGAGACCCGCGCATGACCCTTTCGCTCGCACCGACCAGGCGGCCGCCGGCGGCCGGTACCGCCGCGCGGCCAGGACGTCTACCCTGGTCAGCCGGTACCGAAGAGCGGGTGGTGGGCGGATTGGCGGAGTTCCGGCGCTCCGAGCGCATGCTGCTGCTGGCCCCGCTGGGGGCGATCGGCTGGAGCGCCGCGCTGCCGTTGGTGCAGGTGGCGCTGGCGTTCGGCTACCGGGGCAGCGATCTGCGGACCGGGTTGTGGAGCCTGGCGGCGACCACGGTGTACCTCCCGCTGCATCTTCGGCATGTCTGGTTCGCCGCGCGCGGGGTCCGGCCGCCGTCAGGCTACTGGACGCTGGCGGGGATGGCCGTCGTCATCCTCGTCGCCACGCCCTTGGCCGGGGCCATGTGGATGCGGTCTTACACGGCTCTCATCGTCTCGGCGATGCTGGTGCTGCCCGGCCCGTGGTCGTACGTCGTCTATGCGGCGGTAGTGGTAGCGGTGGCCCCGGTGAGCCACGCGCTGGGGACGCCCTGGGACACCGCGCCATGGCTGGTGTTCTCGGTGGTGTGCGGCAGCATGGCGTTGCTGCTGCTAGTCTGGCTCCCGGCGGCGCTGGCCCGATTGCGTACGGCCAGGGAGGCGCTGGCTCAGCAGGCGGTCGCGCAGGAGCGCCGCAGGATCGACGCCGAGCTGCGCCACACGGTCGGCGCCGCGCTGGAGTCCATCGCCGACCGTGGCCATCGGCTCGGCCACCGCCTCGCCCAGAGTGACCCACCAGCAGCAGAGCCGAGAGAACCCACCGAGTTGGCGGACGAGCTGACGGGGCTGTCCGCCGACTCCAGGCGCGCGCTCGCCGAGACGAGGCGGCGCGTGCGCGGTTACCGGCAGCCGTCGCTGCGCGCCGAACTGGAGACCGCCGCCGCGCTACTGCTCGCGGCGGGCATCGCCACGCGCCTGGAACTTCCACGGAGCGCCCTGCCCGACACCATCGCCCAGCCGTCGCGGGCCGCCCTGCGTGCGGCCATCACGCGCCTGCTGCGTGACCACGCGGTGCGGGCCTGCACGATCACGGTGACCTCCCTGGGTGGCCGGGTTCGGCTGGAACTACGCGCGGACGATGCCGCCGAGATCGTCGAGGTGGCGTCATGACCCCGTCCATGACCCGGTCGGCGACCCCGTCGATCCTGCCCGCGTGGGTGCTGCGGCGCCCGCACTGGCCGCTGGTCGCGCTGCACGTGCCGCTGACCGTGCAGGCGCCGGTCTACTCGATCATCGGCATGGAGGGCCGGCCCTCTGCCCCGCTCATCATGATCCCGGCGGCCGCCGCGCTGGGCGCGCTCCAGCTGCGGCACAGCCTCGCCGCCGCCCGGGGCGAGCGTCCCGCGGGCTGGCGCTGGAGCTACGCGGCGTTACTGCTGCTCGCGTACGTGCCGGTGATCTGGATCGGCGCGAACTGGCAGGCCATGGGCATCTTGGCCCTCGCCTCGACGGTGATGTTGCTGCGCCCGCGGACGGCGTTGCCGGTGTGCGCCGCGCAGATGCTGGTCCCGGTGACGATCGAGATCAAGTCGGTCATGGGGGCCTCGCTCCTGGAGATCGTCACCATGATGATCTACGCCACGGTCATCCCGCCCCTGTTCGCCACCGCGCTGGTCGGCGGCGCCCGGCTGGTCCGGCTGGTGAACGAGCTGTACGCCACTCGCACCGAGCTGGCCGCCACGGCGGTCGGCGAGGAGCGCGTCCGGGTCTCGCGCGACCTGCACGACCTGCTCGGGCAGAGCCTGTCGGCGATCTCGCTCAAGGGTGACCTGGCGCTGCGGCTGCTGGCCAAGGACGCCGCCGCCGCCCGCGGCGAGGTCGAGAGCCTGACCGGGGTGGCGCGTGAGGCGCTGCGGGGCGTACGTGCGATCGCCCGCGACGAGCACGCCGTTTCGCTGCGTACCGAGATCGAGGGTGCCGCGGCCCTGCTCGGCGCGGCCGGGGTGGACACCGAGTTCGACGTGGCCGACCTGCCGCCGCTGCCCGGCCCCGCGCAGAACGCGCTGGCGTGGGCGATCCGCGAGGGCACCACCAACCTGCTGCGCCACAGCGAGGCCCAGACCTGCTCCATCACCCTGTCCCGGCACAACGGGACGGTACGGTTGGAGATCGTCAACGACGGCGTGCGGGGCGTCGCGGCTCCCGGCTCGGGGCTCGCGGGGGTGGGCGAGCGCGCCCGCGCCGTGTCCGGCAGCTCCGCCACCACCGTCCGCGACGGTCGCTTCCGGCTGTCGGTCGAAGTCCCCGAGGAAGCCCTGTGATCCGCGTACTCATCGCCGAGGACATGCACATGATCCGGTCCGCCCTGGTCGCGTTGCTGTCGCTGGAAGACGACATGGAGGTCGTCGCCGAGATCGAGCGCGGCGACGAGGTGCTGGCCGCCGCCCTGCGGGTACGCCCCGACGTCGCGGTGCTCGACATCGACATGCCCGGCCTGGACGGGTTGTCGGCCGCCGAGCAGCTCTCCGAGCGCCTACCCGGCTGCCGCACCCTCGTGCTCACCGGGCTCAGCCAGCCCGGCAACCTGCTGCGCGCGCTGAAGGTCCACGTGAAGGGGTTCATCGTCAAGGACGCCCCGGCCCAGACCCTCACCGACGGGATCCGCCGCATCGCCAGAGGCGAGCGGGTGATCGACCCCGAACTCGTCGCCGCCGCGCTCGAGACCGGCAGCAGCCCGCTCACCGCCAGGGAGACCGACGTGCTGCGTGCCGCCGGTACGGGCATCAGCACCGCCGAGATCGCCGTCCACCTGTCGCTGTCGCAGGCCACTGTGCGCAACTACCTGTCCAACGCGATCAGCAAGGTCGGCGGGCGCAACCGCATCGACGCCATCCGCATCTCCCGCGACGCGGGCTGGCTCTGACCGCGCCGAGGCCAAGTCCAACGCCGCGCTTCTGAGACCGCCCGGGGTCGGCAAAAGGTTTGTCATGGCGCAAACTCTCCTGCCACGACAATCCGCCTGCTTAAGGCTCCTGGCCAGAGGCCAATTCCACTTGCTTTGAGTAACGCGGCACAGGCCGGGCCAGCGCACAATCTACCGGCCCCCGGCGATCCCGAAGGGCCGCGGACTCTGTGGCGAAACTCATCGCCCGTCGTGTGACATTTACATCTGTTTGCTCCGAGGTCTCACGTGGAGGATTGGGCTCACGTAACCCCGCCTCGCCAAATCACGGAGAACCCGGCGGCCCTGAACCTCGGGAAACTACGTAAGCGCCCGCAAAGGGGCGGTGAACCTGTGCTGGGATCGTCGCAGCGCAGGAAGAAACACAGGGAGACACCGGAATGCGGAAGTTGATTCTAGGTTTTTATGTCTCGCTCGACGGAAAAAGCGCTGACGCGGACAATGGAATCCGGGACGTCATGATGAGCATCGACGACCCCGAGCAGGAGAACTACTTTGTCAGCCGGCTGTGGGAGGCCGGGGCCTTCCTCATGGGCCGGAACAGCTACGAGAGCATGGCCGGATACTGGCCCACCTCCGACCACCCGTCCGCCAAGGCCATGAACGAGATCCCCAAGGTCGTGTTCTCCCGCACCCTGACATCGGCCGACGACTGGCCCGAGACCCGGATCGCAGGCGGTGACACGGCGGAGGAGATCGCCAAGCTCAAGGCCGAGCCCGGCAAGGACCTCGTCGCCGCCGGCGGCACCGCGTTCATGCACTCCCTGATCAAGCTCGGCGTGGTCGACGAATACCGGCTGTGGGTGCTGCCCGCCGCCACCGGCAAGGGCGCGCCGCTGTTCCCCGAGCTGGATCAGCCGGTGAACCTGCGCTTGGTGGACAGCACGGCCTTCCCGTCCGGAATCCTCGAACTGGTGTACGCGCCAGCCGACAAGTAAGACGTGATCGCCTGGGCCAGGCGTTGCGCTTGCGATGGACGTTCTCCACGCAGAACCGGTCCGGATTGACAAGAAAGGGATTTCACCATGACCGAACCCCATGTTTCACCGATCAGCGACGCGGCCAAGCCCCCGGTCGCCGACCGGGCCGCGTTCCAGGCCGAACTGGACCGGCTCCGGACCCGGGAAAAGGCCCACACCCGCGAGGGCGACGCGATCGCCGCCGCCCGCCGCCGCCTGCCGATGGTCCAGATCGATCCACAGACCCCGCTGACCGGGGCGGACGGGACGGTGCCGCTGATCGACCTGTTCGCCGGCCGGTCGCAGCTGATCGCCTACTACCACATGTGGCACCCCGGCCGGCCCGCCGCGCAACAATGCGAGGGCTGCACCTTCAGCACCTCCCACGTCACCGAGCTGGCCTACCTGCACTCCCGCGACGTCAGCTACGCCGTCTTGGCTGAGGGGTCCTACGAGGAGGCTTCGCGCTACCGCGACTTCATGGGCTACCCCGTTCCCTGGTACTCGGTACCGCAGGACTCCGTGGACCGGCTGATCGCCGGCCGGCACTTCGGCATCCTGGCCTGCTATGTGCGAGACGGTGACCAGGTGTATGAGACCTACTGGACCACCGGCCGCGGCAACGAAGCGATGGCACCGTCGTACGGACTGCTGGATCGCACCGTCTACGGGCGGCAAGAAGACTGGGAGGACTCGCCGGACGGCTGGCCGCAGCGCTGGGGCTCCATGGGCGGCCAGTTCCAGCTCGACGGCCGGCCGGCCGCCCAATGGTCGCGCCTGCGGGCCGGGCGCGACGACGACCTCGGCCCCCTGCCGGACGGATGGACCGCGTCCACCTGCCCCCTGCACACCGCACCACCGGCCGCGGCGACGCCCTGACAGACTGCGGATCGGAGTGCATCATGACCCTCCTCCACACGGTGGGAATATCGGTCGGCTGCGTCCTGGCCCTCGTGCCGGCCCTGTTGCCCTCTGTACACCCCACCCGGAGGTGGCCGCACGTCGTCATGGCGCTCGGTATGGCGGCCGGGCATCTGGGCGGGTTGTTCCTCTTGGTCGGGGTGCTCGCGTTGCTGACCGCCGGCTGGCTGTGCGGTTCCCCGTCCCGCCGCGCAAAAAGTGGTCATCACATCCCGGACTTCGTGGTCATGTCCGTCCTTTTAGTGTTGACGGCGTTCGGCGGACCTCCTCTCGGCGGCACTCTCGCTGGGCACGTGCACGCGGGTGGTTCGCCGGCGACGGTGGGCCTGGTCATCGGGTTGGTCTGGACCTGCGCGCGGCTCATCCGCGTTCTGCCCGAGCGGGGCGTGAACCGAAGGGGGATCGGCCAGGAGCTGTGCTCGGCCGGAATGGCGGCCAGCATGGCGTTCATGGCCGCGTTGTCGTTGTGATGGGCCAGAGCCGACGCCGCCGTCTCCGATCGTTGACGTCGAGCGAGCTACTTGACCCGAAGCAGCGCCCTTCTTACTGCCTTCCGCGAGCGCCGGGGCGTGGAAGGCTGCTAGCCAAGTTCCTTGATCCGAATATTTCGCCATCTGCACGCTGCACCGTGTCCCCAGCGGGCGTCGCCGAACACGGCGTCATTGTCGTGCACCTCGAACGCGATGTGGCCGCTGCTGCCGAGGGTGGCGAGCACCGCTTCGGGGTCGTAGTCGGGAGACTCGAGGGTGGCCGTGTTCAGCTCGGCGATCTTGAGCCCGTTGACCCAGGTGGTGATCACGGGTAGGGCACCGACGGCCCGGATACGCAGCTCGTTCCAATTGCCCCATCGCCACACGCTCAGGAAGTCCTCGACATCGGCCGCATGACCAAGCCTGCCGATCTTGTCGGGCGTGACGGGCTCTGTGCTGGTGGCGGGATCGTCCGCCTGGAGCCCGACGACGTCCCCGTGTGCGTCGCGCCGGGACCGGACTGCGAAGGGGACGGCGGAGAAGCTGGCCAAACCGTTGCCGAAGAACCCGCCGATGCCACCGGACTCCCGGTGGTCGAGCAGGACCTGGAAGCCTTCCCAGGTGTCCGGCCGGCGCCGGATCATGATGCCCGTGTCGGCGGGCCAGTCGGGTCTGGCTTCGAGGGAGAGCTCGAAGTCGCCGAACGCGAGGTCGCTGACGAGGTAGCCGCCGTAGCCGCTGCCGGGTTCGTCCTGCCGTCCGATGATTGCGCCGTCCTCAACCGTCCATACGGCAGGGTGCTTCTCCGGCTCGTGCGGAGGCTCGATACCGCGCTCAGCCAAGACCTCGTGCACGTGCGGTCCGCCCGGGTAGAGGCTCCCGTACACGCGTGGCGCCGCATGCCAGCCCTTCAGCGTGCTCCCGTCGAAGAGCGGGACGAAGCCGTCGTCGTCGAACATCTCAATCTCCATCGCCGATCTCCCTCGACATTCACTCAACGACGCCTCCGGTAGCTTCCACAGCAGCGACCGGATGTATCCGACTGCCTCGGCGGCGCCGTGGGACCGTTCCGTGCTGGACCCGAGCATGCCGATCACGGTGGTGCCGACATCGCGATCATCCCGGTGATCGCGACCCGCGACGTTGCCGTGCCGCAGGTCAGGTGGCCGTGGCGAAGTAGGGGTGCCGGCGCAGGTACGACAGGGACGCGGCGCTGCTCTCAGTGGGGGTCGGGAGGTGGGGAACGTCCACTTCGATGACGAACCAGCCGTCGAAGCCATCGGGGAGCGCGGTGAGGACGGCGTCGAAGTCGACGACGCCGCGGCCCGGTTCGATCCACACCTTGGACCGGCCGGTGGCGGTCATGTAGTCCTCGTCGCGCTGCCGGGCCCCGGCGGCGGCGGTCGCGTCGACGTCCTTGAGGTGGACGTTCAGGACCCGGTCGGCGTAGCCGGCGATGAGCTTCTCCGGGGTGACTCCGGCCCAGCGCAGATGGCCGGTGTCGGGACCGAACCACAGCGCACTGCCCGAGGTGGCGTCCAGCACGGCCCGCACCTCTTCCTCGACCTCCACGGGGGAACCGACGTGCGGGTGCAGCCCGTACCGGACACCCTCGGCAGCGGCGGCCTCCGCGGCCGCCGCGAGCCCCTCGGCGATCACGAGCGTGCGGTCGGCGTCCGGGGCGAGCCCGACGGCGGGGTGCGCGATGCGGTCAGGGATCAGGTCGGCGGCGATGAAGGCGCTGTCGACACCGAGCTCCAGGTGCGCGTGCGCGTGCCGCTTGATGTCCTCGACAGCCTGGGCATGCCGTTGCCGGTCGTGGAACGGCGCGGAGAAGTACCCCGGCGCCGCGGCGAGCGAATGCTCCGACAGCAGCGCCCCATACTCGGCAGGGGTCATGTCCGGAGGCAGTTCGATGGTGAGATGGGTGAACCCGACCTGGGAGAGGGCGGTCATCGCCTCCTGAAGGATGCCGCGGTCGAGGCGGTAGCCGCCGTCGCCGAGGATCCACGGCAGCGGGTTGATCGCGATTCGATGCTTCAGGGTGGTGCTCACAGGATTCTCCTTGTCGGTCACTCCGCCACCAGGTCGTTCCGGGAGCCTGTGGGGTAGTCCACGAAAGCGAACGCCGACCCGTCCGGCGCCCAGCTGGGGACGTTGATCGTGCCCTGCCCACCGCGCAGCGCCACCAGCGTCGTCGGCTCCTGCCAGGCGTCGACTGACACGAGCCGCAGCTCGACCGGGAGGTCAGCGGGGTGCCCGGTCGTACCGGGCGGGTAGCTGAGGTACACGGCGACATCCCCGGTGGGCGCGACGTGCGGAAACCAGTTCACCCGCTCGTCGAAGGTGAGCTGCTCCAGCCCGGTCCCGTCCGGCCGCACCCGGGCCAGCTGCGCGTGCCCTGGGGCGGTGGAGAACTGTTCGGTGTTGAACACGATCCACTCACCCTCGGGCGTCCACTCGCACCCGTCCGCCGGGCCCGGGTCGGTGGTGACCGCGACGTCGTCCTGCCCATCCAGCCCGACAGTGTGGATGGTCGCCGACGCCCACCAGTTGTCGCCTTCCGGTGCCAAGCGCACGTAGCCGAGACGCTGCCCGTCGGGGCTGACGCCGTGCAGGAAGTGCATCCCTCCATCCTCGGCAGTCACGCGGCGAGCCGCCCCGCCGGCGAGGGGGGCCTCCCAGATGTGCCAGTCGTTCGCGGATGCGAACACTGTGGCGCCATCGGGGGCCAGCACGTGGTCGTTGTTGACGTCGGGCAGGCCCGTCGCATGGATCTGACGTGGCGGGGCCGTCGCGGGGCCGTCAGCGGGCAAGAGCCAGAGCTTGCCGTCACCGTTGACGAGCAACTGCCCGTCCGTTGTCCAGTTCGGCGCCTCGTAGAGCCGGTCGCGGGACTCGAACACGGTACGCACGGTGCGGGTCGCGCGGTCCCAGATGCGGATGCGCGCGGACTGACCAGGCTGCAGCACCCGCCGCGGGATCTCCTCGTCACTCATTTGCCGGCCTCCTCCGCCAGGTGAGCCCGGATCCCGGCGACGATGAGGTCATGGTCCTCCATCGACGACAGGCCGGACGCGGTCGCGGCGGCGACGACACCGACCCCGCGGACACGGATGGGGAACGATCCGCCGGTGACCGCGTAGTCCGCACCCAGCCATCCGATCGCCGCCGGGTTCACACCGGCAGCGGACAGGCGAGCGTCGACCAGGGCGCTGCTGTTCTCCATGCGCAGCACCACTGCGGCCTTGCGGGCGATCCACACGTCCTGGTCAGGGGTGATGCCCGGCAGTGCGGCGCGGAACAGGATCAGACCGGGCCGGCGGATGTCGATGCCGACCTTGTGCCCGGCTTCCTGGGCGATCGCGGTTATACGGGAGCCGAGCCGCCAGGCGTCGGCGTGGTCGAACGCGTCGAAAGCCAGCTCCTGTTCCTGCTGCTCCAGCGTGGTGATCAGATTCGTCATGGGCAGGCTCTCCCTTTCAGGACCCGGCGAGCTGGGCGCGGGCCTGGTCGATGGTGGCGATGATCGAGACGGTCTCCTCCAGCGTGTGCACGGGCGACTCGGTGCGGCCCTCGCCGACGAATCGGGCCAGGGCGGTCGCCTCCCAAGAGAGTCCGTCGAAGCCGCGCAGCCCGGTCTGGTCGCTCCACCGCAGCGTCGGTGAGAAGTGGTCAGCACCGGACAGAGTGAACGAGGTCGGCGCGTAGAAGGCACCATCGATGCTGACCGTCGCCTCGGTCCCGGCGATCACTCCGGTCATCGCGGTGCGCGCCTGGATGGACGAGTACAGCGTCGACAGCGCGCCCTGCTCGTGAGTGAGCACGAGCGTCGAGTACGCGTCCACCCCGGTATCCGTCATCCCGCCGACCGCGAGAACCTGCGTGGGGGCGCCGAGGACCATGGAGGAGAGTTGCACCGGGTAGACGCCCAGATCCAGCAATGCCCCACCACCTTGCTCGGGACGGTAGAGCCGGTGCCGCGGATCCGGGGTGATCGCCTGCCCGTGGTCGGCCAGTACCGCCCGCACGTCCCCGAGCACTCCGTCGGCGAGGAGCTTGCGGATCACCGAGGTCTGCGGCAGGTACCGGCTCCACATCGCCTCCATCACCAGCACGCCGGCAGCCTGCGCCGCTTCCGAGAGGGTGCGCGCCTCCGCCGCGGTGACGGTGATCGGCTTCTCGATGAGCACGTGCTTGCCCGCCGCGATCGCCGCCAGCCCGACCGCGAGATGCGCGCTCTGCGGGGTCGCCACATAGACGACATCCACCTCCGGATGGCGCACGAGCTGCTCGGTGGAACCCAGTACGTACTCGATTCCGCGCTCGGCCGCGAACGCCTCCGCCCGCTCGACCGAGCGCGACGACACCGCCACCAACCGCTGCGCCGTGTGAGTGCGCAGAGCCTTCGCGAACTCGCCCGCGATCCAACCCGGCCCGACGATCCCCCACCGTAGCGACGGCTCGCCGCTGTCGGGAAGGTAGAGGTCAGGGTCGGGCAGATGGGAAGGCAGCATGCCCCACGCTCCACTTCACAACACTATAGAAAAAGGAGTTAGCACGAGCTAACGTAAGGACGACCTTCAGATTAGCACGAGCTAAATCGGTCACGGTTGACCGCGTCGCTGAGGGCTCCACTCCGTCTAAGGAGGCGTCGGTGGCTACAGATCTGCCGGCTCACCCGTCCACGACCCCGATCCCAGCGGAGCCGGTACGCAACTGGTATCTCGGCGCTCTCGGGCTCGCGCAGTTCGGGATCTTCGTGGCGATCCTCTCACCCGTGTTCATCAGCATGCAGCTCAAAGCGCAGGAGATGAACCCGGCCGACCCCGCATCGGTGGTCGGCACGGTCCTGCCCATCGGCGCGTTCGGTGCTCTCATCGGCAATCCGGTCTTCGGAGCCCTCAGCGACGCGACGAAGACCCGATGGGGACGGCGCAAGCCGTGGCTCGTCGGCGGCATCATCGCACTTCTCGCCGGCCTGGCGTGGGTAGCAGCCAGCACGAGCGTGCTGATGCTGACCTTCGCTTGGCTGGTGTGTCAGCTCGCCTCCAACGCCGCCTCGGCGGCCCTGATCGCGAGCTTCGCCGACAACGTGCCTGAGGCGCAACGAGGACGCGCCTCAAGCGTATTCGCACTGGCTCAGAACCTGTCGGTCCTCGCCGGCATTTACGGCGCTGTCCTGCTCGTCCACAACCTGCCGGTCCTGTTCATCGTCCCCGGCATCGTCGGTGTCGTCTGCGTCGTCGTCTACGTACTTGTCTCGCCGGAGCGCATCCCTGACACGCCGCCTCGGCCGTTCTCGTTCGCGCGGATCATCGGCATGTTCTGGACGAACCCGATCAAGCACCCCGACTTTGGGCTCGCGTGGTGGTCGAGGTTCCTGATCATCTTCGCCTCGATGCTGTTCGCCACCTACCGGCTCCTCTACATGCAGGACCACCTCGGCCTCAATGCGGAGGAGGCCGTCCCCGCGGTCGCGAACGGCGTGCTCTTCTACACGATCGCGCTCATGATCGGCACGGCTGTCTCGGGGTGGCTCTCGGACAGGCTGCGCCACCGGAAGATCTTCGTCGCCGGCTCCACCCTCGTGTTCGGCGTCGGCTTGGTCATGCTCGCCTACGTGGCCAGCGTCGGCGGGTTCTACCTGGCCGAGGTGGTCATGGGCCTCGCGTTCGGCATCTATGCCGCCGTCGACACCGCCCTCGTCGTCGACGTCCTTCCCGACGCCGACAATCCAGGTAAGGATCTCGGCGTCATGAACATCGCCAACTCCCTGCCGCAATCCCTCGCGCCCGCATGCGGACTCCTCCTGCTCGGCATCGGCGGCGGCGACAACTACCCGGCGCTCCTGTGGGGCGCTGGGATCGTGTCGCTCGTCGGCGCGCTCGTCGTCATCCCCATCCGAGGCGTCCGCTAGCCGGCTGGGCCGGCTCGTGAATGCGCGCGCGAGCGTTCACCGGCCGGTCCGGGCTGGGCCCGTCGACTCCCGAACCACCAACCTCGTCGGCGTAGCGCTGACCCGGCGCGGCCCGTCATGACCCTCCAGCCGATCCAGCACCGACGACAATGTCGCCTCGACTGTCGCCTCGACATCCTGATGCACGGACGTCAGCTGGTGATACGACAGCGATGCCACATAGCTGTCATCAAACCCGACTACCGAGATTTCGCCCGGCACATGGACGTTCGCCCGCGCGAACACCGCCAGCACACCCGCCGCACACTGGTCACCGCAACACACCACAGCCGTCGGCCGGTGACTTCGTCCCAAGATATACCGCGCGGCAGTGGCACCGTCTTCCTCGGAGAAATCGCTCTCGAGCACCTCGGCGCGCTCTGTGAGCCCAACCGCGGCCATCGCACTCCGGTACGCCTCCGCACGAACATGGCCCACGGTTCCACCTCGTCCGCCGACATAGACGATGTCGCGATGCCCGAGCTCCACGAGGTGCTCGACCGCCAGACGAAGCCCCTCGATCTCGTCGACATGGACATTGTCGACATCGAGCGCGTCCACCCATTCCCCGAGCCACACCACAGGCACCAGCTCGCGCGCATCCGCGAAGGCGCGCGAGGCCGGATCTGGATTGAACGCGACCAGCGCCTCAACCCGCTCCTCCATCAGCTCCGCGACCACCACATCGGTCGGCCGATCCGACGTCGCCGGCCCCAGCACCAGCCCGAAACCTCGCTCCGCAGCGTGAACGAACAAGCGCTCGATAACGCGCACCTGGAACGGATTGCGCATCCAGAAAAGCGCACCGATCAGACGCGTACGGTTCTGGCGCAGCAGCCGCGCTGACGCATTCGGCCGGTAGCCAAGCTCATCAGCCGCAGCCAGGATCCGTTCTCTTGACTCCTCACTCGGCCCCGGAACGCCCCTCATCACGAGCGACACCAGCTGCCGCGAAACCCCTAGATGGTCCGCGATATCTTTCATCGTCGGGAGCCGGCCCGTGCCCCTGCCCGCTCGACGTTTCTGCGCGCCTACACCGGTCGCCATGGACCCAGTCTCGCACGTGCCAACTCGGCCGAGTCGGGCCTGGAAGAACAACAACGGCTATCGGTGCCGCTTACCCGCCCGGCCAGCCGGGTGAGCCTGCTGGTGCCGCTGGTAGCGCTCCAGCGGTCCAGGCACCTGCTCACGGAATGTCTATGGTGCCGGCTCGTCGCAAGTACGGGTCATCATCCGAATGAAGTCGTGCTCGTCCCTGACATCCTCGATGACCAGGGCAGACAGACCCGAGCTCGTGCCCGTCGCGGTTTGAGCGGGCTCAGGGGTTCACCGGGTACGCCGGCTGCGAACTCCGCTGTGGCGCCTCGATTGGGCTCATACGATCCGGGGCGTGATGAAGATCGATGGTCTGGCCTATGACGAGGTGGGTGAGGGTCCTGCGGTGGTGCTCATCCACGCGGGGATCGCCGATCGACGCATGTGGAGACACCAGCGCGACGCGCTGTCCGACCGTTACCGGGTGATCGGTTACGACTGGCGCGGGTATGGCGAGTCGGCCGATCCGGCAGGCGAACTCGTACACCATGAAGACTTGCTGCGCCTGATGGACGGACTCGGCGTGGAACGGGCGGCGCTGGTGGGTGATTCGATGGGGGGCTCGCACGCGGTGGAGGCGGCGTTGGCGGCGCCGCACCGAGTGGCCGGGCTCGTGCTGATCTCCTCCGGATTGTCGGGCCACTCATGGCCCGATGACATGATCGCCCAAGCGCGGGAGCGGGTGCACAGCACCGTCCCTGCCGACCGGCTGGCCCGTTATCGGAGCGGGACGGCAGAGGTTGTTTCCGCCGATCTCGACGCCTTCGCCCGGGCCCATGCGCTATGGCAGGTGGCCGGGCCCGACCGCGGTATGGACGATCTCGATCCGGAGGTATGGGAGTTGGCGTTCGCCATGATGCGCCGGGTGTTCGAGCGTTCCTGGAATCGTCGGCCCGTAACGGAGCGGCACCTGTCGGCCAAGGATCGGCTGCACGAGATCACCTCGCCCACTCTGGTCATCAACGGGCTGTCGGATGTGCCGGGCATCCAGGCGGTGTCGGATCTGCTGACAGAGAAGATCAAGGGAGCCCGGCGGCTCGACCTGCCGGCAACGGGACATCTGCCGCCATTGGAGCGGCCCCAGGAGGTCAATGCCGCGCTGAGCGGCTTCCTGGACGATCTGAGCCGGCGAATCTCGCCGGCCTGATGCGGTTCATCCGACACCTTCGCCTTGTCCGGCACGATCAGCTTCCACCACTACGCCTGACAGCTCCTGAACAGCTCAAACGTCGATGACATAGGCATACGGTTCGCTGTCACCGGACATTGATCACCGTAGAACGCAAGCGTCGATCGTCCGCGATTTTCGAGAATGCGACCTCCTCAGAGGAGGGCGGTGCCGCGGAGCAGGGTGGTGGTCCGCCGGCCCAGCACCACCCCCGGGCCCCGCCCAGGCTGGACCGGCGCGCGCCGATACCACAGCACGAGCCATCCGGCCAGAATCACCAGCCCGCCTGCCGAGCTGACGTACATCAGCATGTTGAACACCCGGTGCGCGCCGATGACCGGCTGCCGCAACGCCTGCCAATGCGCCACCGCGAACCCGCCGACCTGCGTAAAGGCGTCCCAGAGCAGATGCGTGGCCATCCCGGCCAGCAGCGCCGCCACCACCGCCACAGGCGCCGGCCGCGCCGGCTCCGGCAACCGGACACGCAGCCCGGCAGGAGCCAGCGCGGTCAGCGGCCTTGAATGGGTATTCGGCGCGCGCTGCGGCATGTGGTCTCCGGTGGGCTTGCAAAAGTGGGGTGGTCCTCCATATCGTACTCACTCAGAATCGGAGGGCCACCCCATTTATGGGGACGGCCTCAGCATGCCGACTACTTGGAGACACATCGTGAAGACCATCGTGGTGGTGGGGGCGACCGGCCTGCAGGGTCGGGCCGTGACGGCGCATCTGCTCGCCGACGGTTGGCGGGTACGAGCTGTGACGCGCGATCCGGACGCCGCTGGGGCCAGGGCGCTGGCGCTGGCGGGCGCCGAGCTCGTCAGCGCCGAGATGGATGACGTCGCCTCGCTCATCGCCGCGGCCGAAGGCGCCGACGGCTTGTTCAGCGTGCAGCCCACTGTCGGCTCCCCGGGCACCCCGGCGGGCTTTTCCGCCGAGGACGAGGTCCGCTGGGGCTGCAACGTCGCCGACGCGGCGCACGCCGCAGGTGTGCGGCACCTGGTATACGCCTCCCTCGCCGGCGCGGGCCGTCACAACACCGAGAAGCTGCCGCAGAACACGATCAACAAGTGGCGGATCGAGCAGCACATCACCCGGCTGGGCCTGCCCGCGACGTTCCTGCGCCCGGTCTCCTTCATGGAGAACTACACCGGCGCCTACCACCTGCGCGACGGCACCGTGGCCACCGCATTCGCCGCCGACGTACCGCAGCAGATCATGGCCGTCGACGACGTCGGCGTCTTCGCCGCACTGGCCTTCGCCCAGCCAGGCGAGTGGATCGGGCGCGCGGTCGACCTGGCCGGGGACGAACTGACCCCAGTACAGATCGCGGCGGCCATCTCCGAGGCCACCGGCCGACCGCTGCCCTACGTTCAGATCCCGATCGAAGTGATCGCGCAGATCGGCGAGGACTTCGCCTACGCCTACACCTGGCTCAACGAACGCGGCTATCGCGCCGACATAGCCTTCACCCGCGCGCTACACCCCGGCCTGCTGGACCTGCGCGCCTGGCTGCAGCGGACCGGAGCCGCCCAGATCGCCGGCTTCCTGACCGCCCAGGACACCGCCAAGCAGGACCAATGAGCACGCTCGACCTCGGACGGGTCGGCATCTGGGCGGGCGAGATGGATCGCTATCCCGCTCCGGCCATGCGCCAAGCAGCCACCGCCATCGAGGACCTCGGCTACCCGGCCCTGTGGTTTCCCGAGACGACCGGCCGCGAGGCCATGACCCAGGCCGCTCTGCTGCTGTCGGCCACCCGGCAGACGGTCATCGCCACCGGTACCGCCAGCATCTACGCCCGCGACGCGATCAGCGCCGTGGCCGCACAGCGCACCCTTGCCGAGTCATTCCCTGGGCGGTTCCTGCTCGGCCTCGGCGTCAGCCACCCCGCCCTGGTGACCGACGTGCGCGGCCACCGGTTCGGCCCGCCGGTGGCGACCATGCGCGCCTATCTGGACGCGATGGACACCGCCCCGTTCGGCCCGGCGATCCCCGCAGCGCCCCGGGTCTTGGCCGCGCTGGGCCGGAAGATGCTCCAGCTCGCCGCCGAACGCGCGTGGGGCGCCCACCCGCTGGGCATGCCGATCGAGCACACCCGCCACGCCAGAAGCCTGCTCGGACCCCAGACCATGCTGGCCGTCACCCAGCTCGTCGTCCTGGACCCGTCCCGCCACATCGCGACCGAGCTGGCCCGCGCCCACGCGGCCGCGGCCCTGCCCAACCGGCTCACACTGCTGCGCGACCTGGGATTCGACGATGCCGAATCCCTCGACGACCGGCTGGTCGATGCCCTGGTGGCCATCGGCGGGCCCGAGGACATCGCCCGGCGAGTTGAGGAGCATCTCGACGCCGGTGCGGACCATGTCAGCCTGCACGTGCTCACGGCCACACCAGACGAGCCACCACTGCGTCAATGGCAGGAGCTTGCCGCACAGTTGCTGTGAGCGGCCCCTGCTGAAGGTGAAAGGCCGCCACTTCGGGGTTCAACAGAGCTGCAGCCCCCGTTCCTCCTTCGTCATCCGACGGCGTAGGCGCGGGCGATCGTCTGGCTGACGCGGCCACCGGCGGCGTCCGTCGCGGTGGCGCGCAGCGAGACGAAGCCCGGGGTGCGTAGGTTGGAGAGCAGCGCCGTCCACCCCGTTCCCGACGGGACGACGGGGACCTGGCGCCAGTTCGCGCCGTCGTCGGTGGACATCTCCAACTGGACCGACCGCACCGCGGCCTCGGGCGCCCCGGGGTTCTTCTCGATCCAGAGAGAGATGCCCCTTGCGGTACCGCGTGGCGTACCGCACCTTCCTGCCCGGCCCCGGTTCCACCCTGAACCGGCCCTCGCCCGTCACCACGCGGTCGCCCGTGACGAGAGTGACACTGATGCCCCGGCTGTCACCCAGCCAGCCGTTCCGGCCAGAACGGCGGCCATCAGCACACTGACTGAATTCATAGACACGTCCCGCTAGATGTAAGGGATCTCGATTCGCACCGGTTCTGCCGCCGCCGGAGGTTTTCCTGGAAAGGCGCCGGTGAGCAGGGCGGCGACGGTATGGAGATTCCATGCCAGTGCAGGTTGTTTGACGACGGGATCGGAGAAGAAGGCCTTCAATTCGTCGCCTCGCACGAGGGAACTCAGAGCATCGGCTCGTTCCAGTACGAATTCGCTAAGAAGAGCGGATAGGCGCGGCCCTGGGCTGGTGCGCCAATTCCAGCCGTTTTTCCCGGCTGGTTCCACAGAGGTGCTGACGGACGGCTTCCATTGCCACCATCTGCGCTTTTCCACTTCCCCGGCTTGGAAGCGCCAGGGTCTGCCGTCAAGTTCGATCTTGTCCAGGCCGGGTGCCAGTCGCCTGATCAGCTCGTAGACGACTTCTTCTGAATGGCGCCACCGTTGATCGAGCGACAGCGCGTCAAGCACCACGCGGTTGTCGAGGAACGGCTGAACGGGATCTCCGCGCCGCAGCGATCCGACCCTTGCCGCGGCATGCCAACGTCCTACTCGGTAGGTGACGTACAGGTGGTCGAGCACTTCCCACGGGTTTTCGACGGCTTGTCGCAACCATGGCGCCGCCAATTCGCGTGCATGCTCATTCGCCTGATCGGTGAAGAAGGGTTCGTTCTTGAGGAAGAAGTCATTGACCCTGCGATGCATCGCCTTGCCGGTGGGCTGGCCCTGGCTGTACAGGAAGCCGCCTCTGAGGATCTCGCCGCTCTGCCCGGACATGGTCGGCGTTGTGGAGTACGGACGGTAGTCCACGATGCTCTCGTACGCAGAGGTCATACCTTCGCAGGCGCGGATGACCTCATAGGTGCGCATGCTCGGGTGCGGGACGAGGACGGCGTCCTTCGCCTCGGTCCGCACCGGCGGGATGATCGTATGGTCGATGCGCAAGCGGGCGGAGATCGCTCTGGCGATGATCACGTCTGGGTGCGTGTCAAGCCCGTTGGTGGTCGCCCGGAAAGGGACGCGGCCCGCGTGGAGAAGCGCGGCCATCAATCGGCTGTCGCGCCCGCCCGTCAATGCGAGGTTCACCGATTCGGGGCCGGTACGCAGTGGCTCGACGGCGGCGGCGAGAGCATCACATAACTGGCTGATCGCCCTGCGTTTGACCCTGGCCGAGGTCGGCATCGGTTGCGCCGGTGGCAGCGCACGCGTGTCGATACTCCTGCGACCGCCTTTCACCGTGATGACGGAGGACGGCCCAAGCGCTGTCACACCTCGGTAAGGGGTTTCATCGGACAGGAAGTATCCCTGGCGGATCATCGTTTGAAGGGCGATCTCGTTCCAGACGATCCTGCCGTTGTTCGCCACGAGGTGCACGTGCAGAGCGCGGGTTCCCACCAGGTGCAGGTCGTCGTTCTCGGCGTGGAAGACGGACAAGGCCCTGGTACTTGCGGTGGCGGCCTGAATTCCCTCTTCGGTCACCCGGATGACGGACAAGCATCCGGACAGGTCCGCCATCACATCACCCAGTTCGGACGCTTGAGCGAGCCACCGCACGTCCCGTTCTCCAGCGAGCGTGCCGCTCACCCCCAGGCCGCCGCGGTCGTCCCGCACGATCAGCGGTGGGCGCTCGTCGGCTCCTTCCTCGTTGGACCAGGCAAGCAACGCGGCACCCGTGGCCACCCATTCAGCGGCGTCGACTGTTTCCAACGGCACGGGGAACACGTCACCCAGAAGCGAACGAGCCAGAGAGAGATAAGGGTTGAGATTCACCCCTTGACGCTTCGCGGCCATGGTCAGGTATACGCGCATGCGGAATCCAATCCAGAACAGAGACCAAACTGGAAGCGCGTATTCGCCCGCCTGCGGGCCTCACAGGTGTGCTCCCAGCGCATCGACCGCCACAGGCCGGAGCCGGGTAGCGGCGAGGGTGGTCGCCGAGCGGGGGCACGGTAGGCGGCCCCGCCCGGCGAGGGTCAGCTGCCGGGTGGCGGGTATGCCTCGGGGTTCGTCTTGGGGTCGGGCAGTTTGTCCCAGGACGGGTCGGCGATGACCTTGCAGGGCTTGGCCGGGCTGGTGACGAGGTAGCCGCTGAACCCCCACAGGACTCTGGGCTTGTCCGGGCCCGAGGTTTGGTCCGCGTTCTCGGTGAACTCCATGACGGCCGTCTGCCCCGGCTTGATGTACTGCGGGTTGATCCGTACCTGGCCGCGGCCCATCTTGAACGTCTTGCCGTTCGGCGAGTTCGCGATCGCTTCCTCGATTCTCTTCTGGACCTTGGGATCCTTGCTCTTGAGTTCCTCCTTGGAGAAGGAGGCGGCGCCTTCGCCCTCGCCGCGGCCGGGGGCGCACCGGGTGCCGGGTTTGACGTAGGAGACGTCGGCGGTGACGCCGAGTTTCGCCAGGTCCTTCTCCACCTGGTCCGGGTCCCTGAATTCGTTGATCTTCAGGGTGATCGTGCCGTCGGTGTTCTTGGTGACCGCGTAGGCCGGGGTCTCGGATCCGGTCAGGAGCGGCACCGCGACGGCCGCCGCGGCCGCGATCGTGGCGACCGCTCCTGTGGCGAGCAGGCGTCGTCTGACGAGCAGGCGGCGGGCCTTGTTGCGGGCCACGATTTCGGCTTTGAGTTCCATCAGTACGTGCTCCTTGAAGTTCATCGCGTTCCTTCCATGACGAAGGGAGCCATCTCCGGCACGTTCCTGAGCGTGTGGCGGGCGCGGTGCAGTCTGGCCCTGGCGGCGCCCTGGCGGATGCCCAGAGCGGTGGCCGCCTCGCCGATCGTGAGCTGGTCGATGACGACCAGTTCGAGCATCGCGCGATCACCGTCCGGTAATCCGGCCATGGCCTGGAAGGCCCGCCTGGCCACGCTTTCCGCGTCGATCCGCTCTTCGAGCTCGGCGACGTCGTCGCAGTCGAGCGGTCGTCGTCCGCCTACGCGGTCGGCCAGTCTCGTCTCCTTGAACGCCCGCCGCCGTTCGGCCGACAGGGTGTTGCGCGCCACGCCGTACAGCCAGGCGATCTCGCTGCCGAGTCCGGGCCGGTAGGTGTGGGCGGAGTCGAGCACCGCGAGGAAGACCTCCGCCACCAGGTCGGCGACCGTGTTCGGATCATCGACCCGGCGGGCGAGGAACGACGTGATCGCGTCGACGTGGCGCCGGTAGAAGGCTTCGAAAGCCTCCGGATCTGTGGCGATGTCCGCCTGTCTGCGACGCACCGACCGTGCTCCCTTCGTCGACTACACCCCTTCTTGGTCAGCAACCGGAAAAGCGTTATGAGAGTGAACGGGTGAGTCCTGCCGAGGCTCCGGTTGCCTGCGGGAATCGACCATGTCGGCCGGGCCCTCTGTCGTCTCGCTGAACGCCTCCGAGCGCCCCGAAGCCCTCCACGACGATCCCCATCAGCGCCCTCGACGCCGAGCGCGCTCACCCCGCTCCCCCACCAACCGGGTGACCGCCGGACAGCCGTCCCCTGGGGCCGGGATCGAGCGCCGGATACGGAGTCGAGCACGATGAGACCTCTGGAGTTCAGCGTGGCACCCGGGCCCCGCAGATCCAACGCCAGGTCAAAGCCTTGAAACAGGACCCGATCAGGAAGCCGTGACGTGCGGCACGGCTTCGTACAGGGCCCAGTCGGCGCTGATCGCGCTCGCCGTCTTCAGCAGCAGCGGGAGGTGCTCCTCGGTCAGCTTCTCGATGGAGGTCTCGGCGGCGTGGGCGTTGACGTTGACGGCCGCGATGACGTTGCCCAGCCCGTCCCTGAGCGGTGCCGCCACCGACCGGATCCCCAGGGCGAGCTGCTCGTCCGTCATCGCCCACCCCTTGGCGCGCACCGCGCGCAGCACCGCCTCGCGTTCCTTTGCGTCCGGCTGCCAGCGCGGCTCGATGCCCGAGCGGCTCGGCTCAGCCAGGACCCGATCCACCTCGGCGGGCGACAGCGCGGCCAGCAGCACCTTGCCCAGCGACGTCTGGAGCGCGGGGAAGCGGGTGCCGATCTGCACCGAGAGGGTGACGATCTTCGGTACGGCGACCCTGGCGACGTAGACGATGTCGGAGCCGTCGAGCTGGGCGATCGAGCACGACTCGTGCGTCAGCGTGACCAGCCGCTCCAGGTGCGGCCTGGCCACCTCCCACAACCCCATGGAACGGACGTAGGAGACGCCCAGCTCCAGAACCCGGGGCGTGAGGACGAAGCCTCCCTGCTCGCTCCTGGCGTAGCCCAGCTCCTGGAGGGTGAGCAGGATGCGGCGGGCCGTCGGCCTGGCCAGGCCGGCCGCGGCCGCCACCTCCGTCAGGGACATGACCGGGCGCCCCGGCCGGAAGACCCTGATCACATCGAGGCCGCGGGCCAGCGCCTCGATGAAGTCAGGTCCGGTGTCGCCACGTGTCATGAACGCCCTCACTCGCTCGGATCCGTTGATCCGACTTTAGACGGTCGGCACGGTCGTACGTCCGCACAGCGGCCGATCACAGGCGGTGCGTGGAGTCACTGCGGTAGTCGGTGTACGTGTACGGGTTATCAAGGAGCTTCGTCGCAGGGATGTCCGGGTTCATGCCCTGCTCCCAGGCCTCCTCGCCCATCTCCGACCGCAGGTACTCGACCGTCCCCTCGACCTCGTGGCGCGCCGCGGCGAGGTCGATCCCGAGCAGGCGGTGCTCGTGCTTGACCACGCGGCCGTTGACCAGGACGGTGTGCACGTCGCCGCGCTGCGCCTGGAACGCCACGTGCCCGAACGGGTTGAGCAGCGGGAACGAGACCGGCGACAGGTCGTTCTTGATGAGCACGAGGTCGGCCTTCTTACCCGGCTCCAGGCTGCCGAGGTCGTCGCGGCCGAGCGCGCGGGCGCCGCCGCGGGTGGCCCACTCGACAACCTGGTCGGCGCGCAGGCCGCAGTGCGTGACGGTCTCGCCCTTGGCGTGCGCCTCCAGGTGCTCGCGCGACCGGTCGGCGCCGAGGGTGGCGCGCATGGCGGAGAACAGGTCGCCGCTCCACCACACGCTGGTGTCCATGGACAACGACACCGGGATGCCGTGGGCGCGGATCGCCCAGGTGGGCGGGTAGCCCTGGCCCGCGCTCTGCTCGCTCTCCGTGGAGACCGAGATGGAGCCGCCGGTGGCCGCGATGCGGTGGTAGGAGTCGGCCGACAGCGAGGCGGCGTGCACGTAGATCGTGCCGGAGGTCATGAAGCCGTGCTCGTACATCAGCTTGATGCCGTCGTCGCCGGTGGCGCCCCACACGCCGGCGTGCGTGGTGACCGCGGCGCCGAGCTCGCGGGCGGCCTCGAAGGCGGGCTTCTCAGGGAAGGCGGGGTCGCCGAGCACGTCGAAGGCGATCTGGAAGCCGAGCAGGTCGTCGCCGGTGACGCGCCTGCGCACGAAGTCCCTGAACTCCGGCGCGGCCGTCCACTCGGCAGGCGATTGCTGGAGGTTGCCGTACGCGAGCACGTACCGTCCGGGCACGGACTGGAGCGCGTCGGCGGCGGCGTCGGCGTGGTCGACGGTCTGGAGCCCGTGCGACCAGTCGACGACGGTCGTGACCCCGGCGTCGAGCGCCTCGATCGCGGCCAGCGTGTTGCCCGCGTGCACGTCCTCGGGCCGGAACAGCTTGCCGTGCTCCAGGTAGAACCAGACGAAGTACTGGGTGAGGGTCCAGTCGGCGCCGTAGCCGCGCAGGGCGGTCTGCCACATGTGCCGGTGGGTGTCGATCATGCCGGGCATGACGATGCCGCCGGAGGCGTCGATCTCCACGGCGTCCGGCGGCGCCGCCAACCCGGGGCCGACGGCGGCGATCCTGTCCCCGATGACGAGGACGTCCGTGCGGGGCAGCACCCGCCCGCCCTCCCCTTGCCGCCCGTCCATGGGCAGCACCGTGCCGCCGCGCAGCACTACGGGCCGTCCAGCCTCGAAGTCGTTCATGGCATGCTCCTCGCCTGCGAACATCTGTCCGCCATACGGTCAACGCCACTGTGATGAGCGTCTTCGACCATGTCAAGAGTGTTGACGCGAGCTTCCGTAGATGCTGGGATCGCGTTAGCGGACAGACGTCCGTTGTACGGACGTGGGGATGGAGCTTGATGACAGACACCGTGCCGGGGCCGCTGTCCGGCGTGCTGGTGGCCGACTTCTCCAGGATCCTGGCCGGCCCGTACGCCACGATGCTGCTGGCGGACCTGGGCGCCGACGTCGTCAAGGTCGAAGGCCCGGGCGGGGACGACACCCGGACGTGGACGCCACCCTCGCGCGGCGAGGTGTCCACGTACTACCTCGGGGTCAACCGGGGGAAGCGGTCGATCGCGCTCGACCTGCGCGACGAAGCCGACGCCGGGGTGGCCAGGGAGCTGGCCGCGCGTGCGGACGTGCTGGTGGAGAACTTCCGGCCGGGCGGGCTGGGCAAGTACGGGCTCGACTATGCCTCGGTGCGGGCCGCGAACCCGGGGATCGTGTACGCCTCCATCAGCGGGTTCGGCTCCGGGGCCGGGGCTCGGGTGCCGGGCTACGACCTGATGGTGCAGGCCATGTCCGGGCTGATGAGCCTCACGGGTGACCCGGACGGGCCGCCGTACCGGGCCGGGATCTCGGTGTTCGACGTGATGGCGGGTAACCACGCCGTCATCGGCATCCTCGCCGCGCTGCGCCACCGCGAGGCCACGGGGAGCGGGCAGCACGTCGAGGTGAACCTGATGTCGTCGGCGCTGACCGGGCTGGTCAACCAGAGCTCCGCGTACGTGGCCGGGGGCGTGGTGCCGTACCGGATGGGGAATGCGCATCCGAGCGTGTTCCCGTACGAGCCGCTGCCCACGGCCGACCACGAGCTGATCGTCGCGGCCGCGAACGACGGCCAGTTCAGGAAGCTGTGCGAGGTGCTCGGCATCCCGGAGGTGGCCGAGGACCCGCGCTTCGCCAGGAACGCCGGCCGCACCGCCAACCGCGAGGAGCTGCGGCCGATCCTGGTCGAGCGGCTCGTCCTGCGCTCCGCGGACGAGTGGTTCGAGCTGCTGGTGGAGGCCGGGGTGCCGAGCGGGCCGATCAACACCATCGACGGCGGGTTCGCCGCGGCGGAGCGGTTCGGGCTCGATCCTGTCGTGGTGGTGGGCGAGGGCGAGCGGGCGATGCCGACGACGCGGCACCCGATCCGGTTCTCCGAGACGCCGGCCGCCTACACACTGCCGCCACCGGAGCTGGACGAGCACGGCGCGGAGCTGCGCAAGTGGCTCACCGGCCCCGGGGAAGGCGAGCGGACGTGACGCGGGAGCGGGAATACCCCACCGCGCTCGGGGCGTCGTCGCCGACGTCGATCACCCTGCTCGGCCGGGACCTGGCCTCGGAGGTGATGGGCGAGGTGGGCTTCGGCGAGCTGGCCTTCTGGCTCGCCACCCAGCGCCGTCCCTCCCGGGGAGAGGTACGCCTGTTCGAGGCCGTGCTGGCCGCGCTGGCCGATCACGGGTTCACGCCGACCGCGATCGTGACACGGCTGACGTACCTGTCGGCGCCGGACTCCGTACAGGGGGCTCTGGCCGCTGGGCTGCTCGGCGGCGGCTCCCGCTTCCTCGGCGTCACCGAGGACTGCGGCCGATACCTCCACGACGTGCTGACCGCGCGGGAGGAGCTCCCCGCCGACGACGCCGGCTGGGACGATCTCGCCCTGGAGGCCGTACGGGCCCGGCGGGAGGCTCGGCAGCTGATCCCCGGGCTCGGCCACCACGTGCACAAGGACGGCGACCCCCGCACGCCCCGGCTGTTCGAGATCGCGGCCGAGGAGGGCCTGTTCGGGCCGCACCTGTCGCTGTTCGCCGCTGTCGGCCGCGTGCACCCGCGGGTCCTGGGCAGGACGCTGCCGCTCAACGGCGCGGGCGCCTGCGGGGCGGCGCTGGCCGATCTGGGGCTGCCGCTGGAGTTGCTGCGCGGCTTCGCGCTGCTGGCCAGGACCGCCGGGCTGATCGGGCAGCTCGCCGAGGAGTTGCGGCGTCCCGTGGCCAACGACATCTTCCTCTCGGTGGACCTGAACAACGTTTCCATCCCGCCCGAGCCCTTCGCTGACGGAGGTCCGCATGGCTGAACTCGTCGCGGTCATCGCATCCACCCACCACCCCTTCTACTACCGAGCCAGCACCTCCACCGGCGAGGAGCGACCGCCGTTCGCCGACGAGTGGGTGCGCAAGGTGGAGGCGTTCAGGGAGACCCTGACCAGGGCCAGGCCGGATGTGCTGGTCATGGTCGGCTCCGACCACTTCCACCAGCTGTGGCTGGACAACATGCCGCAGTTCCTGGTCGGGAAGGCGCCCTTCTACGACGCGAACTTCTACAACGAGGAGCGCGAGTTCGGGCTGCCCAGGATGCTGTTCACGGGGCAGGAGGACCTGTCCTCCCACATCCTGCGTGAAGGGCTGGACGCCGGCTTCGACCTGGCCTTCTCCAACGAGCTGCGGATCGACCACTCGATCACGTGCCCGATCATCACTCTGCGCCCGCAGAACGACCTGCCGATCGTGCCCGTCTACACCAACATCTTCGCCCCTCCCTTACCGCGGCCGAAGCGGTTCGTGCAGCTCGGGCAGACCATCCGGCAGCTCGTCGAGTCGTGGCCGTCCGGCCGGCGGGTCGCGGTCATCGGCACCGGGCATCTGTCACTGGAGCTGGGCGGGCCACGCCAGTTCGGGCCGCACGGGCCCGACCCTGAGTTCGACCGGCGCGCCGTCGAATGGATCTCCTCCGGCGACATCGAGGGCTGCCTGGCCGAGGTCACCCTCGACAGCCTCCACCTGCCGGGCAACGCCACGCACGGCTTCATGGACTTCATGCTGATGATGGGCGTGGCGGGCGAGGGCCAGAAGGCCGACTACGTGGACACGTACGACCTGTTCCACACCATGGAGGCGTACTTCACCTGGTACCCGAGCGGAGGCGGCCGATCGTGAGCAAATACCTGCTGAACAAGTTCCTCTTCACCGTCGACCGCGATGCCGAGCTGGTCGAGCGCTACCGCGAGGAGCCGCGCGCCACCGTCGGCTGGTGGGAGTCCGAATACGCCAACCGCATCCTCGGCTGCCACTCCGGCGAGTCGTCCACGTGGCTGCGCTTCGACGACGTCGAGCGCGAGGCGCTGGTGACCCACGACTATCCGAAGCTGTTCGAGCTGGGCGCGCACCCGTTCCTCACGCTGACGCTGTTCATCGCGATGTTCGAGCGCGACCATCCGCCGCTGGGCTTCCAGACCGAGTACGCGCGGCGGCTGGCGCACATGCGGCTGCCGTACCCGGACATCGCGACCTGATGCGCACGGCCCGGATCGAGACCTGCGGCCGGCCGCCCGTGGTGGCCGACCGGCCCGCACCCGTGCGCCGTGTCTTTAGGTTTTCGTGTCACCACTCTCGGTCATAGGTCAGCGATATGATCAGCGCGTGCAGCTCCGTTACAACTACCGGCTGTATCCCGACGCCGCGCAGCGTGAAGCGCTGGCCCGCGCGTTCGGCTGTGCGCGTGTGGTGTTCAATGACGGGCTGCGTGCCAGGCAGGATGCTCGCCAGGCCGGTTTGCCGTACATCTCGGACGTGGATCTGTCCAAGCGGGTCATCACCCAGGCCAAGACCTCGCCCGAGCGGGAGTGGCTGGGCGAGGTGTCAGCGGTGGTGTTGCAGCAGGCGCTCGCCGATCTGAACACCGCCTACCGCCACTTCTTCGCCAGCCTGTGCGGAGGGCGGAAAGGCCCAAGGTTTGGCGCGCCTCGGTTCCGCTCTCGCAAGGACAACCGGCAGGCGATCCGGTTCACCCGCAACGCCCGGTTCAAGGTTGGGGAGAAACTGTCCCTGCCGAAGGTCGGCGATATCACGGTCCGGTGGTCACGCCGGTTGCCGTCCGACCCCTCCAGCGTGACGGTGATCAAGGATGCGGCCGGCCGATACTTCGCCTCGTTCGTGGTCGAGACGAACGGACAACCCTTGTCTGGGACCGAGGAGGAAATCGGGATCGATCTGGGGTTGGGACACTTCGCGGTCCTGTCCGACGGGCGGAAGATCGACTCCCCGCGTTTCCTGCGCCGGGCGGAGAAGAAACTCCGCAAGCTTCAGCGGGCGCTGTCGCGCAAGCAGAAGGGATCGAAGAACCGGGGCAAGGCTCGCCTGAAGGTCGCCCGGCAGCACGCCAAGGTCGCCGACGCGCGTCGTGAGTTCCATCACCAGACCTCCACACGGATCATCCGTGAGAACCAAGCGGTGTTCGTGGAGGACCTGGCGGTCAAGGGGCTCGCCCGCACCAAACTGGCCAAGAGCGTGCACGACGCGGGCTGGTCGGCGTTCGTCGCCATGCTGGAGTACAAGGCGAACCTGTACGGCAGAACGTTCGCCAAGATCGGCAGATTCTTCCCCTCCTCCAAGCTGTGCTCGTCGTGCGGAAGCGTCGCCGGGCAGATGCCGCTGAACGTCCGGGAATGGGCCTGCTCGTGCGGGGCAGTCCATGACCGGGACGTCAATGCTGCGATCAACATCCTCACCGCCGGACGGGCGGAGAGGCTAAATGCCTGCGGAGACCAGGTAAGACCACCGCGTGCAGTGGCGCAGGTCGATGAAACAGGAAGCCTTCGAGGTGCCGCATGAACTCATGCGACACGGGCGAGAATCCTCAGGCTTCACCCCGAGGAGCGCGTCAAACCAACAACGAGCTGACCCTGGAACAGCGCGCCGCGGCCATCACCATGATCGCGGAACAGGCGGCGCTGGGACGGCTGGCGGTGGCTCACGAGGTGGTGCCCCTGGAGTCGGCCGGAGAGGCGTGGCAACGGCAGGCGGCGGGCACAGCGGGTGGCCGCATCGTCCTGAGCATCGCCTGACCAGCGCGCGGCGACACCGCATCGCCCTGGGGCCGCCTGTCATGCCATGGTGCTGGACCCTAGGATCCGAGACGTGGCCAGATACTTCGATCTTCATCCAGACAATCCCCAGCCTCGCCTGATCAGCCAGATCGCCGAGATCCTGCGGACGGACGGGCTCATCGCCTATCCCACCGACTCGTGCTATGCCCTTGGATGCCGACCGGGCAACAAGGAGGGCCTTGACCGGATCAGGGAGATCCGCGGCCTTGGCAGCGACCACCACTTCACCCTGGTATGCCGTGACTTCGCGCAATTCGGTCAGTTCGTTCACCTGAGCAATGCGCTGTTCCGCCAGGTCAAGGCGGCGACTCCCGGCGGTTACACGTTCATTCTGCCCGCGACCAAGGAGGTGCCGCGGCGACTGCTGCATCCCCGGAAGAAGACGGTCGGCGTTCGCATCCCTGATCACGTCGTCACCCAGGCGCTGCTGGCCGAGCTCGGCGAGCCGCTGGTGTCCAGCACCCTGCTGCTGCCCGACGAGACCGAACCCTCGACGCAGGGCTGGGAGATCAAGGAGCGGCTCGACCACGTGGTGGACGCGGTCATCGACTCCGGCGAATGCGGCGCCACCCCGACGACCGTCGTCGACTTCTCGCAGGAGGAACCCGAGATTCTCCGCAGGGGCACGGGAGACACGTCCCTGTTCGAATAGGCGACGGCAGCGGTCTCGCCGACCGCGATCTCCAGGCCGAGTTCGACGTCTGAGGTCGGGGGCCGGCCGAGCGCCCTGGTGCCGCACGGGCCGTTGCGCCGAGCCCAGCGAAACTCAAGGGTTGCTGATTACCTGCGGAGATACTGGCCTCACCGGCCGCTGCCGGGCTGGTCGGCGGCCACCGCCTCACGCGTCGGCCCACGGCCCCGCAACGCCGTCCAGCCGTGCCAGGCGAGCACGTAGCAGGCAAGAATCAACGCTGCTCCGTCGGCCCCACCCAAGATCATGCTTCGTACCAGGTCGTAGTCGCTCACCGCGGCACGATCCGAGGCCGCCCCGTAAGCGGCGCCCGCTGCCATCGCCAGCGCGGCCGCGGCCAGCACCACGCCGCGCGTCCGGCCCAGCACCACCCCCGGGCCCCGCCCAGGCTGGACCGGCGCGCGCCGATACCACAGCACGAGCCATCCGGCCAGGATCACCAGCCCGCCTGCCGAGCTGACGTACATCAGCATGTTGAACACCCGGTGCGCGCCGATGACCGGCTGCCGCAACGCCTGCCAATGCGCCACCGCGAACCCGCCTACCTGCGTAAAGGCGTCCCAGAGCAGATGCGTGGCCATCCCGGCCAGCAGCGCCGCCACCACCGCCACAGGCGCCGGCCGCGCCGGCTCCGACAACCGGACACGCAGCCCGGCAGGAGCCAGCGCGGTCAGCGGCGCCCGCAGCACCCGGTGGAACAGCACCAGCAGCACCACACCTGCCGGCAGGCCCAGGACAAGCGGCCCCCACCACGCGTGCGTGCTCGCCGACGAGAACGGCAGCGGCAGATAGTACGGCGCGTCAGGCATCACAGTCCCGATGGCCAGCGCCGACGAGGGCAACCACCGCCGCATCGGCAAGATCGCTGCAATATGGCTCACGGTGAAGGGCACACGCCATTATCGGCACCTCCGACCCGGACCACCACCTTGATCGACAAAGCCCGGTCCTCCGCTGCCCGCTGGTGGTCGGCGACCGTGAGAGCGCCGAGGCGGAATCGGCCTGGGACCCAGCAATGGTGCGGCTCTCCGGCAGGAGAACGAAGGCCCTTAACGAAGAGCACGCAGTCCGGATAACGACACCACCGCCCGGCATCAGGCCGGCAGCGTCCATCGGCTCTGCCCGTGTGGAACGGCTACCGTTTCGGCAAAGATGTGGCGGTCATGCGCCCACCATCTCGTCCTTGTGGCGGAACAGGCTCCGGTATTCCTGAGGGGAGGTGCCAACGTGCCGATGGAACGCGGCCCGCAAGGTAGCGGGAGCGCCGAGCCCGGCGAGGCGGCCTATCTGCTCGATGGGCACGGTGGTCGCCTCCAGCAGTTCGCGTGCTCGGTCAATGCGTGCGTCGGTCAGCCAGGTCATGGGCGGGGTGCCGGTCTCGTCGCGGAAGCGGCGGATCAGTGTCCGCCGCGACATATGGGCGCGTTCTGCGAGGTCGTCGACGGTCAGGGGCTTCGCGAGGTTGTCAAGCAGCCACTCACGCAGAGGAGCAAGTCCATCTCCGCTCGCTTCGGGGCGGAATTGTTCGACGAACTGTGCCTGGCCTCCCCGCCGCCGTGGCGGCGCGACGAGAGCGCGTGCGTATGTGTTCGCTACTGCGGCGCCGCGGTCGGTGCGGATCAGGTGCAGGCACAAGTCAATTCCCGCAGTCACGCCGGCGGACGTGAGGATATCGCCGTCATCGACGTAGAGCTGATTGGGCAGGACATCGACGCGTGGGTAGCGCTGACGCAATTGCTCGGCGTGCCGCCAGTGTGTGGTCGCGGGGCGTCCGTCGAGCAGCCCGGCCGCGGCAAGGGTGAAGGCCGCGGTGCAGATGGAGACGAGTCGGGCGCCTCGGGCGTGAGCCGCCTGTAGCGCCGCCAGAAGCTCCGCTGACGGGGCCGTGTCAATGTCGTCGTAGCCCGGAATGATCACAGTGTCGGCGTCGTCCAGCGCCTCGAGGCCGGCCGCGACCGTGATCGCGAAGCCGCACCCTGGCACCAGTCCGGTCTCGGTGTCAGCGCACACGGTCAGCTCATAGTGGGAGTTCATTGCGAAGATCTGCGTCGCGGTGCCGAACTCGAGCGGGAGCACACCGGGCAGGACGAGCACCGCAACGTGGTGTCTGTTCGTCATAGTGGCACGATTATAGCGCCGGTTGGCATCCGTGCCACTTTTGGCAGGAGGGCCGGTCTCGTAGCGTCGAGCCATGACCGAAACCCTCGCCCTCTCGGGAGGGCTGCAGAACGAGATACTCGCTCTTCCAACTGGACCGATGGTTGAGGCGAGCCTCGCCGCGACACGGGCCGCGGTGCATCCATCTGTGCTGAACCACTGCATTCGCGGTTTCTACTGGGCCTGTCTGTTCGCCGCCCACAAAGGCGTCCTGAACGACGCGGACTACGACGAGGAACTCCTCTTCGCCGCCCATGTGATGCACGACTTGGGAACAGGCCCCGAAGCACCGGGCCAGCTCCGGTTCGAGATGGAAGGCGCCGATCTTGCCGCCACAGTGCTGACCGGTCTCGGCACCCCCGCCCGGGGAAAGGAGCGGCCGGTCATCAGCTTCATCTCGCCGTTGCGCATCTTCCAGTCCAGCGCGTTGGAAGCCGCCGCTCGGACGCGGACGAGAACCTCATCCGGACCCGGGCGTGGTGGCTCGAACTCAGCGAGCCGCATCACCTCCGGGCCGCCGTAGCGGTCGTATTGAAGGCGCTTCACGAGGCGTATTCGTTCGAGATCTCGGTGGCGTAGTTCTTCCAGAGCGGTTGCATGGTCTCGGCGTTGACCGGCTGCCCGGAATCGATCATGGCCTTGAAGTCGCGGAAGTACTGCACATACAGGTCCGGCGTGAAGGTGTTCAGCATGACCGCGTTCTCGTCGCCGACGTTGGCGAACGTGTGCGGCGCCCCGGTCGGCACGATGACCCAGGTGCCCGGCCCGGCGTCGTATTGGTCCTCGCCGACGGTGAACCGGAAAGTTCCCGCCAGCACGTAGAAGCCCTCGTCATGCTGGGCGTGGCGATGCTGCAACGGGCTCGGGGTGCCCGGCGGAATGGTGACCTCGGCGAACCCTAGCCGGTGGTCGGTGTGCTCGCCGTTCTCCAGGATGCGGATCTGCTGCGCCCCGCTGCCGAGGATCTCGCCCTCACCGGGGCGGACGATGTTTACCTTCGCCACGACTTCTCCTATTGCTATTGCCTGCCTTGGTCACCACCATCCTTGTCCGGGCCGGCTGTGCGCGTCTTGGTCGTCTGTGCACGGTTGCTGGTTACCAGTGCACGGGCGTTGTAGCCGTACGTCGCCTTGAAGAGCTTGCTGAAATGGGTGGGATCGGAGAATCCCCACCGGGCGGCCACGGCGGTGACCGTACGTCCGCTTCCGGTCAGCTCGGCCCGGCAGCGCTCCAGGCGGCGACGGCGGATCAGGGCCGCGACGGTGAGCGGCTGGTCCTCGAACAGCTTGTGCAGCCGGCGTACGGATATGTTGTGGGTGGCGGCGATGCCAGGCGGGGACAGATCGGGATCGGCCAGCCGGGTCTCGATGTAGCCGGCGATCCGGCTCCGCAGCCACTCGTCCGGGGCCGGTTGTTCGTCGCCGAGCCGGGCCTCCAGTGCGACCGCGATCAGCTCGACGACGGCCGCCGCCGACCGCAGCGCCTCCGCCTCGCGGAACTCGGTCGCCGACCACGCCGACTCCCGGGCCAGCACGGAGACGAGAGCGCCCGGGCCGTGGCTGCCGTCGATGCGTACGCCGATGAGCCGGTCGATCTGCGCGGGCCGGATCCGAAGCTCCCGGCGCGGAACCAGGATGGTGACGTGCGCCGCGGCGGTGCTCTCGAACCGGAGCGTACGCGTGGGATCGAGCAGTACCAGGTCGGTCGGCCCGAGTTCGGCGTCGCCGCGCCCTTGCTCGATCCGCGTCCGGCCCCGGGACATCACCTTGACCGCCAGGTTCTCGCCGTCGGAGGCGTCGCGCTCCCGCCCGATGCAGGCGCTCTCGGGCGTGTCGAGGGAGACCAGCCGCAGCGGCCCGAGGTCACGGGTGGCGATCCCGCCCCGGAAGCTGGCCCCGGCCAGCTTGTTGATCAGCGGCGGAAACCCGCTGGCGGCCAGCTCGTCCTGGAACGACTCAAGGTTGCCGATCACCGGTCAATGATAACGGCGACACTTCTGCTCAGGCACGGTGTTCGGCGGCGGGTTACAGCGGCGCCGGCCCGCATCTGCTCTACCAGGCTCTGGTGCACGCGGTGGACGGCTCAGTCGCGCCGGCGACCGACGGCCGAACGGTGAGCGCAGCACCGATATCGGAATCGGTGGTAACCGCCGCGATGGACTTCGAGATGTGTTCACGCTCGTTGGCGATCAACTGGAGTCCGCTGGTGGACGCGGCTGTGACGGCCAGCCTGCCGACACCCATAACCGCCGGCCGGGTACCGGGTTGCGAAGCCCCGTCGTCTTGAGCGCCGGCCGGTAACGTCTGGTGAGCACCACCGCGGTCACCGCCGCAAAGAACGCGGCAGCGAGGATCGCGCGTGGTCTTCGTGATCGCATGAATGAGTGTCTCTTTTGCCGGTCAGCCTAGCGTTATGCGCACACGACGCTAGGAAGCCGGGAATGGGAACGGCATCGACGCTCGGACCGATCGGACCTGCCGATCTGCGGTCGGCGGCATCGTTTCGACGTTCGAGGCCGGTCACTCGGTGTAACCCCGCGTGGTCTGGCGAGGTGGGTGAAATCGGGACTCTGTTCAAACGGCGTGGATGTCGATCAGCGGAGCCGGTCGATTGTTGAGCTCGCGGGATCGCGTTCACCAGCCCGGAACGCAGCGACCAGATCGCCCGCCGCAAAGCCAAGGGCTCCCGCGGCGGACGCCCACCCGCCTTCGATCCCGAGCGCTACACCGGCCGCAACGTCGTCGAGCGCTGCTTCAACCGACTCAAACAGTTCCGCGCAATCGCCACCCGCTACGCCAAACGCGTCACCTACTACCGCTCAGAAATCATCATCGCCGCCATCGTGTTATGGCTGCGTGCCGACCTACAGGACACGCCCTAAGCCGGTGCGGGGCCTACTCAAAGGGCTCACTCCCCCGCACCGGCACTTCTCCAGAAACGGAAAATCATCATGGAACGCAATCTTCTGGTGATCGGGGCGACCGGCAAGACCGGTGGCCACACCGCCGAACTACTGCTTCAGCGCGGCCACCACGTCCGCGCGCTCGTCCGCCGAGTCGACGAGCGCTCCGCGAGGCTTGCCGGCCTCGGGGCGCAGATCGTGGAAGGCGATGTCCAGGACCTCAACTCCCTGACGGAGGCGGCGAAGGGGATCGATGCCCTGTACTTCACGTACCCGAACTTTCCCGGCCTGATGGACGCCACGGCAAACGTGGCCGTGGCGGCGGAGGAGAACGGGGTGCAGGCGATCGTGAACATGTCGCAGATCTCCGCTCGCCGTGAATCCGCCAGCAACGCAGCACGCCAGCACTGGGTCGCCGAGCGTATTCTGGACCGCTTCCCGGTGGCCGTCACCCACATCCGTCCCACCTTCTTCGCCCAGTGGCTGATCAACATGTGGGACGGAAGTGGCGAGCTGCGGTTTCCCTTCGCCGACGGACGGCACGCCCCGATCGCTGCCAGTGATCAGGCAAGGGTGATCGTGGCCATCCTGGAGGACCCCGCCCCACACGCCGGCAAGATCTACCCCCTCTACGGGCCGGTGGAGCTCAACCACTACGAGATCGCCGAGAAGATGTCGAAGGCGCTCGGCCGTCAGGTGACCTACGTGCCCATCGACCTCGACGAATTCGCCGCCATCCTGGAGAAGCGCGGCACATCGCCCCACATGATCCAGCACCTTCTCGCCGTCGCGGTCGACTACCGCAACGGCATCTTCGCCGGCACGAACGACCTCGTGAAGAAGATCGGCGGCACCGACCCCCTCGATGTCGAGAGCTTCGTCGCCCAGAACCGGGCGTTCTACGACTCACACACCGTCTAAAACCCAGGAGAAAACGGTAAGTGTTTGGATTATCACAAGATCGTCTCGTGGATTCGGCCTGGAATCACGCGCGGCGCTCGCGGCAGGACATCAGGTGCCGGCAACTGTACGACCGTCCGCGAGCAGTTCCCCGACGCCGGTGACGCGCTGCTGACCGTGCCATTGAACTTGACCGGCCCCGAGAGCATCCACGCGGCTGTCGACGCAGCAGTCGAACGGTTCGGACGCATCGACGTCCTGGCCAACAACGCCGGCACCGACCTGATCGACGACTACGCGGCCACCGCCGGCACCACGCGTGAAGCGGCCACGGGGCTCAACCACGCCAAGGCCGCCCGCTCCATCGTGGAGATGGCCGCAGCCCCCGAGCCGCCACTGCGCCTCCAACTCGGAGCCGACACCCTGCGTCGCGGGCGCTGAACTCGTAGCCGAGCCCGCTGCGCATGTAGCGGGTGACCCACGGGTGCCACCGAAATAGTCTGGTCGACCGATCTGCCGGGACCGGGCCGCAAGCCGCGTCTCGCGCAGGCCGAACGCTCTCAGATCATCGCGCCGGCCAAGAGCCCGCCACCGGGGCATCCGCGCTGGGAGGACCACGGTGAGCTGAGAGCCGCCGACGAAAACGGGCCGACGGTGTGGACGCGATCTTCGCGGCCACATCCTTGTAGATACCGAAGAACCAGTCGAATAGCGCTGGAACAGCCAGTGCGCCAGTTCGTCTCCTACGGTGCCTGAGTGTCTCCTGCCGAGACCTTGTCCGAGGCCATCGCCGCTGCGGCGTCCATCGGCGGATCCGCCGGCCCAGAGCGCCGCCCGGCGCCGGCGCGGCGCCGGGCGCGACCGCGCTCCACCAGCCACCATTCCACGATCAGCAGGGGGACGGTCCAGCCGAGCCAGGTCGTCACGCCGGCGGATGCCTTGATCACCTCCTGCATGTCCCCGCCGTAGGTCGTCTCGAACTCGGGCAGGAGAATGAGGAACATCACCAGGCCCCAGATGCGGTTGGTGATGATCGAGGCGGTCAGCGCGAAGCTGCGCAGCATCCACCGACGGTGATCGGCGTACCTGTGCTGGCGGGCCATGCGAAATCCGGTGACGGTGAACAGGGTCCACAGCGTCGCGAGCAGCATGTTGCTGACTCGCGCGCCATCGCCGTACGGGGTGCTCGCGCCCACGACGAAGCCGGCGAGACCGCCCGGTATAACCCCACCGAAGATGTACACGCGTCCGATCCTGCGGTGCGCGACCGGGTGACGCTCCCGGAACCACGGCCAGACCTGCAAGCCGCAGGTCAGTAACGCCACCGAGGAGAACATCACATGCGCGGCCAGGAAGGGATAGTAGAGCGGAAAGCCTTCTGGCGGCGGCACGCGAGACAAGGCCGGATCGAGCGAGGTATAGGGCGGAATGGAGAACGCGAGGAAGCCGAGCACCACCAGCATCAGCGGCACGACCCAGGGGCGCTTCCACAGCCGCAGCTTCTGTACGGCAGGCGGCGGCGTGGCGTGATGTGCTGGTTTCGCGAAATCAGTCATGCACGGAGCTTGGGGTCAGGCGCTTACCACTCACCTACCGCGCACTGACCGGCGGCATACCGTGTCGGACTTGCGGTCGGACGCCGTGCGCGAGCCGCCCTGAACTACGGTTAATCGGCGTGGTGGTACTCACTGATCGTGCCTGCAACGACAGGTTTCCGGCAGGCGTACCGCCGTGCGCCTACCGTTCGCCGGCCATCCGGCTGATCTCGGTCAGCGCGGCGTCAATGCGCGTGCGGGTGTCCTCGGTGCTGTACCACTCCGCGGGGCACTCGTCACGGGCCCGGGCGAGGAGGGCGCGCGCCTCCGCCGGGTCGCCGCGTGACAGCTCCACCTCTCCCATACCGAGATATGCCCAAGCCATCGTCTCCATGGAGCCGTATCTGCGCGACAGCTCGGTGGCCAGCTGGTAGTCGGCCCCCGCGCCCGCCGGATCGCCCAGGCTCAGCAGGGCGTCGCCCCGCCGGCACAGCGCCTCGGCGATCTCCGTCCCGGCGCCCAGCTCGCGTGCCGTCGCCAGCGCTTCACCGGCCAGGGTGTGGGCCTTGCGGTGGTCGCCCTGCTTCTGGTGCAGAGAGCCAAGTCCGGACAGCACCAGCACGGTGCCCCAGCGCTCGCCAATGGCCTTGAACGCGGCCAGGCTCCGTTCGAAATGGGTCAGGGCCTGCTCCACGTCGCCGAGCACGTCGAGCACGAACGCCCAGCCGGCCATGGCCAGCGCCGCCTGCCAGGGGGAAAGACTGGCGGACTTCCGCATGACCTCTCCGTAGGCCTCCATGAAGTCGCCGGGCGGTCCCGTGAACATCGACAGCAGCATCATCAGGAACTCGACGCGCTGTGGCACGTAGGTCAGCGGAAGCAGCTCGCGGACCTCCTGCAGGTGGGCACGGAGCTCGTCGTCGATCTCGCCGGCCCAGGCAGTGACGAGCACGCACATGACGTACTCCTCCTCCATGCCGTCGAACCGGTGTGAGCCCAGCATGGTCAGCAGCGCGTCGGCCAGACCGGCGGTGGCGGTGCGGTTGCCGCGCATCCACCAGTAGCAGGCGCTGTGCGCCAGCAGCCGCAGCGCCGTCTCCAGCTGCCCCGACTGGGTCGCCCAGCGCACGGCCGCGCTGAGGTCGTCGCTCTCCTCGTCCAGCCTGGCCAGCCACTCCAGCTGCTCGCAGGTGCGCAGCCGCGCGTCGGCCGCGACGACCAGGTCCAGGTAGTACGCGGCATGCGCGTCACGCATCGCCTCCACCTCGCCGGACTCGACCAGCCGCTCCGCGCAGAACGCCTGGATGGTCTCCAGCATCCGGTAACGCCCGCCCACGAACTCCACCAGCGACTTCTCCGCCAGCGAGAACAGCACCTCCTCCGGCAGACCGCACACCAGCTCGGCCGCCTCGGGCCGCGCGCCGCCCACGAACACGGTCAGCCGCCTGGCCATCCGCTGCTCGTCCTCGTCCAGCAGGTCCCAGCTCCACGCGACGACCGCGCGCAACGTCTGGTGCCGGGGCAGCGCCGTACGACTGCCGCGCGTCAGCAACCGGAACCGGTCGTCCAGCCGCGCCGCCACGTCGGACACCGACAGCGTACGCAGCCGCGCCGCCGCCAGCTCGATGGCCAGCGGCAGCCCGTCCAGCGACCGGCAGATGCGCACGACCTGCGCAGCGTTGCCCTTGTCCACGGCAAAGCCCGGATGAACGGCCGCGGCCCGGTCGGCGAACAGCCGGACGGCCGGGTAGTTCAGCGGGTAGACCGCCTCGGGCGGCGGCAGCCGCAGCGGCGCCACGGGCAGAATCGCCTCGCCGGTGATGCCCAGAGCCTCCCGGCCGGTCGCCAGCACCCGCAGCCCCTGGCAGGCGGCCAGCAGCACGTCGGCCAGCTCAGCGGTGGCCGCGATGAGGTGTTCGCAGTTGTCCAGCACCAGCAGCAGCTCGCGGTCGGCGAGCGCGGTGACCAGTCGCGCGACCGGCTCCACGACCGGTCCCGCCGGCGGTGTGCGCAGGGCGTCGCGGATGCCGAGTGCGGCCAGCACGGCCCTGGGCACGTCCGCGACGTCGGAGACCGGCGCGAGCGGCACGAAGCAGACGTCCCCCGGCTCCTGCTCGGCCGCCTCGATCGCGAGCCGGGTCTTGCCCGCGCCGCCCGGTCCGATCAACGTGATCAGCCTGGCGACCCGCAGGCTCGCGCCGACCTGGGCGAGCTCCTCGGCGCGGCCGACGAAGCTGGTGAGCTGCGCCCGCAGCCCGTGCCGTTCAACGGCCGTGCGTGGCGCGGACGTGCCCAACGCCGGGTCGGCCCGCAGCACGGCCAGGTGCGCGGCGGCCAGTTCGGGACCCGGCTTGACGCCGAGCTCCTCGTCCAGGATCTTCCTGGCCTCGTCGTAGACGGTCAGCGCTTCGGCTTGGCGGCCGCTGCCGTAGAGAGCGCGCATGAGCTGTGCCCGCAGCCGCTCCTGCAGGGGGTGAGCGGCGATGAGCCGGCTCAGCTCGGCGACCAGCTCCCGATGCCGGCCCAGGTCCAGATCGGCCTGCACGCGGTCCTCGACGGCGGCCAGCCACTGCTCCTCCAGCGCCGTCGCGGCGGCCTCGGCGTGCGGGGCGTCGACCAGCGGAGCGCCCCGCCATAGCTTCAGCGCCTCCCGCAGCAGCGTGGCCGCCCGGCCCGGGTCGCCGCCGGCCAGCGCCTGCCCGCCTGCCCGCGCGAGCTGCTCAAATCGCCGCACGTCCACGTCCTGCGGGTCGGCGATCAGCCGGTAGCCGGCCGGGTGGAACTCCACCAGGTCCCTGCCCAGCGATCGGCGCAGCCTGGACACCTGCGACTGCAGCGCGTTGGCCACGCCCTCTGGGGGACGAGCGCCGTACATGCCCGCCGCCAGCTGCTCCGCACCCACGATGCGCCCGGCATGCAGGGCGAGCAGCGTGAGCAGGGCCCGCCCCCGGGGGCCGCCGAGCGCGACGGGCTCGCCATCCTCGCCCAGCGCGATCGTGGGCCCGAGGATCTGGAAGCGCATGCGTCGATTATCGCGGATGCGGCAGGGGCGTGACCCCGACGCCAACCTGCACACAAAAGATCCCGCCATCCTCCGGATTGTTGTAGTGCTGCGAGGGTGCGGCCGCGTTTGACGGTTTTGCCGACGTCGTAGCGGGGTGCGGGCCGGCAGTTGGGGATGCCGGGTGGGCGTCCGGGGCCGGGCTTGGAGGATTTGGGTTCATCGGCCGGCTGGGCAAGCGCGGGACGCAGGTTTCGAAACCCGCGCCGGACGCGGGCGGGAATGAGCCGACCCCGCGCGGCCGGTTTCTCCCATGGATGACGCAGGTCCTCGGTCAGACGGCGACCCAGGCGAGCCCTAGGCTGGCCTGGTGTCCGAGGACGCCGGACTGCGGGGCTTGCGGCGAACGGCTGCGGCCGGGCGCACGGCCGGGGCCGTGTTCTGCTTGTCGATGTGTCGATCCAGGCAGTGCGAGGAGCGATACCGATCGCTGATCGCAGGGCGACGCTGTGGGAAGCCCGCCACTTCCCACGGAAAGTGGCGGGCCGAAAAGCCCGTGCGCCTGTCGGTCAGTAGCCGACGGTGAAGCGCTGCCGGCGGTGGCTGGGCTGCTCGATCTCGTCGAGGAGGGCGACCGCGTAGTCCTCCACACTGATGGCGCTGTTGCCGTCGTCGTCGGTGATGAGGTCGTCCAGGGCGGTGCGGTAGCTGCCGGTGCGGGTGCCGGGCTCGATCGTGGCCGAGGGGCTGATGCTGGTCCAGTCGACGTCGTTGACGGTCCGGTAGTAGTCGAGGGCGTCGCCGTGGGCGTGCATGATCTGCAGCAGGAAGTCGGGCAGGCCCGGGGCGTCCCACACCTGCTTGCCGTCGGGGGTGCGCAGGGACCCGGCGCCGCCGACGGTGATCAGGCGGGGTGCCTGCTCACCGAGGGTCCGCAGTACTTCGGTGAGGGCGACGGCGGCAGGCTTGATGGTGGCGATGTGGCCGGGGCCGTCACCGCCGCCGACAGCGCTGACGACGACGTCGTGGCCCTTCACGGCGGCGGCGATCGACGGGGCGTCGAGGACGTCGCCGGTGGTGACGGCCAGGTTCGCGTGGTGTTCGGTGACCTTGGCGGGGTCACGGACGACGGCGGTGACGGTGTGGCCGCGGTCGAGGGCCTCGCGGACGATGGCGGAGCCGATGGTGCCGTTGGCGCCGAAGACAGCGATGTTCGTCATGGCAGTGTTTCCTTCGTGAATTGACGTGGTGGTCAGGCGGAGGCGGGGGCCAGGTGCCGGTCCAGGGCCTCAGCGAGCTGGAGGGCGCTGGAGATCGGTCCGCCGAGCCGGTGGTTGCCGGTGGGGGTGTGCAGGAGCAGGGTCGGGTAGGCGTCGACGCCGAGCCGGCGCAGTTCCCGGAAGCCGCTTTCGGCTTCGGTGCGGGTGGCCGGGTCGAGGAAGGCTTCGATGACGGCACTGACGTCGAGGCCGTGCCCGGCGGCGATGGACCGGTACACGTCGAGGTCGGAGAGGCTGTGGCCGTCGACGCACCAGGCGCGCTGGAGGGCGCTCGCCAGTTCGAGAGTACGTCCGGGAGCCTGACGGCTCAGCGCGACCAGGCCGACGGCGGCGTCGGTGGAGTCCAGCACCAAGGTCCCCTTGGCCACGGCGTGGTGATAGCCCTCACCGAAGGTGACCCCGGTGGCGGCGGCGATACGCTGGGTGGCGTCCGGGATGTGCGGGTACGCCGCCACGGGCAGGGCGCGCGGGCCGGAGAAGAGCCCCCCGGACAACACCCGCAGCTCGATACGGTCCGCGTTGCCGTCAGCGAACTGCCGCAGCGCCGGGCCCAAGCCGTAGCACCAGCCGCAGTAGGCGTCGAACGCGTACGTCAGACGAATGCGGTCTGCCATTCGAGGCCTCCTTAGATTGGTAGAAGTCAGTCATCGACATCGGCCGAGATCTTCGACGTCCTTGCCGCCGCTTATGCTCTCGACTGATGTCAACGATAGGAGCCGCGAACGGTTCCGCCCAGGTACGGTGAGGACTCATCGTGGTGAAAAACGGACAAGCATCGATTCCGGAGATCCAGTACGTGCCGCCGGCGGCCGGCGCGGTCGGTGTCGAAGTGATGCCGATCGCCGAACTGCGCCGCCGCATGCATCGCCACGGCGGGGCGGACGGCGCCCGGGAAACCGAGGGCGCCGGCGGCGCACAGCGCCCGGACTTCCACCTGCTCCTCACGGTGGAACAGGGGCTGCTGTGGCACATGGTCGACTTCGCCGACTACGCCGTCACCGACAGCACCTGGCTGTGGGTCCGCCCCGGCCAGGTACAGCGCTTCGGCGACCTCAGCGCGGCGAACGGCACTCTGGTGCTGTTCCAGCCCGACTTCCTCGACCCCGCCACCGCCACCGACGTCCGCCTCGACGACCCCTTCGGACGCACCCTGTGGCAGATCACCGGAGAGGACGCCCCCGCCCTGCACCGGGCCCTCGACCACCTCGCCCACGAATACGGCACCACCCACATGCCGGCCCCCACCCGCTCCGCCATCCTCCAGCGACTGCTCGCCGTGCTCCTGCTGCGCCTGACCCACTTGACCGCACCCGTGGGCACCCTGCCCGCCGAGCACGCGGAAACCTTCCAGCGCTTCCGCGCCGCCGTCGAGACCGACTTCACCCGGGCCCGCGACGTCGGACACTACGCACGCCTCCTCGGATACTCGCCGCGCACCTTGACCCGGGCCGCGCTCGCCGCGGCCGGCGTCGGCGCCAAGGAGTTCATCGACCGTCGCGTCGTGCTGGAGGTCAAACGCCTCCTCGCCCACGGCGACGAACCCGTCGCGGGCATCGGGACCCGCCTCGGCTTCCTCGACACCAGCAACTTCGTCAAATACTTCATCCAGCGCACCGGCACCACACCAGCCACCTTCCGTAGCCGGTACCGCCAGGCCCGGGTCACCCGCTGAACCCGCCGCGTCCGATGTGCGCTACGTCTCACCCGCGGGCCGTTACGCCGGATGCGCGGCTGGTGTCTCTATGCCGAGTCCACAACACGAGGGAGACATGATGAACGGGAACGTCGAGGTGGTCGTGGTCGGCGGCGGGTACGGGGGCGTGATGGCGGCCAATCGCCTGGCTCGGCGCGATGGTGTCTCGGTGACCCTGGTCAATCGACGTCCCGACTTCGTCGAGCGGATCCGCCTGCACCAGCTCGTGACCGGCTCCGATGACGCGGTCGAGGGCTTCGGTGAGGTTCTGGGCGGGAACGTCCGGCTGATGGTCGACGCCGCGACCCGGATCGACGCTGCCGAGCGCCGGGTGTCGCTGGCGGGCGGTGGCACGCTCTCATACGACTACCTCATCTACGCGGTGGGCAGCGGCGCCGCCGATCCCGGCGTGCCCGGAGCGGCAGAGTTCGCTCATTCGGTGTCGGACCTCGAGGGGGCGCGACGACTGCGGTCGGCGCTCGCCGCGGCGCCCGCGACGGCTCCGGTGACCGTGGTCGGAGCCGGCCCGACCGGCATAGAGACCGCCGCCGAGCTGGCCGAACTGGGTCGCGAGGTCACCCTGGTCTGCGGCAACGTGCTCGGTCCCTACCTGCATGCCCGGGGCCGCCGCCCGGTCGCCCGCCGGCTCGCCGAGCTGGGTGTGACCGTCATCGAAGGTCCCCGCGCGCGGGTGACGGAAGTGACACGCGACGCCCTACGGCTCGACGACGGCCGCGGGCTGCCCAGCGCGGTGACGATCTGGACCGCGGGGTTCCGGGTTCCGGACCTGGCCGCCCGCAGTGGGCTGCGCACCGACACCGAAGGCCGCCTGCTCACCGACGCGACGCTGACCAGTGTGGACGACGTGCGCATCGTCGCTGCTGGGGACGCGGCGGCGATGACGGACCGGCCATTTCGGATGAGCTGCCAGGCCGCCGTACAACTGGGCGCAGGGGCCGCGGCCACAATCCTGCGCCGGATCGCGGGGAGAACACCCGCTCCCGTCCGGTTGATGTTCGCCGGGCAGTGCATCAGCCTCGGCCGGAACGAGGGCGTCACCCAGTTCTCCTACCTGAACGACAGGGCGAACGCGCTCCACATCAGCGGGCGGCTCGGTGCCAAGGTCAAGGAGTTCGCCTGCCGGTTCCCCCTCAACCAGTTGGCGTCCGGGGCACGCAAGGCCAGTTCCCGCGCAGCTGAAACGCCTCAGCCTGATCACCGCACGACGCCGTCCAACACCGGACGCGCGGCATAGCCGCCAAGCCCCCTCCTTCGGCCGGACCGACTGGTCCGGCCCAAGCACACAACGCCGCAGTCTCGTATGCCGCGGCCGGGGCGCCATTCCCACCAGATCAGTGGGGAGGCTGCTGCCGACAACCCGGCTTCAGCCTGGGTACATTTCCACGGCCTGCTTCCGGCATATGGGGCCGACCGCGAGAGAGCGAAGCGCACGACATGAACGACCACCCCGCCGACCCCGCGACCGAGGCCTTCGTGGCCCATCGCGACCTGCTGTTCACCGTCGCCTACGAGATGCTCGGATCGGCGGCGGACGCCGAGGACGTCCTCCAGGAGGCCTGGCTACGGTGGGTCAAGGTCGACCTGACGCAGGTGCAGGACCAACGCGCCTACCTGGTACGGATCACGACCCGGCAGGCACTCAACCGGCTACGCACCCTCAAACGGCGCAAGGAGGCCTACGTCGGCCCCTGGCTGCCCGAGCCCCTGCTCACCGCGCCGGACGTGGCCGAGGACGTCGAACTGGCCGAGAACCTGTCGCTGGCACTCATGTTCATCCTCGAAACCCTCTCACCGACCGAACGCGCCGTCTTCGTGCTGCACGAGGTCTTCGACATCGGCTACGACGACATCGCGGCCGCGATCGGCAAGAGCCCCGCCGCCGCACGCCAGCTCGCCTACCGCGCCCGCCGGCACGTCGACGCCCGCCGGCCGCGCACACCGGCTTCCCCGGAAGAAGCCCGTGCAGCGTTGAGTTCGTTCCAGAACGCGCTCGTGACCGGGGACCTGCAGGGGCTGCTGAGCGTACTCGCCCCGGACGTTGTTTTCGTCAGCGACGGCGGCGGACTCAGGCTTGCGGCCCTGCGGCCGGTCGTCGGCGATGACAAGGTCCTCCGTTACATGGCCGCCAGCATCGTCAAAGCCGGCGGCACCTTCACCAGTGAGCTCACGACGGTCAACGGCAACCCCGCACTCATCCTGCGCCTGGACGGCGAGATCGACGGCGTTCTGGCCTTCCGCGTGGAGAACGCCCGCGTCACCGGTCTCTACTACGTCCGCAACCCCGAAAAGCTCACCCGCGTTGAGTCCGAAACCCCCCTCACCTCCCGCTGACCGTCCCCCCGCGACACGGCCGACCGAGGTGCGCAGTGCGCACGTCAGCCTGACTGAAGGTTGATCTTTGCCCGGGCGCCGGCGCTGCCGGGGGGACTCACCCAACCATGGAGTTCCGCAATGACCACTACCGACTCCACTCACGAACGGAAAGCACCGGCAGTCGGCCGCCCCGCGCCTCTCGGCGCCGCCAGGACAGGCTCGGACACCACTGCCACCGGCACCCATGGCGGGCTACCACGCCGGTCGGGACTCGACGGTTGGAGAGTGATCACCTGGGTGCTGACGGCCGCCGCGCTCGTTGTGGCCCTGATGGCACCGCTTTCAGGGTCGGCGCCCTACATGTTCGTTCTGCTGCTGTCGATTCCCATGGCGTTCATCTACGGCGTGCGTCGCTACGGTGCGAAGGCGCTGCTGCTCTTCTTTGCCGTGACCTTCGTGGTGAGCAACTTCTTCGAGAATCTCAGCATTTCCACGGGCTTCCCCTTCGGCCACTATCACTACACCGGTAGCCCGAAGCTGATCGATGTGCCGATCTTCATCGGCCCCGTCTACTTCGGCTTGGGCTACCTGTGCTGGCAGGTGGCCAACGTCCTGCTCGACGAGGCGGACACCCGGCTTTCCTGGCGGGCGGGCACCGGGCACCGCGTCAACGTAGTCGCCCTGCCCATGACCGCAGCAGCCATCATGACGATGTTCGACCTCGGCAGCGACTCGATCGCCTCGACAGTCAACCACGTGTGGATCTGGGAGCGGAGCGGCGGCGTGTTCGGCGTCCCCTACACCAACTACCTCGGCTGGTGGCTGGTCACCTACCTGTTCTTCCAGATCTTCGCCCTGTACCTGGCCCGTCGCCAGGCACCCGTGCGAAGCTCCAGGCTCGAACCGTCGCTGCAGTCGGTTCTCGTCTACGCGGGGCTTGGGCTCAGCACCATCCCCTATTTCGTGGCCGCCTCGGGCGACGACATCACGGATGCGACCGGAGCAGTCTGGAACGCGCACGCGCTCAACGAGACGATGATGACCATCAACCTGTTCACCGTGGTCTTCGTGGCTTTCCTCGCCTTGGTCAAGTTGGCACGCCACGACACATGACACCCCCTGAAGACAGCCACAGCCGGGGCGCGGTCAGGTGCTGGCCTGCCAGTAGGAGTGGAACGGCGAACCGGGTTCAGCGTCACATCCGTTGGCACTGCGATGCTGGACAAGGTGACCGGTGCGGCGCTGATGGTGGCGATGGCGGACGCGCGGGGTGAGGGGTGGGGCCTGCGCAAGATCGGTACGAGCGCCGGGATCTCGCATGAGCAGGTACGCCGGATGCTCGCATGAACGCCCGTCTTGCGACGGCGCGACGGTCGTGCCGGACATCAGCATCGGCAAGGTGAGGAAGCCCAGCAGCACCGCGGCCAGGGTTACAGCGGGACGGCTCTGACGTCGGTGGGTGACCACCACGCTCATGGGAGGCGTCTTCCGTCGAGCCTGGCAGCGGACTCGCCGAATACCGCCGGGTCGGCCTGGGCGAGGAAATCTCCGGGGAAGCCGAGCGTGAAGTCGGTGGCCGCCTCCAGGCGTCGCACCGTGTGCTGGGGCAGGGTGAGGTCCAGGGCGCCGAGCGTGTCCTTGAGCTGCTCGGCGGTTCTGGCGCCCAGGATCGGGTGTACGGCCCGCGAGCGTGCACGGGTCCAGGCGATGGACACCTGCGCGGAGGAGGCCCCGATCTCGTCGGCAACCCCCCGCACTGCCTGGGCGACGGCGTGCTCTCGGGCTCCAAGTGAGCGCGGGCTGATCCGCGTGGCCTGTTGTGGCCCCGCCGCAGAGCTGAACTTGCCGGACAGGACGCCGTGGGCGAGCGGTCCCCAGGCGGCGACCGTCAGTCCGAACGTCTGGGCCATGGGCAGCAGTTCGCGTTCGATGTCGCGGTTGAGCAGGCTGTATGGGGCTTGGATGGCCGCGAACGAGGTCCAGCCGCGCCACTCGGCCAGCGTGTTGGCGTGAGAGACGACCCAAGCCGGGGCGTCGGACATGCCGACGTAGAGGATCTTCCCGGCACGCACGGCGTCGTCCAGCGCCCGCATGGTCTCCTCGATCGGCGTGTGCCTGTCCCACAGGTGGACCCAGTACAGGTCGAGGTAGTCGGTGCCCAGTCGCCGCAGGCTGGCCTCCAGGGACAGGGTGAGGTTCTTGCGGTGGTTGCCTGCGGCGTTGGGGTCGCCGCCGTCGCGGGAGACGGTGTACTTGCTGGCCACGACGAACCGGTCGCGACGGCCCGCCAGCAGTTCGCCCAGGATGGTCTCGCTCCGCCCTTCGGAGTAGAAGTTCGCGGTGTCGATGAGGTTTCCGCCAGCCTCGCCGTACAGGTCGAAGATGCGGCGGGCCTCCTGCGGCGAGGCGCCGATCTGCTCCTCGCCGAACGTCATCGCGCCGAGGAAGACCTCGGAGACCCGCAGTCCGGTACGGCCCAGCAGCCGGTATCGCATGCTCACGCCGCCACTGCCGGGCCTGCTGTCTCGCGGAGCTTCTTCAGGGCGTCCGACCAGGCGATGACCTCATCGAGCAGCTCGTTCAGGGTCGGCTCCTGGTGTGGGCCGGGGGCGATCGCGCCGGGCTCGGCCGGATCGGTGATCTCGAAATCGGTGAAGGCCGACAGAGCGACCTGGGTGCGCACATTGGCGACCTGGAGCTCGGTCATGACCTGCCGCAGGTGCTCTACGGCACGCACGCCGCCGTGCACGCCGTGGCTGACGAAGCCGGCTGCCTTGTTGCTCCACTCGCCGTACAGGAAGTCGATGGCGTTCTTCAGCGCGGCCGGGGCCGAGTGGTTGTACTCGGGAGTGACGAAGACGAACCCGTCGAAGGAGGCGATGGTTTGGGCCCATTGGTGGGTGTGCGCGTGTTGGTAGTCGCCGAACAGCGCGGGCACGGGCTCATCCAGCACCGACAGTCCGTATTCGGCCAGGTCGACGATCTCGAAGGTCGCTTCTCCGGAGGTGACGGCGAGGTGGCGGGCGGCGACCTCGGCGACCCAGCGGGCCGCGACGGCGCTCCGGCGACGGGGGCGGGTGCTGCCGATGACGATGGCGATCCTGATCATGCGTATTTCTCCTCATGGTGTGTCGCGGGGCCGCGGCACGAGGTAAAGTACAACGTGTATGGCAAAAAGTAAAACGATTGTTGTAAATATGTTGGAGGATCTGGGATGACCAGGGAAAACACCACGACGCCTCGCCCTCGCGGAGGACTGGTCGGCAAGCGGCAGGCGATCCTGGACGGCGCCCTGACGGTGTTCGCCCGCGACGGCTACACGCGCGCCAGCATCGACGCGATCTCGGCTGAGGCTGGTGTGTCGACCCGGACCATCTACAACCACTTCACCGACAAGGCCGAGTTGTTCCTGGCCGTGATTCAGGAGAGCGCCACGCGGGCGGCCGACGTCCAGATCGCCATCATCGACCGCCACCTGCGCAAGGTCACCGACCTGGAGGCCGACCTCATCGAGTTCGGACGGGACTGGGCGACGCCAATGCCCGACAGCGCCGCCCACTTCTCCATGGTCGGACAGATCAACGCCGAAGCGGGCCACATCCCTCAGGAAGCGATCGACGCCTGGCAGGAGACCGGGCCACGGCGTGTCCGCCGAGAGCTGGCCGGTCACCTGCGACAGCTGGCCGACCGGGGACTGCTGCGCATCGACGACCCCGACCGCGCGGCACTGCACCTGCTGCTGCTGATCTCAGCCGAATTGCCGGCGCATCACGCTGCTCTGTCCGCCGAAGAGCTTACCGAGACAGTCGCCGCGGGCATCCACACGTTCCTGCACGGTCATCTCCGCTGAGACGGGTAGGTCGCCGGCGAAGCCAGCCGGTGCCCTCGAGTCGGGCCCGCCCAGGTCGGGGCTGACGGTCCGCGGTGCACCCGTCCGGGTTTGTGGTGCGGTGACACGGACCCGAGTGGGGGCCTACAAGTACGTTGCCGAACTCGCGACAGGCCGCCCTGTCGTCGAACAGTCGGCATTGCGAGCCGGGCTAGAAGCGGAAAGTGGGCAATCATCTACTCACGAGAACGTCAGTTCGTCAGTGTGAGCGGGCTGACCAGGTCGGCGTAGACGAGCAGGCCTGCCATGATCATCATCGCCAGCGCCGCCGCGTACGTCAGCGGCAGCACCTTGGCGACGTCGACGTACTTGGGCTTCGGCCGCCGCATGACCTTGGCGTAGGCCCGCTTGAGTCCCTCCCAGAGGCCGCCCGCGATGTGCCCGCCGTCGAGCGGCAGCAGCGGGATCAGGTTGAACATGCCGATCGCCAGGTTGAAACCGGCCAGCAGGCCGACGAAGGTGGCGATCTTCTCCTCGTTGGACAAGTCGGAGGCCAGGATCTCGCCGCCCAAGCGGCCCGCGCCGACCATGCCCACCGGGCCCTCGGGGTCGCGTTCCTCGCCGGAGAAGGCCGCGTGCCAGATGCCGACCATCTTGTCCGGCAGGTTGAAGATCGAGCCCGCCACCCTGGCCGTCTGCTCGCCCATGTTCGCCGTGGCCTGCCCGCCACCCTCGTAGCCGAACCCGACCTGCGGGTCGTCGCCGAGGTCACAGAGGTTCTGGCACCTCAGCGCCGTACCCACTGATCAACCGAGTGGCGGCTCGCCGGAGCTATGGGAGTTCGGAGTCAATTCGTCGAAGGCATGACCCGATCCTGGCGATGCAAGGCACTCGGGCCGCTTCTCGTTCTTGTTCCGCGCTCATACGGTCGGGGCATGAATGACATCCTCGCCCTGCCCACGGGACTGCTGGCCGACGCGAGCCTCGCCCTCGTACATAAGTCGGAGAGCACGCCGATCGCCGATCACAGCATCCGCAGCTTCCTGTTCGCCCGCCTGCTGGCCGAGCAGGAAGGCTGCCTGAACGACGCGGCTTACGACGAGAACCTGCTCTTCGCCGCCTGCGTGATGCACGATCTGGGGCTGGGCACCCTCGCGGCCGGCCAGGCCCGGTTCGAGGTGGAAGGCGCCGATCTGGCGGCATCCGTGCTGACCGAGCACGGCATCGCCGCGGCGGACGTCGACCGGGTGTGGGAAGCGATTGCCCTGCACTCCTCCCTGGGCATTGCCGACCGGCGCGGACTGCTGACCTATCTGACCCACAAAGGTATCTTTACCGACGCTGGCGTCTTCACCGACCTCGGCACCGCGATGCTCCAGCCGATCTACGCCACATACCCCCGACCCGCCGACTTGCGCTTCATGCAGGACGCGATCGTCGAGCATGCCGCCCGCTCCCAGGCCGCGGCACCGCCATACTCGATCGCAGCCTGGTACCTGCGCGAGCGGCAGGCCGGCAAGTGACCTCTGTCCTGCCGCCAGGAGTTCCACCCGCCATTCCAGATCGCCGTCGTCTTCGGTGCTGGGCAACGGCAGCAGCTCCAGCACCGTCTCCACGAAGGCCTCCCGTTGCCGCGACATCACCTGCTCGATGTGGTCAGGCACGGCGACGGCGCCATCGCCTTGCGGTTCGGAAGTCGTAGCGCTCGACCGCCTCCTCTACGAGCTACATCCGGGTCCGCGCGTACGCGTGCAGCACGTCGCGGACGAACCTCGCCCCCGCGGCATCGTCGTACATGCCGGCGAAGCGGGGGTCGTCTACGTACATGTCCCCCAGGCCTTTCACCATCGAGATCGAGCACTCCCGGTCGCCCTCGGCCGTGGGGGTGCCCGGGATCTGGCTCAGCCACCGGACGTGCCGGGCGGCCAGTGACTGAGCGTGTTCCGATGTCGGGCAAACCCCGGCCTTCGCCGCGGCCACCCATGCGGCGACGAGGTCCTCGACGTCCTGCTTCCAGGCGAGCTGCTGGTCAAGGGTCTTGCCGTGCCACCAGTCGTTGCTCACTTGGAACGCCCGCTCGCCCCAGCGTGAGATCACCTCGTCCTTGTAGTGGTCGTTGAACCCCGCCAACATGACGTCCATCCGCGGTTCCGCCCCCGCCTGCAGGGCCTCGAGCGTGTGACGTACAGACCGGATCTGCCGTTCGATGCGGTCTCGTTCCTCTTCCAGTGCGGCGATGTGGGCGCGGAGCCCGTCGCCCGTGTCCACTTCGTCGGCCAGGACCTCGGCGATGGCCGGCAAGCCCATGCCGAGCCGGCGCATCAGCAGGATCCGCTGGAGCCGGGCGACCGCGGTGGCGTTGTAGTAGCGGTACCCGTTCTCGCCGACCCGGGACGGGGCCAAGAGTCCGAAGCGGTCGTAGTGCCGCAGGGTGCGGCTGGTGATGCCGGCCCTCGTCGCGAGTTCCTGGATCGTCCACTCCATCGTTCCAGTGTTACCCGCGGCGGAGCGTGGTTGCGATGATCTCCGAGCTGTCGGCGTGCAGGGCCTGCGCCGCCGTCTGCCCGGTTTCCGCCAGGTAGGTGTCGACCAGCCGGTTGCCCGCGGCGTACCCGGCGCCCATCGGCAGTCCCACCGGGGTGAGGCCGAAGCGCTCGGCGCTGGGGTCGCCGTGCACCCAGGCGGTGAAGTTCTGCATGCCTGTCACGTCGAGCCCGGTGAGTACCTTGCTGAAGACCTCGTCGTCGTGCAGGTGCGGCACGCCGATGCGGGCGGGGCCGAGCTCGTCGCCGTAGAGCTGTCGGGCGAAGGCGTCGGCCAGGCCCTCGCCGACGATGTGATCGCCGACCGTGACGGTCATCGGGTCCCACACAACCCCGCCCGGACTCCACCGCAGGTTGTGGTGCAGTTCGTGCACGGCGGTGGCTTCCAGCCGCTCCACGTTCTCGGGGAAGGGCCAGAATGTGATGGCGATGTGGCCCGAGATGCCGCCGAACCCGGTCAATCCTTTGCAGGGACCCATGAAGTGCTCGTCACCCGGATCGCCGAGGACGAACAGCACGGTGATGTCCGGGGCCTCCAGCCCCGGCGTCGCCTCCAGCAGTACGGCGAGAGCGTTGTCGAGGGCGCGTTGCATCCGCTCCCAGGCCCCGGCCGCCGCCAGGGTTTCGAGCGCGTCGAGGCAGCGCCCCTCGTCGCGGTCGATGGGGAACCCGGACGTTTCGAGGTGCACGGCGACCAGGTCGACCTCGCCGGGGTTGTAGCGGTACATGCCCCTGTTGGCCTCCAGCATCGAACGCAGCAGGTCAACGCGGTCCGCGACCGGGGCCAGCAGGATCCGCCGCATGGCGGAATAGGTGTCAAGAACAGTGATCGACATGGCCCCGATGCTAGAAGTTGACGCAGCGTCAAGGTCAAACCAGCGGCTCTCTTCGTCGAGGTACGGCCGGCACGCCGTCACCCAGTCCCGTCATGACGCGACGTCGCCGGGTTCGAGGAACAGAGCGCGGTGTCGTGCCCATCGCTTGGAGGCGGCGGGGCGCTGCGCCAGCCCGTCCACCGCCTGCGGGGCCTTTCGTGCTAGGACTGGCCACGTGAGTGACATGCGGTGCCAATGGCTGCTGGGCCTGCGGGCTCAGGGCGGCGGACATCCCCCTGCGGCAACCCCCGCCACCTTGGCCTTCGCCCGTCAGACGCTGGGCAACGGGCCGACGGAGTGGGCGGTGGAGACGGCCGTGTGGATGACACAGGAGGTCATCCGGCAAGTGCCCGCCTATGGCGGCGGGCGCACGCCGTTCGAGACGTTGCGGCGCTCGGTGGAGGCGAGCGTGCTGACGGCGCTGACCGGGCTGTGCCAGGACACCCGTCCCTCGCCGGAGTTCGTGCCGGTGGAGGCGGTGGAGGGCAACGCGGATCTCGTACACCGTGGGGTGCCGCTGGACCTGGTTCTACGCGGCGTACGGATCGGACACGCCTGCCTGCACCAGCGGCTGATGGACGCCATCGACGCCGAACCCGAGCCGGCGCGCACGACGGAGAGCCACCGGGTCAGCGAGCTGTTGTTCTCCTACGCCGACACGCATGCCAGCCGGATGGCCGAGGAGTACATCGCCGAGCGAGACCGCTGGCAGGCCAGCACCGAGGCGGCGCGGCACCGCATTGTGGACGACATCGTGGCGGGGCGGCGGATCGACCAGGAGGCGGCCGAGCGCACGCTGGGCTACGAGCTGGCCCGCCACCACGTGGCGTTCGTGGTCGTCGCCGACGAACTCGACACTCCGGCCGAGGTGTTGCGGCGCTTCGCGGCGGAGGCGGCGCGGGCGATGGACGGCCACGGCGTGCTGACGGTGCAGGAGGGCCCGTCGGATGTGTGGGCGTGGACGGGACGGCTCTCGGGTTCTGCCCCCAGCGCGGACGTCGAGGTGCCGATGGGGCTGCGGCTGGCCGTCGGCCCGGTCGCGTACGGGGTGGCCGGGTTCCGGCGCAGCCATCTGGGCGCCAGGGAGGCTCAGGCGTTTCTGGCGGAGAGCCGGTTGTGCCGTCATGCCGGCATCCGGGTCCGGTCGCTGCTGGCGGCGAGCGGGGAGCGGGCGCAGTGGTTCGCCGAGGAGATGCTGGGCGGGCTGGCCGGCGCTGACGCGCGGCGGGCTGAGCTGCGCGAGACGTTGCGTGTGTACCTGGCCTCGGGCCGCAGTCCGCAACGGGCGGGCGAGATGTTGCACGTCTCGCGCAACACCGTGGGGTACCGGGTCAAGCAGGCCGAGGGCCTGCTCGGCCGTCCGCTGCCGGAGGACCTGCTGGAGCTTCGGCTGGCGCTGGAGATCGCCCGCACTCCGCGCTGAGCCCGATCGAGCCCGCCCAGAGCCCAAGCTCCGGCGAGAATTTGGGCCCGCGGCACAAGCGGCAGGCGGCGGGCCCTTCGTTAAATCGGCGTAGCAAACTGATGACGAAGGGAAGCCCATGCGTGTTGCCAACCTCGCCGGCCGGGCCGTGCTCCTGACCGGTGACGGCGCGGTCGACATCGAGAAGGCCGGCGGCGGCCGCTTCCCGGCCGACCCGCAGGCCCTGTTCGAGCGCTGGGACGAGCTGCGTTCCTGGAGCACCGACGCCGCGCCCGTCCCGTTCGACGAGTCCGACCTGGAGGCGCCCGCGCCGGCGCCGCGCCAGGTGTTCGCGATCGGGGTGAACTACCGCGACCACGCCGAGGAGTCGGACATCGAGCCGGGGGTGAGGCCGCCGGTGTTCACCAAGTTCGTCTCCTGCCTGACGGGCCAGGACGCCGTGGTCGCGCTGCCGGAGGGCGGGCTGACCGACTGGGAGGTGGAACTGGTCGTGGTGATCGGCCGACACGCCCACCGGGTGGCCGCGGCCGACGCCTGGGACCACGTCGCCGGGCTGACGGTCGGGCAGGACCTGTCCGAGCGCATCACGCAACTGTCGCCGCCGCAGCCGCAGCAGTTCTCCCTCGGCAAATCCTTCCCGGGCTTCGGGCCGATGGGGCCGTGGCTGGTCACCCCGGACGAGTTCGCGAACCCCGGCGACCTGGAGATCTCCTGTCTCCTGGACAGCGAGCGCATGCAGCACGCCCGTACCAGCCAGATGATCTTCCCGGTGCCGGAGCTGATCGAGAAGTTGTCGGCGGTGACTCCGCTGCTGCCGGGCGACGTGATCTTCACCGGCACCCCCGGCGGCATCGGCGGCACCCGCACCCCGGCCCGCTTCCTGGCCCCGGGCGAGCGCCTGCACTCCACGATCGAGGGCATCGGAACCCTGCGCACCACGTTCACGGGAGCCTGACATGGCGTTGCACCGCCTGACCCGCATCACCATCGGCGTCCCCAACGTCGCCGATACCGCCGCCTACTACGCCGACTTCGGCCTGCGGCCGACCGGCGAGCACACCTTCGCCACCGCCGACGGCGGCGAGCAACTGCGGCTCGTGCACGCCCCCACCCGCCGCCTGGTCGAACTGGGCGTCGGCGTGGACGACCCCGACGACATGGCCCGCATCGGCGCGAGCCTGGCCCGGCTGGACCTGGCCCTGGACGCCGAAGGCCGGGTGAGCGACCCCGGCACCAAGGTCCGCGTCCAGGTGTCGATCGCCGACCGGATCACCCGCCCGGCCGAGCCCGCCCCCGTCTACAACGGTCCCGGCCGCGCCGACCGGGTCGACGCCCGCTCCCCCGGCGTGCTGCGCGAGCAGCCGGTACGCCCCCGCAAGCTCGGTCACGTGGTGCTCGGCTCCACCGACCAGGAGGCCAGCCAGCGCTTCTTCACCGACGGCATCGGGTTCAAGGTGAGCGACGAGGTGCCCGGCATCGCCGCCTTCCTGCGCTGCTCGATCGACCACCACAACGTGCTGGTCCAGCCCGCGCCGGTGCCGTACCTGCACCACACCTCCTGGGAGGTCGAGGACGTCGACGAGATCGGCCGCGGCGCTCACCGCATGCTGGAAGGGCATCCCGAACGGCACGTGTGGGGGCTCGGACGGCACCACATCGGCTCCAACTTCTTCTGGTACCTCAAAGACCCCGCCGGCAACTTCTCCGAGTACTACAGCGACCTGGACTGCGTCGTCGACGAGGCGATCTGGAAGCCCGAGGTGTTCCAGGACATGCGCATCCTCTACAGCTGGGGGCCGCCGGTGCCGCCGTCGTTCATCGAGCCCGAAGACCTGGCCGCGCTGATGGCGGGAGCGCACAGCACATGAGCCACCACACCGACGGGAACCGGCCGCTGGTGCTGGTCCCCGAGGACCTACCGCTGGTGGAGGCGGTGCCGCTGACCGAGCGGGACCTGCCCGCCTCCACCTATGAGCTGCTGGCCCGCACCGCCACCGCGACCCCGGACGCGCCCGCGCTGCACCTGCTGGGCGAAGGCGCGGATGCCACCTGGAGCTACGGCGAACTGCTGACCCGCGTGCATCAGGCCGCCAACCTCTACACCAGTCTGGGCCTCATGCCGGGCGGAACGATCGGCCTGCTGCTGCCCAACTCCGGCCACACCTACGCCGCCCTGCTCGGCGCCCAGGCCGTCGGCGTGGCCAACCCGGTCAACCCGATGCTGGCCGAGCAGCACATCATCGACATCTTCACCCTCACCCGGGCCGAGATTCTGGTGGTGGCCGGGTCGGCGATGCTGCCCGGTCTGTGGGAGAAGGCGTTGCGTGTCGCCCGGGGGCTGCCGGGGCTGCGCGCGCTGCTGGTCGTGGGTGGCAATGCCTCCCTCGACGCCGTTCACGCCTCCGCGACGATGCGGGGCGGCGACTTCGAGCGGCTGGCCGCCGAACAGCCCGGCGACCGCCTGATCACCTCCCACCGGCCCGAGCCGGGGGACCTGGCCGCGTACTTTCACACCGGCGGCACCACCGGCACGCCCAAGATCGCCCCGCACACGCACGCCATGGAGGTCTACATGGCCTGGGTGCTCGGCTGCTCGGGCGCCTACGCGGGCGGTGACGGGGTGGCGCTGGCCGGGTTGCCGTTGTTCCATGTCAACGCCGTGCACGTGACCGGGTTGGCGCCGTTCATGCACGGCGCCGGGGTGGTCAGCCTTGGCCCGCTCGGCTACCGCGACCGGGCCCTCATGGCCGGCTTCTGGCGGATCATCGAGCGCTACCGGGTCACCGCGTTCTCGGCCGTGCCGACTGTCTACGCGAGTCTGCCGCCGGTGCCCGACGGGGTGGACATCTCCAGCCTGCGCGCCGGCGCCGTCGGCGCCGCCCCACTGCCCGGCCGCGTGCGCACCGACTTCGAGCAGCGGGTCAAGGTGCCCATGCTGGAGGGGTACGGGCTGACCGAGGCCACCTGCGCCAGCGCCGCCACCCCCGCCTTCGCGCCCCGGGCCGGATCGGTCGGACTGCGGCTGCCGTACCAGCACATCAAGGCCGTCACCATGGACGCCGATGACCGGCCCACCGGCGACTGCCCGCCCGGGCAGACCGGCGTGCTGGCCATCAGAGGTCCCGCCGTCTTCCCCGGCTATCTGGGACCCGACGGTCCGGACCCGACCGGCAAGATCTTCGACGGCTGGCTGCTCACCGGTGACCTCGGCCACGTCGACGCCGACGGCTACGTCTACCTGACCGGCCGCGCCAAGGACCTGATCATCCGCGGTGGTCACAACCTGGATCCCCGGCCTATCGAGGAATCCTTGCTGGCCCACCCGCAGGTGTCGGGCGCGGCCGTGGTGGGCCGCCCGGATGCGCACTCCGGCGAGGTGCCCGTCGCCTACGTGACCGTCAACAGCCCGGTCACCGAGGCGACCCTGCTGGCCTGGGCGGGCAAGCGGGCATCCGAGCCGGCCGCCGCCCCCAAGGCGGTTCACGTCGTCGAGTCGCTGCCGACGACCACGGTTGGCAAGCTGTTCAAGCCCGAACTGGTCGCCGACGCCGTGCGCCGCCTCCTGGCCCAGCTCGCCCCCGGCCATCCGGCCGACGTCGTGCTGGAGGACGGCCGCCCGGTCGCCCTGATCGACCCGGACCCGGACCTGGCCGCCGCCCTCGACCGGCACAACATCGCCTACCGTACGAGGGCCTCATGATCGACCAGCGCGTCCGCGATCTCCTCAGCCGCCGGACCGCCGGAGTCCTGGCCACCACCCGGCCCGACGGCACCGCCCGCACTCAGGAGGAATCCGCATGACCGGCCGCATCGACGTTCACCAGCACCTGGTCCCCGAGCCGTACGCCCGCTGGCTGCAATCCCACGGCGTGGACGCGCCGGGCGGGCGACCGCTCCCGGCGTGGAGTCCCGCCGAGGCGCTGGAGCTGATGGATCGCCAAGGCATCGCCACCGCGATCCTGTCGCTGACCACGCCCGGCGCCTTCCTGGGTGACGGGAGCGATGCCGCGTATGTGGCCCGGCAGGCAAACGAGTACGCCGCACAGCTCGCCGCCGACCGCCCCGGCCGGTTCGGCTTCTTCGCCACACTGACCCTGCCCGATGTCAAGGCCGCCGTAGCCGAGGCCGCCCACGCGCTGGACGAGTTGTCCGCCGACGGGGTGATGCTGCTGGCCAACAGCCACGGCGCCTACTTGGGCGACCCGGCCTTCGACCCGCTCATGGCCGCCCTCGACGAGCACGCCGCCGTCGTCTTCGTCCACCCCGCCCAACTGCCCGGGCCCACGGTCGAAGGTATCCCGCCGTTCGCCGCCGACTTCCTGCTCGACACCACCCGCGCCGCCTTCACCCTGGTCAAGCACGACGTGCCGCGGCGCTTCCCGAACATCCGCTTCATCCTCTCCCACGCCGGCGGATTCGTCCCGTACGCCGCCCACCGCCTGGCCATCACCGTCTTCGGCGACACCGGCCGCGACCCGAATCAGGTCCTGGCAAACCTGGCCGGCTTCTACTTCGACACCGCCCTGTCCGCCAGCCCAGCCGCCCTGCCCTCCCTGCTCGCCTTCGCCAAGCCCGGCCACGTCCTGTACGGCAGCGACTGGCCCTTCGCCCCCGAACTCGCCGTCACCTACTTCAACACCTGGGCGGACGACGACGCCATCAACCACCGCAACGCCCGCGAGCTGTTCCCCCGCCTGAAGGAGGCACCCCATGCTTGACGTGCTCATCGTGGGCGGCGGCGGCGCCGGCCTGACCGCCTCCATGCTGCTGTCCCGCCTCGGCGTCGACCACCTGCTCGTCAGCTCCCTGCAGGCCACGTCCGTGCTGCCCAAGGCGCACGTGCTCAACCAGCGCACCATGGAGATCCTCTCCGACCTCGGGATCTCCGAGACCATCTACGAGCGCGGCACCCCGCCCGAGCAGATGCGCTACTCCGGCTGGTACGCCGGCCTGGCCGGCCCCACCGGCGACTACGGCCGCCGCTTCGGCCTGGTCGAGTCATGGGGCTGCGGCGGCCTGTCCGACGACTGGGCCGCCGCCAGCTCTCAGCGCCAGACCAACCTGCCGCAGATCCGGCTGGAGCCCATCCTCAAGGCCCGCGCCGAGGAACTGGCCCCCGGCCGCATCCGCTTCGGCCATGAGCTGACCACCTTCACCACCGACGCCGACGGCGTCACCGCCACCGTCCTGGAGCGCGGCAGCGGCCACACCTACGAGGTGCGCGCCCGCTACCTGCTGGCCTGCGACGGTGGCCGCACCGTCGGACGCCGGCTCGGCGTCGTCATGGAGGGCGCCCGCGACCTGGCCCGCATCGCCACCGTCCACCTGTCGGCCGACCTGTCGGCCTTCGCCCACGACCCCGAGGTGCTCATCCGCTGGCTGACCCTCCCCCACACCGGCGGCGGCGCCACCATGGTCCCCATGGGGCCCGACCACTGGGGCCCCGATTCGGAGGAATGGGTCGTCCACCTCAACTACGCCGCCGACGACCCGCGCGGCCTCGACGACGAGCAGGTCGCCGCCGACCTGCGCACCGCGCTCGGCCTGGAGGACCACCCGCTCACCGTGCACCTCATCACCCGCTGGTCCATCGAGGGCGTGGTCGCTGACCGCTTCCGCGACGGCCGCGTCTTCCTGCTCGGCGATGCCGCCCACCGTCACCCGCCCACCGGCGGCCTCGGCCTCAACTCCGCGATCCAGGACGCCGCCAACCTGTCCTGGAAACTCGCCGCCGTCCTGCACAGCCACGCCGACGAGCGGCTCCTGGACACCTACGAGCCCGAGCGCAAGCCCGTCACCGCCCGTAACGTGCAACGCTCGGTCGAGAACGCCCTCAACCACATCGTCACCAGCCAGGCCGCCAGCATCGTGCCCGGGGCCGATCCGGAGACGAACTGGCGGCAGATGCGCCGCCTGTGGAGCGGGCTGCCCGAGGACGCCGAATACGCCCGCGCTGTCCGACGCGCCATCGCGGGGCAGTCCATGGAGTTCAACGAGCACAACATCGAGTACGGCTACACCTACGCCTCGGCCGCCATCGTCGGCGACGGCACCCCCGAACCGGACAATCCCGACCCGATCCGCCTCTACCAGCCGTGCGCCCGGCCCGGCCACCCCTTGCCGCACGCCTGGCTGGAAGACGACCACGGCCACCGCCTGCCCGTCCACGACCTTGTCCGGCCGGGCAGGTTCCTGCTCATCGCCGGTGAGGACGGCCATGACTGGTGCCGGGCCGCCGCGAAGCTCGCCGACGCCTGGCCGCTGGACGCCGTCCGCGTCGGGCATCTGGACGGCGACCTGCTCGACCCGCGCTCCACCTGGACCCGCCACCGCGGCCACGGCCCGGCCGGAGCGGTCCTGGTCCGTCCCGACCGGTTCGTCGCCTGGCGCGCCCAGGAGCCTGCCGACACGGCGGCCCAGCTGTCCCAGGCCCTGCAGTCGATCCTCGGCCAGGCCACCACGCCGTGACCCAGCACCCCAGGACCCGCCACCGCTACGACCCCGACCGCACCTACGTCGCGCACGACTTCCCTGAGCGGACCTTCGGCACCGGCGAGATCCACCTCAACTACGCCGTGGCCGGCGCCGACGACCTGCCCGCGCTGCTGCTCCACTCCGAGGTCGACACCTCCTGCGGCCAGTCGCTGCCACAGGGCGTCGGCCCGATGTTCGCCCTGTGGAGCAAGCGCCTCGGCGATCAACGGGCCGAACACGCTCCGCGCACGCGACCGGGACGATCAGGGCGATTCGGAGAGTCGTGACCCGGGCCATGAATCCGATGAGTGAGGGTCCTGGGAGGAACCCGCAGTAACGGCCACGTTGGGCGCGGCTCCGATGACGTTGCGCAGGTGCAGGTCGGACCAGTCGTAGGCAGCCCCTTCGGCGGTGGACAGTGCGAAGGCGACCAGTCCCAGCACGATGATTCGCCTGTTCCTCAGTGCCGGCTGTCCCGCGCGTTCCTCTTCGGTGGCGGCGTTGCGGGGCACTGTGGGTAGCCAAGATGCCTTGCACAGGCTGAGCGGCTTGGCTGGGCGCTCACGTGATCAAGGATTCGCCGCCGGCTGAGCGCGAGGACCAATCCCCGGGCTGAAAAGCAGTTGAGGTGACAGCCGGGGTGAACCATGATCCCTTCATGCCGGACACGACGCCCTCCAGACTCAGTCCCCGAGCGCTGTCGAAACTGACGAGCAAAACCACCGCGATCAACCGGTAGACACGGTTCGGCCCAAGAAAGTTTCGGGAGCATCCCAGTCCATGACCGATAAGTTCACGACGAAGGCCACCTATGGCCAGGTCTTCGCGGTCACACAGTTCCGTGCCCTGTTCGCAGCTCGGCTGCTTGGCGTTATGTCGGACACGCTGCGGTCCGTCGCGCTGGCGGTGCTGGTGTTCAGCCAGACGAACTCTCCGTTGTTGACGGCGGTGGCGTTCACGATCGGCTTCCTCCCCCAAGCCGCAGGCGGCCTGTTTCTTGCCGCGATGGCGGACCGGTTCTCGCCGCGGGCCCTCATCACCACGGGCTACGCTCTCCAGTGCGCGGTCGGGCTGCTGCTCGCGTTCGGGCACCTCCCGGTCGCGGTCAGCCTGCTCCTCGTCGCGGCCGTGGCCTGCCTGACACCGGTCATCACCGGGGCCGCGGGCCGGGTCCTGGCGGAGATCCTCGCCGGCGATACCTACGTGCTCGGGCGTTCGCTGAACTACCTCGTCGCGGTTGCGGCGCAGTTGGTGGGCATGGCCGCCGGTGGGGCGCTGATCGCCTGGCTGGGCGTGGAGCGGACGATGCTGGTCACCGCAGGGGCGCACCTGCTCGCGTTGGTGATCAGCCGCCTGTTTCTGTCGCGCTTCGAGGTGGTCCGCGCGGGCGGGTCGATCGTGCGTAAGACCTGGCAAGGTAACGCCGCGCTCGTCGCCGCCCCCGGGGTCACCAAGCTGATCATGGTCCAGTGCCTGCCCGCCGCGTACTTGGCCGCAGCGGGAAGCCTGCTCATCCCGTACTCCGCGCAGCGTGGGTTCAGCCCAACGGAGACCGGCCTCCTCTTGGCAGCCACGTCAGTCGGCATGCTCATCGGCGACGTCGTGGTGGGGCGAGCGTTCGCGCCTGCCACCCGAGAACGACTCGTCCTGCCACTGCTGCTGGTCATGGGCACGCCCTCGATCGCGCTCATCCTGGACCTGCCACATCCGGCGATCGCCGCGGTGTACGTGATCACTGGCATGGGATCCGCCTACCTGCTCGGCCTGCAGCGACGCTTCCTGGAGGCGGTCCCGTCCGACCTTCAGGGACAGAGTTTCGCGCTGCTCAACACCACCACCATGACCATCCAGGGGATCGGACCCCTGGTCTTCGGCGTGTTCGCGGAATTCCTCTCGGTCGGCTTCGCGATCGCCCTGACCGGGGTGAGCAGCGTGGTCACCACGCTCCTCCTGCGCGACGCGATCCGCCCACGCACGTCCGGCTGAGGCTGTCCCAAGAGCCTGCGTACGACCTAAGGGGCTGGGGCGTCGCAGAAATCGAGAAGGCATCGACTAGTTCAACCGCGCCCTCGCCACTGACCAGGGTCGGCCATGATGGTGCGCAGGCCGACCCTGGCGTCGGAGCACCACGGCTGATGCTGCGTCCAGCCTTCCGATGGTCAGTCGCTACTGGCCGTTCGGTTGCTCAGGCCACATCAGTTGGCGGGCTTGCCGAACCAGCGGGAGAGGTGGTCGTCCAGGTCCTGCTGATCGTCGCCGATCCAGGCGACGTGGCCGTCAGGGCGTAGCAGGACGCACGGAACATCCAGTTCCGCAGTGGGATCCGCGAGGTAATCGACCCGGTCTGACCAGCCGCCGACGGTCAGGCGTTCGGTGCGGTCCAGCAGCAGGCCGCGGCCGAGATGCAGCAGACCGTAGAGGTGGCCATGTTTCACGTCGATGTCGCGCAGGCGGCGGCCGAGCAGGTCAGGGCCTTCGCCGAAGTCGTAGCGGATGCCGATCGCGGTGATCTTCTCGATCAGATAGCGGTTCACCTCGTCGAAGTCCATCAGTTCGGTGAGCAGCCTGCGCACGGCCTGCGGGCCCGGTTCGGTGGAATGCAGTTCCATCTGGGCGCGGGTGTTGTCCAGCACGTCCTCGGCGACCGGATGACGTTCGGCCTGGTAGGTGTCCAGCAGTGTTTCCGGGGCCCAGCCGTGGATCTGTGCGGCCAGTTTCCAGCCGAGGTTGAATGCGTCCTGAACGCCCAGGTTGAGGCCCTGTCCGCCGGTGGGTGGATGGATGTGTGCCGCATCGCCTGCCAGCAGCACCCGCCCGACCCGATAACGTTCGGCCAGCCGGGTGGCATCCCCGAAGCGGGACATCCAGCGCGGGGAGTGCACGCCGAAATCGGTTCCGGCGATGGTGCGCAACTGTTGTTTGAAATCCTCGAGGGTGGGCGGTTCCGCGCGGTCGCTGACTCCCGCGGCGGGGACTATGACGCTATAGACCCCTTCGCCGAAGGGCCGGAGCCAGAATCGCTGATGGGTCTGGCCGATTCCGGTCACCTTGGCGGTGATCTCTTCCTGCGGCACACCCACTTTCATCTCGCCCATGAGCGTGTCGGTCCGTGAGGGCTCGCCGGGGAAGCCGACGCCGAGCAGTTTGCGCACCGTACTACGCGCGCCGTCACAGCCGACGAGATAGCGCGAACGCAGCTGTTCCCCATCGGCCAGCTCGACGGTCACACCCTCGTCGTCCTGCTCGAAACCGGCGACCGCGCAACCGCGCCGGACCTGCGCACCCAGCTCGATCGCGCGTTCTTCCAGCAGCTGTTCGATGACCGGCTGCGGCATACCCAGCAGATAGGCGTACGCGGAATCCAGGCCCTTGGGCGCGGGTTTGGGGATGGCGGCGAAGAAACCGCCGGCCGGACGCTGTCTTCCATGCTGGAGAAGGCGATCCAGCTGTCCGCGCATGGCCATCAGCTCGAGACTGCGAATATGCAGACCGACGATGCGGATGAACGACACGGGCTCGGTTTCCTTCTCCAGAACGAGTACCCGCACATCGTGCAGCCGCAGTTCGGCGGCCAGCATCGCACCGGTCGGCCCGCACCCGGCAATGATCACATCGAAGATGAGGGGCGCGCGATCGGCGCCGGAGGCCGGCGACCGGAGAACTCCGGGGACGTCGCCCACCGTGGAGTCACGCTCGGCCCTGTCGTTCGACGGCGGCTCGGCGGTTACCTGCTGGGAGTGCATAGGTGTTGCCTTTCGGGAGTGCCTTGTTGGTGAGGCGCTCCCGGCGACACCTACGTCAATCGCCCGGCCGTGACGGAAAGGGGGAGCACCCACATCGCTATAGCGTTCATGGGTCTCACCTCCTCGGGCGGTGTCACGGTCAACTGGAAGCTACAAGCCCGAGCATCATCGCGTCCAATCCTTTTCCAACCACGAGATCACGGCTCCGAACGGGCCGGCACGAAGTGGACGCCAACCCGTGTACCCGTGAGGTCGCATGCGGCCATACCGAGCCGCGCAGCATGCGCACACCGTCTGTCATGTGATGCGAGGTTTCGGGAAATTGGCGTGAAGAAAACCTGCCGAGCGGCGAACACTGGACGACAGTTGCCTTCGGAAGGACGCCATGACTGCACCACCTGACGCCAGCGATGTGATGGAAGACGTCACCGTGGTCGAGCAGTCGCTGGACAATCCCGAGCTTTTCGCCCTCCTGTACGACCGGTACTTCAAGGAGGTCTACCGCTATCTGGCCGCCCGGCTCGGCAGCGAGCAGGCCGAGGACCTGGTCGCGGACGCCTTCCTGCTCGCGTTCAACGGCAGGCACGGTTTCGACCCGCAGCGGGGCACCGTGCGGTCGTGGTTATTCGGCATCGCCACGAATGTCGTGGCCCGGCACCGCCGCAGGGAGGGCCGCCGCCTGAACGCGCTCAGCAAGATCGCGGCTGAGGACTCCGCCGACGGGCACGAGGATCGGGTGACCTCGCAGCTCGCGGCGCAGGCCAGCCGGCCGGAGCTCGTACGGGGGCTGAAGGGCCTGGCGAAGGGCGATCGCGACGTGGTGTTCCTGCTCGTGTTCGGCGGGCTGGGCTACGAGGAGATCGCCACCGCCCTGGACATACCAGTGGGGACCGTCGGGTCCCGGATCAACAGGGCACGCAAGAAGCTGCGCGAGACACTGGGCGACGTCAACCCGATCGGGGAATGGTGATGGACGAGCTGAAGCTGATCGAGGCCGTGTTCGCGGAGCCCGAGCCGACGCCGGAGGCGGCGGCGAAGGGGCGTGACCGCCTCCTCCGCACCGCACAGGCGTCACGGTTTCACCGTCCGCGCCGCAGGTGGCCGTCCGCGCCGCCGGTCCGGCGCGTCGCCCTGGTCGGCGCCATGGCGGTGATGCTCACCGGCGGAATCATCGTCACCCAGGTGAGCCTGGGTGGCTCCGACCCGCGTACCCCCGGCTTCCTGATCGCCGCCCCTCCGGCCGACGCTCAGGCGCTGCTCACCCTGGCCGCGCGGGCCGCCGCCGGCCGGCCCGACACGGTGCCGGCGCGCGGCCAGTACGTCCACACCAAGATGCTGGCCCAGCACAGCCTGTACACCACGGACAAGTCGGGCCGGACGCTCTACACCAAGGTGCTGGTCAGCGAGGAGCGCTGGGAGGCCGCCGACGTGGGCAAGCCCTGGCTGAGCCGCAGCCAGAACCTGTCGGCCACGGGACCGGCGCCCCGCACGTACTGGGACCGCGGCGTGGAGGACATCGTGTCCGAGTCGGGAGCCTGTCCCGGCCAGCCGGCGTACGCGCGGCTGGGCGCCTGGCCGACGGACCCCGCCCAGGCACGCGCGAAGATCGTGGCCGACACGGGAGAGGAGCCGCTGCGCATCTGGCGCTCCCTTCAGAGCCTGGTCCGCGAGTCCGTGGTACGGCCCAGCCTGAGCGCCGCGCTGTACCAGGTCGCCGCCGGGCTGGACGGCATCGTGCTCATCCACGACGCCGTGGACGCCGCCGGCCGCCCCGGCCTGGCCGTCGCCATGGACGAGGGCAACGGCACCCGGTCCGAGCTGATCTTCGACCGGAAGACCTACCAATACCTGGGCGAACGCACGGTGAACACCAGGGACCGCGAGGTGAAAGTGTCCTCCGACAGCGAGTACACCGAGAAGAAGAGCGCGGTAACCGGCACCGCCGTGCTCGCCGTCGATCTCGCCCCCGGCCTGCCCGAGGTGTCGCCGAAGGCGTCCCGCATGAAGATCCCCTGCTGAGACTTTCCCCCTGATCCGGCCTTTGCGGCCGTGAGTTCTGTTCCGCATGCCCTCAGATCGATCCGGCATGCCCTCAAGGAAGAAGGAGAACATCCATGTTCATCGCCAAGGCAGTCGCGGCCACTCTGCTCGCCGGCTCGTTCGGCGGCCTCACCTCGCCGCCATCGGGGGACGCGGCCGCGTACGAGAAGCAGACGCAGCTGGAAGCCAAGCGCGTCGCCTGCATGACCGAGCGGGGCCTGGACTACGTCGCCTCGCCGGAGCCTCGGTACACGTGGCAGCCCGGAGAGCAGGAGCGGCTCGCGGGCGACCTGGAGGCGCTGCGGGCGTACCGGGCCAAGTACGGCTTCGGCGTCTGGTCCCCGAACGTCTATCCGAAGGACAAGGTCGTCAACCCCGTTCAGCACGAGAACCCGAACAACAAGATGCTGATGTCGCTCTCGGCCGGCCAGCTGAAGAAGTGGCGCGCCGCCGACGAGTCCTGCTTCTCTGCGGCGGTCAAGGAGGTGCTGGGCAAGACCGTCACCTCCCAGGAGGACTACTACGACCAGCTCGAAGCGGCGGTGCGGAAATCGTTGAGCGTCCTCGACCAGGACAAGCAGCTCGTCCAGCTGGGCAAGCAGTTCGCCGCGTGCCTAGGCGTCAGCCGGACCGAGCCGACCGAGCTGGACGGTCTGAGCCACACGAAGATCGTGCGGCAGGCTTCGGACGTCGCCAAGAAGGCGTGGAAGGGCGAGCAACCCAAGGGCGAGAACGTCATCTTCCGGCCGAACCTGAAGCCCGCGCAGGCCAGGCCGTACCTGGACAAGGAGATCAAGGCGGCGCTGAAGGACCTGGAGTGCGGTAAGGGCTTCTACCCCGCCTACTCCCCCAAGGCCATGGAGCTCACGTCGCGGGTCTACCAGGAGTTCGGCCGGGAGGGCGCGGCCCAGGCGATCCCGTCCCGGATCTACAGCAAGCTCGTCTGACGCAGCGCTCCCGGGGTGCCGCTCGTGGCGCGAGCGGCACCCCTCGCGACGAGTGACGAGTTCGGAAAGGCATGCTTAGGCGTCCACCGAACATTTCAATCGTCACATCTCAATCGTCGTGGGCGATGAGCATGAGCTGCCGCCACAGCAGCACCACGAACACCGCGGAACCAGCGAATGCGAACCAGAAGGGCGCCGCGACACCGAAGCGGGTGGCCAGGACACCGCCGATCAACGAGCCGACCACCAGACCGGCGTAAACGCAGACGGTGTTGACACTGCCCACCCGGCCCTGCAGTTCGCGCGGGACCGCGCGCTGGCGGACGGTGACCGAGGTCGTCCCCCATATGAAGGCGTGCGCGCCGAAGGCCAGGAAGATGCTCCCGGCGACCCATGGCGAATGGGTCAGGGCCAGGCCCAGATGGGTGAACGTTTCGATGATGAGTCCGATCCGCATCAGGGCGCCGAGGCTCACCCTGCGGGTGATGGCCCCGTACAGACCGGTGCCGATCAAGCCGCCGATCCCGCCGATGGTGGTCATCAGACCGAAGCCCATGGCACCGAGGCCGAGCTGCTCCTGGGTGTAGAGGACGAGAACCGACCAGGCCGCGCCGAACGTGAAGTTGAAGATCAGGATGGTGAGCGCCAGCGTGCGGACCGCCGCGTGCTGGATGGTCCAGCTGAACCCGGCGACCAGTTCCCGTACGGTGTCAGGCATCACGGGGTCGTCGGCCTGTCGGCCGTGCGGCGGCAGCGTGATCCGGGAGACCAGGACGATCGCCGCCACCACCAGGAGCAACTGGGCCGCGAACGGCCAGGTCAAGCCCAGGCCGAACAGTGCCGCACCGATCGGCGGCCCGGCGAGCTGATTGAGCGTGATGAACGCCGTGCCCAGGCGGGCGTTGGCGATGACGAGATCGTCCTTGCCGACCATCATGGGAGTCAGCGTGGCTGTCGCGTTGTCGGCGAACACCTCGGCGATGGATCGCAGCGTGAGCGCCACCAGCGCCGTCGCCACGGTCACGGTGCCGGTCACCATGAGCGCGACGAGCGCTGCCAGCAACACGGCGCGCACCGTGTTCGCGACCAGCACGATCCTGCGCCGGTTGTACCGATCTGACAGCACGCCCGCGTACAGGCCGAACAGCAGCGGCGGCGCCCAGCCCACCAGGGCCGACAGCGAAATCAGCAGCGGGTCGCGGGTCAACGTCGCGATCAGCAGTGGGCCCGCGGCAGCCGCGACCCCGTCACCGAGATTCGTCAGCCAGCTCGAGGCCAGCAACCACCGAAATCCTGTCCCCAGCCGAGCAGGCAGGACTCGCTCCACCAGTGTGATCACGAGCGCAAAACCATACGTTTTGCGAGCATCCCTGGCAACGCGTTTTCGCGCCAAGTGCCGAGGAGGGGTGAGCCGGCTCTTCGCCTCGGGAACTTGAGCGGCCGCGGGGACGGGGTTCCGACAATCTGGTCCCCGCCCTGCCCGTTACCGTCAGTTGAGTGGAAAATGCGCGGTTAATCCCGTTTCATCCGTTGGGCATATGATCGGCGGCATGGCGCTGAGGCTTGTTCAGGTGAACTTCAAGGCTCGGGATGACGCGGCGCTCGGCCGGTTCTGGGCGGAGGCGCTCGGTTGGGGTCTTTCCAGCGAGGGACCCGGCGTGACCAACCTCGAGCCCGAGGGTCTCGTCTGGCCGGACCCCGCCGGCTTCTACATCGATGTCGTGACTGTCCCGGACCCCGAAACGGTGAAGTACCGCGTACACCTCGATCTCGCCACCACCTCCGCGGCCCATCAGGCCGAGTTGGTCGCGCGCCTGAAGGATCTCGGCGCTACGCCCGCCGATGTAGGTCAGGGCGACGTTCCGTGGACGGTTCTGGCCGACCCGGAGGGCAACGTCTTCTGCGTGCTGGAGCCTCGGGAGATCTACCGGGACACCGGGCCGATCGCCGCGGTGGTGGTCGACTGCGCGGACCCGCGGGCCATGGCCCGGTTCTGGGACGAGGCCATGGACTGGACCCTGCGCGAAGTGACCGACGATCATGCGCGGCTGCGCTCGGCCAAGGGTGTCGGGCCGTATCTGGAGTTCCTCCGCACGCCCGGTGTGCCGACCGTGTGGAACCGCGTCCATCTCGACCTGCTGCCGTACCGCGGTGACGATCAAGCGGTCGAGGTGGCCCGGCTGCGGGCCCTCGGCGCCACCGACATCGACCTCGGCCAGGGCGACGCGCCGTGGATGGTCCTGGCCGACCCGGAGGGCAACGAGTTCTGCGTCCTCGGTCCCGCCTGACGCGGAGCCTCCCCGCCTTCGGGCCGGACACCGGCAAGCCCCTCGACGCGGTACTTGATTGCCAGACGCTGAGAGTGTGGCGATTAGTTGCGAGTCACGCCTCCTCCACCCTGGCCGCGCTCTCATGCAGGAGCCTCCAGGCGCCAGACGGCGGCGATCTGACCGCGGTAAATCCGTGATTTACCGCGCCAGGATTTCCGGTTGTCGTTCGGCCGCCGCGGTGAGTTGACGCGCCAGGTCCTTGAGGGCTTGGCGCAGTTCGTCGGGGCTATGGATGGTGAAGGGCCATTCCAGGGAGGCGAGGAGGTGGGCCATGCCGTCGAGCCGTTCCGCCCGGGCGCGCATCAGGACACCGTTGGGTTGGGCGGTGAGAGTGGCGACGCTGTTCGGTAGCCGTCGCGCGATCTCGCCAAGAGGGCCGTCGATGAGGATTTCGACCTCCCAGCGGTAGGGGGCCTGTGCCAGGGTGGCGATGAGGTGGGTGACCGGGTCGAAGCCGGCGGGGGTGGTGAAGGTGGCGTCGCGGGGTGTGATGGAGGCGATTCGGTCGATGCGGAACGTGCGCAGACTGTCGCGAAGGTGATCGTGGCCGATGACGTACCAGCGCCCGGCGTGGAAGACCACTCCGTACGGGTCGAGGTCGCGTTCGCTGTGTTCCTGGCGCCAGGAACGGTAGCGCAGGGCGACGCTTCGATGGGAGCGGGAGGCCTGGGCCAGAGCCAGCAGGACGCCGGTTTCGGGGACCTGCGCGTTCACGGTGTTGCCGGTGAACGACAGGGTGTCGCGCATGGCGGCGAGCGGTTCCCGCAGGGCCTGCGGCAGTACTCGCTCGATCTTGGCCAAGGCGCCGGCGCCGGCCGGTGCGGTGCTGCTCATGCCCAGCCGCTCTCCAGCGAGCAGACCCAGGACGACCGCGAGGGCCTCGTCATTCGTGAGCACCAGGGGCGGCATCCGGTAGCCGCGGGCCAGCCGGTAGCCGCCGTAACGGCCACGATCGGACTCCACCGGAATGCCGAGCTCCCGCAGGTGCGCCGTGTACCGGCGCACTGTGCGGACATCAGTGCCCAGGCGGTCCGCCAGCTGGGTGCCGGTGAGTCCTGCGTGCGTTTGGAGGAGTTCGAGAAGGGCGAGCACGCGCGTCAGGGGATGAGACATGGATCACTCACAATAACAGGGCGGAAACTGTCCTGTATCAACCCTATGCTCGCTTCACCACTTCGAAAGGGAGAAGCGTGGCTACTTTCGTGCTCGTTCCCGGCGCTTGGCTGGGCGCCTGGGCCTGGGAAGACATCACCCGCGCACTGCGGGAACGCGGCCACACGGTGCTGCCGGTGACGCTGACGGGCCTCGGCGAAGGCGTCGGCCAGGCGACTCCGGAAACGAACCTGGACACCCACATCGACGACATCGTCACGGCCGTCGACCAGCACGGTCTGCACGATGTCACCCTCGTGGCGCACAGCTACGCCGGGGCACCCGTCACCGGTGCCGCCGGGCGCCTGGGATCGCGGCTGGAGCGTCTGGTCTACCTCGACAGCGCCCCATTCGCCGAGGGCATGGGCATGCTGGACCTCATGCCGCCGCAGGCGGCGGAGCAGCTGAGCAAGCAGGTTGCCGATCACGGGGAGGGATGGCGACTACCGATGCCGCCCATCGAGGTCCTCGGCTCGTTCGGCAGCCTGGAGGGGCTCAGCGAGGACCAGCTCGACCTCATGCGCGCGAAGGCCATGCCCCAGCCGTTCGGCACGTACGAGCAGCGGCTCACCGGCCTGGCCGAGCCGGAGCCCGGCGTGGACCGCGTCCTGATCGCTTGCAACGACTTCCGGGCGCTGCTGGATGCCGGGGTGCCGATGCTGGCTTTCCTGAACCAGCCACCGTGGCGCCGATTCGACCTGTCCACCGGACATTGGCCGATGCTGTCCGCGCCCGGCGAGCTCGCCGATGTCCTTCACGCGGTCGTCTCCTGACGCTGCCAGGGGACGGCACATCCGATCGCAGACTGCGCGGCTTGGGTCTGCAGTGCGGGACGGCACGGATACTCGGCACGATCCTGGCGATGTCCCGCATGTAGCAATCGACTACGTGGCCGAGCAGCTCGGGGTGGCGGACCCTTCGTGTACCAAGAACCGCGCCGGCCCCTCACACGAAGCCGGGCCGTCTTGCGCGGCGGCATTGCCCGCCGCTGCGCGCAGTGCTGCGGCGATCCTCACGGCCGGGGCGCGAATCCGCTGTTGAGGGCGTCGAACAGGCGCTCCAGGCGCGCGCGGTGGTCGTCTGCGATGGTGTCGGCCGGTTCTCCGGCGATCAGGAGCCGGGCGGTCTCCACCAGTACGGCGGTGTAGCCGGCGATGAAGAAGGCGGCGAGCAGCGGGGCGTCGCCGTCGAAGGCGGGGTCGTGTTCGAGCTCGCCGGCGAGGGTCTGCTGGAGGTCGGAGGCGATCTCCCTGGCGCGGGCGACCAGCGCGGGCGAGGCGGCGACGGTCCGGAAGAAGGGGACGGATCCATCCTTGAGGCCGGACAGGGCGTGCCGCTCCTCGAGGAGACGGAGCGCCATATCGCGCAAGGACTGGAGCACTCCGGCATCCGGGGCGCGGTCCTGTACCGCTGAGCGCAGGAGCCCGACGGCGTCGACCTCGCGGTCCAGGAGGAGGTCCTCCTTGCGCGGGAAGTGCTTGAAGACCGTCACGGCCGAGACCCCGGCCTCCCGCGCGACCTCGGTGACCGTGACCGTGTCGAAGCCGCGTTCGAGGAACAGCCGGGTCGCGACCTCTGAGATCTTCGCGCGCGTCCGCGGTCCGCCTCGCGCTCCGGTCCTGGGCATCCCGGCTCCACTTCCTTGTGTCACTTAACTTAGTCGCATAACCTAGTGGCATGCCCTTCGAACAGACAACCATCATTGTCGCCGGAGCGGGCCCCAGTGGGCCGCGCGCCACCGCGACCGCGTCCCGTGCGCAGGCGGAGGTGACCGGTCCGCGCGGGCGGCCGGATCGCCCCGTGCCGGGCCGCGCCGACGCCCGTGCCGATCAGGGTCCCCGCCGGGATCACGACGTGAAGGCAGACCTGCATGAATGAGATGGCCGCGGGCCGGCCAGGTCGTACTCCCCGATCGCTACGGGAGGCGTGGGTCGCGTTGGCGGGGCTGTCGGCGGTGTTCCTCTTCGAGATGCTGGACAACTCGATCCTGAACGTCGCGCTGCCCGTGATCGGACGCGAGCTCCACGCCTCCACGACCGCCTTGCAGTGGGTGACGGGCGCCTATGCGGTCGTGTTCGGCGGGTTGATGCTGGCGTTCGGCGCGATCGCCGATCGGTTCGGCCGGCGGCGGATCATGCTGATCGGGCTGGTCCTGCTCGGCGTGGCGAGCCTGGCGACCGCCGTGGTCACCACCGCCGAGCAGCTGATCGCCGTCCGGGCGACGATGGGGGTCGCCGCGGCGATGACGACCCCGGGATCGATGGCGCTGGCGTTCCGGCTGTTCGACGAGAACGGCCCGCGCGTGCGCGCGCTGACCCTCATCTCGACCGTCGGCCTGGTCGGGCTCGCGATCGGCCCGACGGCGGGCGGCCTGGTGCTGGCGATCGCGCCCTGGCAGGTCCTGCTGCTGGTGAACGTGCCGATCGCCGTGCTCGCGTTCCTCGGCGTGCGGTCCGGCATCACCGTCGACGATCCGTCCGGCCTTCACCGCGACCCCCTCGACGTCCCCGGGATGCTGCTGGGCACGGCGACGATCGTGCTCGCGCTCCTCGCCCCGACGCTGTTCGTGGACGAGGGCGCCGGCTCCTGGGCGCCCTGGGCGGCCACCGCCGCGGCCGCCGTGACGGCGATCTGTTTCGTCCTGCGCGAGCGCCTGGCCCGCCACCCGCTGCTCGACCTGAAGCTCCTCGCCCTCCCCTTGGTCTCCAGCGGCCTGGCCTACAAAGCCGCCACCGGGCTGGCGACCGCTGGACTCGGTTACATGGTGACGCTGCAACTGCAGCTCGACTGGGGCTGGACGCCCGCACTGGCCGCCATCGGGATGCTGCCGCAGGTCGTCGTCCTCATCGCGGGCAGCGCGTTCGTCGACCCGTTCGTGCAGCGTGTCGGCCTGGACCGGGCCGCGTGGATCAGCGCCGCGGCGGTCGTGTCCGGCCTCGCCGTCTACGGCCTGCTCGGCCGGTTCGGCTACCTGTGGGTCGCGATCGCGCTCGTCCTCGTGGCGGCCGGGATGCGCGTGGTCGGCGTCGTCGCCGGGTTCAACGTGGTCCGCGGCCTGCCCGAGAACCGGACCACCATCGGCACCGCGCTCGTCGACACCGCCACCGAGGTCACCTCCGGTGTCGGCATCGTCGTCACCGGCACCATCCTGGCCACCCTGTTCACCGGCGACATCGCCACCTCCCCCTGGAGCCCGCAGCAGACCGGCGAGTTCCACCGGGCCGTCACCATCGCGGGCCTCACCCTCACCATCATCGCGACGGCCCTCGTCGGCTGGGGGATCGCCCGCAGCCGGTACGCCGCCGTCGACCAGGCGGCCACCCCCATCGACGACACCGTCCCCCAGGACGCCTGACACCCCCCGCCGCAGCGCCCCCGAACCGATTGCGAGGAGCACACATGACGATCACCCTCCGACCGGGCAGCACCGTGGTGTTCACCGGCGATTCGATCACCGACTGCCAACGGCTGCGGAGCGAGGACGGCCTCGGGTTCGGCTACCCCGGGATTGAGGAACCTGTGGACAGCCGTTGGCGGTACCCGCGAGTAACTTAGCTGGACGCTTCGGTGGGAGTCCGGGGTTGGCCTTCCCTGTCGTCGTCGGCGACGGTGCCCGAAGGAGGGATGACCGTGGCCTCGCTCGTAGTCCCGATGCGCATAGGGCTGCAGTGCCGTCGAAGGAACAGCGCCTGCCCCATGCCCGCTACTCTCATCGGGCCTGCATCTCCGAGTCGAAGTAGGCCTGCCAGTAGGAGTGGATCGGTGAACCGGGTTTAGTGTCACATGTTTTGACGCCATGGGTCTGACCAGGGCAGGCTTGCCCGATGGCGGATTCTGAGGATGTGGCGTTCCTGCGTGCTGATGTTGATCGCTTTTGCCGGGAGATCGTTGACCTCGCGCCCGCGCTGCGGCTTCGGCGGCTGTCGGAGCTGCGCGTGATGCTGGAGGAGGTGACCGGCGCGGCGCTGATCGAGGCGATGGCGGGCGCGCGGGGTGAGGGGTGGGGCCTGCGCAAGATCGGCGCGAGCGCCGGGATCTCGCATGAGCAGGTGCGCCGGATGCTCGCCGAGGGGCTTTCAGCCGGGGAGCATCCGGTGCGCTGAACCGGAGGGGGTTACTCGGCGGACCGGGGCGTGCGCAGCGGCCTCAGCTGTCCGTCGCGGACCAGCTCGGGCAGGGAGAAACTGTAGCGGCCGAGCATGTTGAAATGCTCAAAGCCCAGGGGTGAGAGTCAGGCGATGTCAGCGGCGGAGATTTTCTTACCCTCGGCTCGCATTTCTTCCAGGGCGCGGGCCGTATGACCGTGTTCCATAGAATGCAGACGTTGGTCATGAATCCCAGCGCGCCGAGTTGATCTTCCTGGCCTTCTTTGTATTTCTGCCGGAGTTCGCCCTTTTGGCCGTGGAATATTTTGCGGGCCAGGGTGTGGCGGGATTCTTGACGATTGAGCTGGGTGTTGACCCGGCTGCGGACCAGGGTGTCGATGGACCCGTAGTAGGCGGCCGCGTCAGCGCGGAACAGCGTGGCGCTGCCGACATCGGCCAGGCGCGGGGAGAATTGCCAGCCCAGCAACCGGAAGATGCCGAACGCGATTTCGGAGGCGCCCGCGGTGTCGGAGGTGATCTCGGTGGGCTTGAGCGACGTTTCCTGATCCAGGAGCCCTTCCAGGATGTAGTACCAGTCTTTGGGTGTGCCGGGAATGACGATGCCGTGAAAGCCGGTGAATTGATCGGAGGTGAAATTGTAGTAGGTGACGCCCTTGGCTCCCTTTCCCTTTCCGAAGTATTTGGTGTTGGGTCCGGCGTTGATGGTTTTGACCGGGACCACGAACCGGAGCCCGTCGGCGGAGGCGAGTTCGCCGCCACCCCAGGCTTGGGCCAGTTCCAGGCCGGAGTGGAACTCGACCAGGGCGGCGTTGGCGGCGGTGAGGGTGGCGGGGTCGCCCCACTTGCGTAGGCCTGGCATGAACACCTCGTGGCGGCGCAGCGATTCGCGTAGCCGCTCGACGGCCGCCACGGTGTAGGCGTGCCGGTTGAAGGTGCCTGCGTGCTCGCCGCGCTTGGGGAAGACGCGCCGGTGCCAGGCCGAGGTCAGCAAGCCCGCGGAAACCTCGCGGGGGTCGATGTCGGTGCGGCGGCGCTCGATCGCTTTGAGGAAGTCCAGCGCCGCCAGCACGTCATGGCCGCGCCGCACCCCTTGCCCCGGCGTCTCGGCCGCACCGGCGTCGAAGTCGAGGTGCTTGAGCAGCTTGGGCAGGAAGCGTCGGACGGTGGCGTAGCGATCCAGCAACTCTTCTTGGAAATCTTCATCGGGTTCGCGGGCGATGTCGCCGATGACGTCGGCGGCGGCACCAATGGCGGCCAGATCCATCTCATCGAGGGCGGCGCGGATGTCGCCGTCGGGGATTTCGGCGACGGAGCGGATCTTCAGCCACACCTCGCGCAGCACGATCGCCGCGACATCGAGGTCTTTGAGGGTGCGCATCCGCTCCTTGTTCGCTTTGAACGCCGAGGTGCGCAGCAGGTCGCCGACCGCCAGGTCGAACACCTCGACCGCGTCGTCAGCCGACTGAGGGGTCATGGTCGCGGCGAACGCCACCAGGGTGGCGAGTTTGCGGTCGCCGGCCAGTTCGGCGACGGCCTGGGCGCGGGCGGCGTGGGCGAAGCGGGCCAGTGCGGCGATCTTGCCGGGCGGCACCGCGCTCAGGTCCCAGCCGGCTGCGCCCAGGTCGCGCAGTTCCACATGCCGGTCCAGGGCTTTGACCAGGCCGGTGCTGCTGACGTCGGTGGGGCTTTTGCGTAGCCGGTCCAGCCGGGAGACGCGCCGGCCCTGTTCGATCTTGACCAGGTTCTTCAGCACGGCGGCCTGGTCCGGGCTGGGGGCGGCGGCCAGCAGCGCGTACTGGCGGGCGGCGACGCGCTCGCGCAGAGCGGCGATCATCCGCTCCAGGGTGGTGACGCCGGGCAGCAGGATCTTGGCCCCCACCAGGCGGTGGGTGGCCAGGTCGAACAGCACGATCGGGCGCTCGCCCGTGGTCCAGGCGCGTTTGTAGAGCCAGCAGGCCAGCGCGAACCACTGCTCGCCCGCAAAGGCGGTGAAGCCGTAGCCGCCGCGGATCTGCTCCTGATGATCCCAGCGGGCCTCCTTGCTGCCGTACCCCTTCAGGTCAGCGGCCTGCAGGCCGAGCTGTTCGGCGACGTAGTCGACCACCGCAGCGGGAACGTCCTCGGGATCGTCCAGGAAGCAGTTCAAGAACCGTGCGGTGCCCAGTTGCACGGACCAGCCGAGCTGGTTGCGCGCGCCGTTGGCGGCCATCGCCCGGCGCCGGTCATCGGCATCCAGGTGGAAGAAGGCGCCCAGCTGGGCGACGTCGGGGACGGTGTTGAAGACGCCGTATCGGCTGCGCTGCTCGGTGGTGAGGAAACTGACCGGCATGAAAAGGGTGCCTCCAGGCATCCGAGGGCGCGCCCTCACCTCGCGCAGCGTGGTGGAGGCGCCCTCGGATATCAGCAGCGGCCAGGTCAGATGATCGGACGTGACCGATTACGTGCTGAATTGTGTCAGTCTCACGCCAGCCATGATCACCGTCGTCCGGCTGGTGACGGTCGCCTTGTACGCGTGCCCGAAGTCCGCGCCTGTGTACGTGCCTGTCCTGCGGGAAGCGGGCGAGGAAATCGTCGAGGGTCGCGGCTCTGAGATCGACGGCGTGCGCTATCTCGGCGACGGGTTTCGTTGCCCGCATGACCCGGCGACTTCGCCGACTCGCGCCAGGCAGGCGAGGCCCCCGCCGGTTCTGCGATGGGGGTCTCGGTGCGGACTTTAGAAGGCGCGCTCGGCGACCTTCACCCGCCGGCTCGCCTGCAACGCGGCGCGCAGCCTGGCGGCCGGCAGCGGCGCGGCGGAGGCCTGAAGGATGTGCTCAACCGGTACGTCGGGGTTGGCGAGGTAGATCTGGGTGTAGGCGCCGGACTCGGGCTCAAAACGCCAGCTGTCGGCCAGGGCTCCGGCGTCGACGGTGTCGAACCCGAGCCGGTCGATCAGCTGCGCTGCCCGGGACTTCGCGCCGGGGTCATCGCCAGCCATGATGCCGGTGCGCAGCGAGGACAGGTCGTATTCTGCGGCCATCGTCAGCTCGGCGATGAACATGGTCGGGACGCCGTACAACGACGTGCAGCGCTCCTCCTGCACTGCCCTCAGGGTCGCCTCGGGGTCGAATCCGGGGGGCAGCACGACGCAGGCGCCGTGCGAGGCCGCGGCCAGATTGCCCATGACCATGCCGAGCTGCGGCTGATCGCCCAGGAGGTCACCGATCCGGCGCTGCGCTGGCGCCTTCAGGACCTCTGCGACCGCCTTCCCTGACAGGCAGCCCTTCGAGACGGCGCCGGAGCCCACTCCGCCGACGCGGCTCCATGTGGACGTAAGGCGGACTGTCGCCAGGCGACGACCGTCCGGTCAGAACGTAAGCTGTCCGCTGGGCACGATCATGTACTGGCGCAGGTTCAGGTCGCGGAAGCTCACCGGGCCGCGCGGGCCGGGCACCCGGTCGATGTTGATTCCGGTCTCTGGCAGCCGCAGCAGCTTGAAGCCGTCGAGGAGCCGGGTGGTGGAGTTCCAGAAGACGCCGGAGCCGGTGTAGGCGTCAAGGAACTGCGCGGCGGCGGCCGGATCCTCGGTCGCGATGGCGGCGGCCAGTCCTGACGTCTCTTCATTGGCGATCCGAGCCGCGTGCAGGGGGCCGTCGGCGGCGTCGACCGTCACGGTGGCCGCCCGCTTCGAGTCGAGCGACCACTCGTACCCGCGGGGGTGAGTGTGCGGAGGCAGGGAGGCGGTGATGCCGAGGTGGTCCAGGACCTGCAGAATGCCAGGTAGCCGTTCGTCGTAGACGGATTGGTCGATGAGCAGCAGATTGAGCCGGTTGCACACGCCCAGCCGGTCCAGGCTGTCGCTGATCAGCTGGTGCACGGTCTTGTCGTCGGCGGCCGAATCCACGTATAGGACCCCGCCGCCGTCGGCGTGGGCGAGGGTACGCACGCCGTGCCGGGCGGCCTCGCGGCCGAGGTCGCGGGTGCTGTCGCCGCTGCCGCGCAGGATGACCAGCGGAATGAGCTCGGGCAGGGAAACCAGCGCATACGCCGCCGAGCGGTCTTCGCTGGGCACCAGTTGGATGGCGTCCGGATCGAGGCCGGCTTCGCCGAGGGCCGGTGCGATCACCTGGTCCACGATGGCCCGGGACGAGCGGAGCGCGGCCGAACCGGTGCGGAGCACGCCTGCGTTGCGTGACTTGAGGAACTGGGAGGCGATGTCGAGGGTGACGTTCGGACGTGCCTCGAAGTTCGCGCCGATGACGCCGACCGGCCGGCGGCGTTCCAGCAAGGTGAGACCGTCCGGGCGCTCTTCGAGGACTTGGTCGCGAGGCTGGTACGCCACGTCCGCCAGCATGCGCAGCTCTGCGGCCATGCTCTCCAGCCGTGGGCCGGTCAACCGCAACCGGTCTTGAAGGGCGGGCGACATCCCGGCGGATACGGCTGCGGCGAGGTCTTCTCCGTTGGCGGACGTGAGAGTGTCCCGCGCCGCCCGCAACCGTTCCGCCATGCCCTGCAGCGCGGTGTCGATGGCCGCGTCCGTCGCGTTGTGGAGGGTCGCGCAGCTTTGCGTGGCTCGGATCGCGCAGGCACGCACCGCCTCTTCGGCAGAGCGGGTTTGACGGTTGTCGTCGCTGGTCAAGGGCATCCTTTCACCGACCGCGCGCATGGCAAAGTTTAAGGAGATCGTAGCATTGTTCAACAATCCCCGAAACGTCTTCGTTCGCTGAGCAGCCGAGGCACTGACGAAATGGGGCGTGGTCGTGGTGCGGTGACGTCCTCGGAAGGGGAGTGAGGGAGCGGGCGGCGGGGCCCGGGTCGCGGCGCGCGTTGCCTGGCTGATCGCGACGATCTGCCGCAGTGGATCGCCTGCAGGTCGCGCCCACGCCTGTCGCGCTTGCCCCTCCCCTGCCCTCTGCGCTGAGTACGAACCGCAAGCTGTTCGGGCCCCCGATTCGTCGTAGTTCAGGGCCCGCACTGGGGTTGCTACCGATCGGACAGATGGAGCAGGGACTGCAGCACGCACACCGTGGTCGGCTGCGCCCCTCGCCGAACCCCAAGATCGTGCCGGGTAAGCAACCCGATCCGCAGGTATTTCGATCTGTTCTGGGCGCTCAGGGGCTCAGTTAGCCGCCATCTTCCGGATGCGCGGGTGGTTCTCCAGCGCCCACCGCACGGTCTTCGGCGGGCGCCCAAGCAGGGTTTCCAGCTCGTCGGTGATGCCGCCGTATCCTCCGCGGCCGATGATCCGGGTCAAGGTCTTCAGGTGCTCCGCGATGTGCGGGTACGCGGACATATTGGTGTCCACGTAGGTCTTGTTCCAGGTTTCGACATCTTCGGGAATGTAGGTGACCGGGCGTCCCAGCACGGCCGCGAAGTCCTCAGCGATCCCGTGCATGTCCTTCAGCTCCGGGCCGGTGAGCGCGTAGGACTTGGAGATGTGCGGCGCCGGGTCGGCCAGGATCTTCGCGCACAGTTCCGCGACGTCGTAACCCGCGATGGGTGCGAGCCGGTGGTCGCCGAAGGGCAGGCGCAGTTCACCGTCGGCCAGTGAACCAAGGGCCAGCCAGGTCATGATGGGGTTCTCGACGAAGAAGGCCGCCTGCACGTTGACGGTCGGGACGCCGGACCACTCCAGCACCTGCTCGGCGACCCAGTGGGCCCGTTGCTGCGGCGACCAGTTGGCGACGAGTCCGCCGAGCCGCGCACGCCGCTCTTCCTCCGGCGCGGTCATCTTGTCGAAGGTCATGAACGACTGCTCGTACTCGGAGATGTTGACGAACACCTCGATGTCGCCTTGGGCTCGCGCCGCCGCGGCCATCAGGCTGACGGCATCGGTGTAGTACGGCGACAGGCTCATGCTGAAGTAGATGCGCCGGACGCCCTTCAGCGCGGCGGCCACGTCGGCGATGGTGAGCAGGTCACCGACGAAGACCTCCGCCCCGGCCTGGCGGAGCGAGTGCGCGCGTTCGTCGTCCTGCCGTACGAACGCGCGCACGGGGTGCCCTTGTTCGAGAAGCATGTCGACCATCATTCGGCTCACACCGCCAATTTCGCCGGCGGCTCCGGTGATCAGGATGGGGTTGCGCTCTTGCATGAACGTGTCCTCTCTCTGGGTGAGGTGAGTCAGATGTACGCAGATGTGGTCGGCGACCGTCTGGGCTGCTTCGGGTGCCTGGAGCGTCTATGCCATCGCTCGGCGCGGTGGCAGGCCAGGGTCTTGGTCGAACTCGTGGAGGTGACCATTCCCACCGGAGGCGGTCGCTGAAGGCGAAGCCGTTGAGCTCGGTGGCCGCTTCCACGCGGGCCGTGGGCTTATGCCAGTCGGACGGCGCCGGCCAGGCGGATTCTGCGCAGTGTCATCGGGGTGATGAGCTGTCGATACGGGCGAGGAAGTCCAGGAGCGCGGCGTTGACCTCCGCGGGACGCTCCTGCTGCGTCCAGTGGCCACATCCCGGCAGCACCACCGGGCCGTGCAGTTGGGCGACGGCGCTCAGCGGGTTGCCCGGCCCGCCCTGGCCGCGGAAAATCTCGCTCAGCGAACTGCCCCCGTCCGGGCCGCGCAACGAGGTAACCATGTCACGGTCTCCCACCACGTACAGCGCAGGGACGTCGATCTCGCACCCCCGGAAAGGCGCGAGCAGTTCGTTGTTGCGTTCGATGTTCCGGTACCAGTTGAAGGCTCCGGTGAACGCCTGCTCCCCGTGAAGGGCGAAGTCCTCGGCGTACGCCTGGATGTCCTCTTCCGTCAGCCAGGCCGGGAGAGCGGGCGACTCCGGCATGGTGTCCAGCAGGCCCAGACCCTCGGGTATGACCAGCGGACGGGGCTCCCTGCCGAGCGGGTTGTCGCCTGAGGCGCCGACCAGGAGACGGCGGAAGGAGTTCGGGATGTCCTTGGCGAACTCCGCGTCAGCGACTCCCGGCTGCTGGAAGTAGATCTGGTAGAAGCCCTCGCCGTACTGGGTGCGGGTGATCGAGGGCGGGACCATCCCGCCGGGCAGGATCGGCGGAATACTGAGCCCGGCCACCGCGCGGACCTTGTCGGGGCGCAGCATCGCCGCGGTCCAGGCGACGGGTGCGCCCCAGTCGTGGCCCACGACGACCGCCTGCTCCTCGCCGAGTTCCTCGATCAGGGCGAGCACGTCGCCGACGAGGTGGAGCAGGGTGTAGGAGGAGACGTCCGGCGGCTGCTCACTGCGGGCATAGCCGCGCTGGTCGGGGGCGACGACCCGGTATCCGGACGCCGCCAGCGCCCCGAACTGGTGACGCCAGGAGTACCAGCTCTCCGGCCAGCCGTGCAGCAGCAGGACCAGCGGCCCCTGCCCCTGCTCGGCGATGTGCAGCCTGACTCCGTTCACGTCGACGAAGCGGTGGGTGAGCGAACCTTCCACAAGCACTTCCTTAAATCTTTGAATCGGTGAGCGTGTGCTACTTCTTCAGCTGCGCGTACATGGCTTCCAAGTCGGCGGACAGCTGCGACTTGACCCAGCGGGTGATGTCGTCGGCCAGCACCTCATGCGCTCCCGCCTCGATGCCATCGAGCGCGGCCACAGCGACGTCGCGGGGGTCGGCCTTGGGCGCGTCGACGCCCGCCGCCATAGCGGTGTCCACGTAGGCCACGTGCAGACCGGTCACCGCGATGCTGCGCGGCTGCAACTCCAGGCGCAGAGAGTTGGTCTGCGACCACAGGGCGGCCTTGGAGGCGCTGTAGGGCGTGCCGTCGGCCAGCCAGGACAGGGCGGAGTGGACGTTGAGGATGTGACCCCCGCCGTTGCGCTCGATGATCGGCACGAAGGCCCGGGCCACCAGCAGCGGCCCGTAGAAGTTGGTCTCCAGGTCCCGGCGCACGTCCTGTACCGGGGAGTCGAGATACGAGGCGCGGACCGAGGCGCCGGCGTTGTTGATCAGGATGGTGACGTCCTGGGCCTGCTCGGCGGCCGCCGCGACAGACGCCGGGTCGGTGACCTCCAGCGCCAGCGCAACGGCACGGGGGTGGGTCACCGTGCGCGGGTCACGTGCCGTGGCGTAGACCTTGCCGGCACCGCGCGCGTAGAGCTCCTCGACCAGCTCCTTGCCGATGCCCCGGCCGCCTCCGGTGACGAAGACGGTGGCGCCCTTGATTGCTGTCATGACTGCCTCCACACATGAGAAACCGATCGGTTTCCACCACCATAAACCGATCGGTTTCCTCATGCAAACGCAGCTGAGCCAAAACATCGCCATGCGAGTTCCAAACTGGGCCAAGGAGGTCAGCCGAGCGAGGAAGCGCTCACCAAGTGGACAAGTGAGCACACCGCCGCGACCGCCGGTCATTCGTACCCGCGCCGACCGCTATCAAGTCGGTCGCGTCCGCCTTCGGATCCCGCAACGCCGACCGCCAGCGCCGCTGCGTGACCACGCGCCGAGTCCGCAGGCGCCTCCGCACCGTTCACCTGTGAAGATCCGGATGCCCGGGCGCTTGCCGCTTCGAAACCGATCGGTGTACTCTTTGAGAAACCGATCGGTTTCCAAAGTCGTTGATCGCCAAACTGATGCAGAGATCAATCCCGAACGCGCCGCGCCCATCGCGTGCTGATCGCGTGCGTACTCAACCTCTGGAGTCAAAAACCCATGTCTTCTCAAGCCACCTCCACCATCTTCGTCATCGGCGGCACAGGGGCTCAAGGGATACCCATCGTCCGCGCTCTTGTCGCCGACAAGAAGTACTCCGTCCAGGTCCTCACCCGGGATTCCACTTCCCCCCGAGCCCAGGCCCTCCTCGCGCTCGGCAACGTCTCCACCCTCGAAGGGTCATTCGCCGACGAGGGCGTGCTGCGCGAAGGATTTCGCGGCTGTGACGGGGCATTCATCAACATCGACGGGTTCAACACCGGTGAGAAAACGGAGACCTACTGGGCCATCCGCAGTTATGAGATAGCGATCGAAGAAGGAATCAAGTTCTTCGTCTACGGAAACCTCGACTACGCCCTCAAGAAATCGGGCTACGACTCCAGGTTCCGCACCGGCCACTATGACGGCAAAGGCCGCATGGCCGAATGGGTATTGTTCCAAAACGAAAGGAACAGGGACAGGATGGGAGCAGCGGTCTTCACGTCAGGTCCCTACATCGAGATGGTGATCTCGCCGCTGACGCCCATGACACCCACCATCGAGGACGGTGTCGTCACGTGGCGAGTCCCACTCGGCGAGGGGGCTGTTCCTCACGTGGCTCTCGAAGATTGCGGATTCTATGTCCGCTGGCTCTTCGACCATCCGGAGCGGGCCAACGGCATGGACCTCGAAGTCGCTATCGAGCACATGACCTATGCCGATATGGCTGCGGCGTTCGAGAGGGTCACCAAGCATCCGGCACAGTACATCGACACTGATCTGGACACATATTGGAACGGCCCGGACCTGAAGGGGGTTGCCGATCACCCTGCAGGATACAATGCCGATCCCAATGACAAAAGCACCATGAGCTTCCGCGACAATTTCACGGGATTCTGGAATGTATGGAAACATGGAATCATCACCAGGGATTACGCTCTGCTCGACGAAATTCACCCCAACAGGATCAGAAGTGCTGAGCAGTGGTTCAGGCGAGAAGACCAGTTGGGAAGGGAAATCGGTAAGGGAAGTCTCTGGGAGAGGGTCCAGCCAGAGAACTGGAGCATAGACTCTGCGGTCCTCAAGAGCAGTGCGGATTTCAGGACAGGCAAGTTGTGAGTTGAATGTTCACGATCATCGCCGGGAGGCTTGTGCGGCGGGTAGGTGCTGGATGTGCGGGACGGCCCCGTCCTTGAGGATGGAGAGCATGAGAACCGGGTCCTGGTTACCGGTCTGTGACGCGGAACGAGCCGGTGGGGGGAAGGTCTTGTTCGGCCCAGGCGGCCATGGTGTCCAAGACGACCTCAAGTCGTGCGCCTGCCGGGGTGAGTTGGTACTCCACGCGGGGTGCGATCACTGGGCAGGCGGTGCGGGTGGCCAGCCCAGTGCGTACGAATCGCCGTTTGACCCGGGTTCCGCAGATGTCCGTGAGGAAAAGCACATGAATCCACGGCTTGAACTGGGGAAATGCAACCGATCACGCTGATACGGCGTGTCACTAGGGCTAGGCATCATGCCTGGTCAAGCGGCCTGACCGGGGCGACGTTCCCGATCTTCGACTACGCGCCGCGCGACGGCTGTCAATGCCGGCCCGCATAGATGATCAGCGGCTGAACGACCGTGCGCCCGTGAGAGCTGTCGTCCGTCTCTTGCGTCTCGTTCTCATGGCCCGTGCCTGATCAGGCATGTCACCAGAACGTAGCAGCATCACCGCAGGCTATGGTGCGGTATTCGAGGAAGTCGTGTCACTAGGGCTTTTCGCGATTTCCGCTAGGCCGGAACCTTCTGACCCGCAGTTTAGCGTTCCGATGTGCCTCATGTCGGCCGTTAGCTGCGGAACGCGGGTTTGAGTCGCGGAGCGTCACCGCGGGTAGTAGTGGTGCCGGTGAGCGGTGCGGCGGGCGGGCTGGGTCTGTCGTGGGTGGTGGAGGCTCGGTCGCCGTCGGGCTGGGTGAGGGTTGCCCAGTTGGCCAGATCGGTGCTGGCCAGGGAGGCTAGCAGGGGTTCTCCGTGGGCGGCCAGCAGCCGGTCGACGATGGCGTCGCGGCTGGTCAGGTGGCCGTGTAGCTGTTTGCGGCGGGCGTTGCGGGCGGCGGTGATCTCTTTGAGGCTGATGGTGGTGGCCGAGAGTTCGGGGCAGATCGCCCGGCACAGGAATTCCTCGGCGCCGTCGGGGAGGCGGAGGTAGACGCGGATCTCGGTGATGTCGCGGGGGTTGTAGCGGATGGTGGCCTGTTCCCGGGTGTAGAAGGCCAGGACGGGGTCGAGGTAGCGCAGGGACAGGAAGTGGATCCCGTCGGTGTGGATGAGGCGGGGTTTGGCGACGGTGAGCAGCAGCAGGTCGAGTTGTTCGAGCGAGTCGGGCATGCGCGGGATGAACCCGCCGGCCTCCCACCGGTGTCGGCGATCACGTAATTGGGCTCTGGCGCGATCTATGGGGAGTGATCACGTTCGGTGATCAGTTGTGGAGAGCCATGGCACGTAAGAGGTCGAAGTTCGCTCGTCCGTACATGATGCGCTTCAGAAATTTCCCGAACGGGGGTGACCACGGCGGCCTCGGGGCGGTCACGCCACAGCGTTCAACAGGTCGGCCAGCATGTCGGGCCGTTCCAGTGCGATGAAGTGACCCGCTCCCGGCACCTGCGTGAAATCGGCGGCAGGCAGCAGCTCCTTGTTGGCCTCCCGGTCCGACCACCGGGACCAGTCCTTCTCCCCGTAGAGGAGGTGGACGGGGGCCTTGACCGCGGTGTAGCGCGCGCGGGCCGCGATGAGGCTGGGCAGGCTCTGGTACACGGCCCGGGCGACGGTCGGGTAGCCGGGCCGGCTGCCCACCTGCAGGAGCTCGTCCACGTAGTCCGCCCGCAAAGCGGTCTTGTCCACCAGGCCGCCCTGCAGGATCTTGCGGAGGATGGGCTTGGGCTCCACCCCGGCGACCACCAGGCCCACCCCCGGAGTGAGAACACCGCCGACCACCAGACGAGCGAGGAGACTGGACCGGGCGATTCCGTCGCGAAAGTCGTACGCATTCACCGCAACGACGCGCCGTACGCGCTCCGGCAGATCGGCCGCGGTGGTCAGGGCGAGCACCGCCCCCATGGACTCCCCGACCAGCGTCACGTCAGAGAGGTCGAGTTCGGTGAGGAGCCGTTCGACGCCCGCACGCATCGCCGGCTCTGCATACGACGCACTGGGCACGATCTCGGAGTAGCCCATCCCCGGGAGATCGAGGGCGTACACGGTGTACTGGTCGGAGATCAAGGGGATGAGGACGCGGAAGTGCTCGGCCTGCGTTCGCACGGTGTGCAGCAGGACCAGGGGAGCACCCGTGCCCGCTTTGAGGTAACGCAACGTTCCCTCACGGTTGTGGCGCCCTCCGCGCGGGGCGATGGTGTGGCTGGTGGTCCCCGGGATGTGAATCGTGGGACGCGCCTGGTGACTGGGCATATCGCCGACTCCTTATGGTGGGCAGGCGTCAGCCGGCCAGCTGGTTGAGCCTGCGGATCTGCTTGTCGAAGACCCGGACTGGAGCGATGCGGCGCAGGGCGCTGGCGCGTCCGGCCAGGGAACCGGCGGTGTAGCGCAGCTTCGGCTTCCGGTCGGTCGCTGCCTCGACGATCACCTTGGCGACGATGGCGGGGTCGTCGCCGTCCTTGATCGCTGTCTGCATCATGCGGTCGAAGGCGCGCCGCTGGTCCGCGTAGACCTGCAGGGGCGCGTCGGGCCGCGGGCTGTTGGCCTCGAATCCGGTGCTGGTGTAGGCGGGTTCGACCAGAAGCGCCCGGACGCCGTGCTCGCGGACCTCGTGGTCCAGGGACTCCGAGTACCCCTCGATCGCATGCTTGGAGGCGGCGTAGGCGGCCATGTATGGCGAGGGGAGGAAACCGACCACGGAGGAGAGGTTGATGATGCGTCCGCGTCCTTGAGCGCGCATGTGGGGCAGGACGGCCTTTGTCATCCGCATCACCCCGAAGACGTTGACGTTGAAGAGGTCCTGGGCCTGCGCGACGGTGCTTTCCTCAACGGCACCGATTGCGCCCATGCCGGCGTTGTTGACCAGCAGGTCAATCCGCCCGAACCGCTCGATCACCTGCCGGACCGCCGCGATGACCGACTCGTCACCCGCTACGTCGAGGTCGACGAAGGTCACACCGTCGAGCGGGGTGACGCGTGAGGTGTCGCGGCTGGTGCCGACCACGTCGAAGCCCGCTTCTATCAGCGCGAGCGCGGCCGCCTTTCCGATGCCGGATGACGCACCCGTCACGAGTGCCACCGGCCGATTTGTCGCCATCCTGGACTCCCTAGCTCAATGAGAAAACCGATCGGTTTCCCTAACTGTAAACCGATCGGTTTCCGCGTGCAAGCTCAAGCAGGAACGGATCCAGCCGCGTCACCCTCCGCTGGGGGGCAGACCAAGTACGGGAGAAAGGGATAGTCGCGCCTCTGGCCTGGGCGATTTGCTCGGAAAAGCGATGCGTCAGCGCATGCCTGCCGCATCGAGCAGGGTGGCCACGGTGGGTGCGATGAGCCCTGTCAGGTTGTCGGCTCCGATCCCCGCACGGGCGCTGGCGCCGTCGAAGACCACGCTGAGCTGCCGGGCCAGCAGGTCCGGGTCGCTCGCCCCACCTTGCTCGGCCTCGGCGCGGAAAAAGGCCATCAGGTTCCCCTTGACCCGGTGCGCCACCTGGCTCGCAGGATGGCTCTGATCCTTGAGTTCGATCTGCACAGCGAGGTATTGGCAGCCTCGGAACTCGGGCGCACCCGCCTGCAACTCCACCTGCTCGAAGACGTGCAGGATCCGCTCGCGGGGAGAACGGCCATCGTTCGCCGCAGGCAGGAGCTTCGCCACGAAGGCAGATGAGCGCTCCTCCAGGCTCGCTGCCAGCAGTTCGTCCTTACTCTCGAACAGCTGGTACATGGAGCGCTTCGACACCCCCGCCGCCTTGCACAGCGCCTCGATGCCGATGCCGACACCGTTTCGGTAGGTGAGCGTGGCCGCCGCCTCCAGCAGCCGCTCGCGGGGACTTAGCCTCACTTCGGTGGTCATACTGCGAGGTTAACTCCATTCCGGCGAAATGAAAACCGATCGGTTTCCAGCGTGTGTCATCGCGATATCCGGCGCCGCGCAGAGCCGAGCGGACACCCGAGGTCCGCGCAGAGGCTCGGCGACGCCCTTGGGGAGAGACCCGCGGCCGATCCCTGATGGTGTGCACACCTTCGTTCCCGCAAGGCGACACGCATCGGGACCGCTCGGCGCCATGGCCCCGTTCGGGGTGAGTTGCGTTCCGCTATGCCGGGACGGTGCTCTTCTCAGCCTTCGTCTCGGCGGGGATGCGGTGCAGCCCCTTGCGGTCGTACCTGGGCGTCGTAGTAGAGGATCGAGCGGACACCGCTGGTGATCTGCCGCAGCGGCTCGAACTCCGCGAGGAAGCGGTAGAAGCTGGGCAGCGCCTCGATGGGGGTGGTGGCACCGGCCGTCGGCACCGCCATCGCGATATAGACCAACGTGACCACCAGCAGGCCGGGCGTGCCGAACACGGCAAGGAGGGCGAGCGCACCGATCCCGCAGACCGCGATGGCGCACACCGAGTACAGCCACAGCAGCGGCAGGTGGGAGGCATCCATGCCCATGATGCCGACCGCGCCCACCATGACCAGGGTGCCCATCAGCAGAGACAGTCCGATCATGAGCGTGCTGCTGATGGCCAGGGTCTGCACCCGGGTCGCCCGGATCAGCGGGCGGTGCAGGCGCAGCGGGCCCATGTCGTTGTGGGTGTAGCCGAGGGCGTGGTCCACCTGGCCGCTGATGACATTGGCGGCGAGCATGGCGCAGACCACGAGGACAAGCGCGTAGTAGAACGCGGTCAAGCCCAGGCCGCTGTGCGAGTCGAGCGGATGGCCATCCTCCACCGTGACGGCAGCCGGATCGGCCAGCAGGATGCGTGCCGCGGCGGGCAGCTTGGCCTGCTCGGCCCCATTCTGCGCGGTCAGTTCCCTGCCCACCTGGAGCGAGGCGCTCTCGGCCGCCGCCGTCGAAGCCGCCCGAGCCAGGCTGGAACCGAGGCTGCCGGCGGACTGGTTGGTCAGCACCCTCAGCGTCGGGCGGATCGGGCGCTCGGCGCCTGCGGCGCTGGTCAGTGCGGTGACGGAGGAAGTGAAGTTGCCGGGCACGACGAGTGCGCCGTACAGCTTCCCCTTGCCGAGTTCCTCCTTCGCCTCCTTCTCCTCCATCAGCTTCCAGGCGCACGGGCCGAGCGGCCACTCTCACCACCAAGGTTCCGCGACAGCCGTGCACACGACTGCCGTTCCTATGTGAGACATCATCTCGGGCGACGTCCGTTGGCGCCTTGGGACGTGGCCGTCGGCCTGGCAGCTACGGGGAGTTCGTGGCAGCGAGGTAGGCCGCGTTCAGGCGCTCGCGAACACTCGGTGATCGCGCTGGGAGTTCGGAGCCGAGGTGCTCGCGGCGAAGCTCGTCCATGAACTCTTGCCAGAGCGCGGGGCCGCCTTGTTCAAGCAGCACGGCGCGAGCGTTCAGCGCGCTGCTCGTGGGTCGGTGGCGAAGTCCCCAGCTGCCCAGCTGCGCGAACACGGGTACGAGTTGGATCGCGGATTCGGTCAGGCTGTAGCGTGCCCGCTGGCCGGGTCGCGTGTCCTCGCGGGTGAGCAGTCCCGACTTGACGAGTCGCTTGAGTCGGTCGGCGAGAATATTTGAGGCGATCCCCTCGATTGACTTGGCCTGCAGCTCTCGGAAATAGCGGCGGTCTCCGAAGACGATGTCGCGGAGGACGATCAAGCTCCAGCGATCGCCGAACGCCTCGATGGCTGCATTGATCGGGCACTCCGACCGCGGCTCATTCACTTCGTCCATAGTGCTTGCAATCTACCACCGCCAGGACTACCGTCTCGACGAGCGGTTGCAAACCACAAGCGGAAGGGGCCACCGTGCTGAGACAGGTCGCGGAGGGTGTGCTGATCCACGAGAGCGAGTTCTGCCAGAGCAACGCCGTTGTCGTGCAAGGCCGGGCTGGCGTGTTGCTCATCGACCCCGGGGTCCAGGGCCACGAAATGGCCTGCCTCGCGAACGACCTGTCCAATTTGGGCCAGACCGTTGTGGCAGGCTTCTCGACGCATCCTCATTGGGATCACCTGCTCTGGCACGCCCAGCTCGGCACCGCCCCTCGTTACGGCACGGCCCGCTGCGCGGCCACCGTCCGAGATCAGCTGTCGGACGCGGATGCGAAGGCCCGCATCGCCGACCACCTGCTCGAGACGGAAATCGCCGGGCAGGTACCGCTGGACCTGCTCGGCCTCATCACCGGCCTGCCCGCCGAAACCGCGCAGATCCCTTGGGATGGCCCTCAAGTCCGGATCATCGAGCATCAAGCGCATGCACCGGGTCATGCGGCGCTGTTGATCGAAGAACGCGGGGTTCTCGTCGCCGGCGACATGCTCTCCGATGTCTTGATTCCGATGCTCGACCTGAACGGCACCGCTGACCCGATCGAGGACTACCTCGCCGCGCTGCGGCTGCTGGAGGGCGTGGCGGGTGACGTCGATGTCCTCGTCCCCGGCCACGGGTTCATCGGCGGAGCTGATCAGGTACACGCACGGATCGAGCTGGATCGGGCGTACGGGCTCGCCTTGCGTGAGGGCCAGGTTCCCAGTGACCCGCGGGTCGGCCCATCGGCCAAGCCCGGCTGGGAGTGGGTGAGCGATGTGCACAACGGGCAGGCCCAGCGCCTCGCCCGACGAAGCGAGCGCGACGGGGCGCCCGGCAGTGCGTAGAGGTCGTAGGAGCCGGCGCTTCCTCTCGAACACGGCGGCCACGGCCAGATAGCCCTGAACAGGGAAAATTCCAAAGTGCTGCTGGAGTACTAGCTAGAACCGAATCACCGGGCGCGCACAGAATGTCGGACATCCGTGCAGTGGGCACTTCGGACGCCGACAGCTGGACCGCACTCGCCGGCAACGGGGCCACTTTCCCGAAAGCGCGATCGTCTACCGTCAAGGCCAGCTGATCAATGCCCTCAATTCGGCCCGCCGCCCGGACCTCGAGCGCATCAGCTAATCAAGCGCTCTTGGCCGTGCAGGAAACTCCGGAGATCGACAGACGTGCCGATGGGGCTGCTCAACGGCAGCGCGTTCAGCGAGCCGCGGTGATCAGCACGGTGCGCTTCCCGACGTGCAACGCGATACGCGCGGAGAGATTATCGGTCGTGGTCGCGTACTGGCTGATGGCATGGGCTGACGGCGTCAATGGCACCGTCAGATCGTACGCCACGGTGCCCGCTCGAACCCGAACGTGACCCCGCCCACCGACGTCGACCGGCGCGTGCTCAGGCCGCTCTTCTGGTCACACGCCAACCTGTACGGCACCATCCAAAGTCTACGTGCTGAAGTTGGTCGTCAATCCAGTCAGCAAGGGGTTCGCGGCGGCTGAGACCGCAAAGGAGATCAACATGAAGAACAGCCTGCATGCCTTTTAGCGGCGCTTTTGATTCTCGCCGTCACAGGCTGTACAGCTCAAAATTCACCTGTAGCATCTGAGCCTGCCAGCAGATTATCCGGAGCAGCCTACCTGGCTGGCGGCCCGAGCCCCGGCACTAAAATCCCCGTAGCCAATTCGTCTGTGACCTTCTCTCGGGGCGGAAAGCTCATCAGCAGGGGTTTCCACCTGTTACCGTCGGCATCGAGTGTCTCGGTCGACCTTCGGAAGGATCGCACCGGATTTGAGGTAGGCAGCAGCGATCGGCGATCTTGCGCCTCTATCGCAGATAGGGTTCATTATCCGCAGTATGGCGTTCTGGGAGAATACGCAGCAGCCGAGGCGTTCCTGGCCCCCACAACTCCACGCGAGCATCAAAGCGGCTGCTCCAGCACGTGTTTCAACTCAGCGAATCCGGCCGCCGCATAGAAGGCCTTGGCGCCCTCGTTGAAGTCCAGCACGTCGGTCAGCAGCCTCCGGCAGCCCTCCAGCCTGCCTGCATTCCGCACGGCCTCGATCAGCTGACTCGCAACCCCGCCTCTGGCGGCTTTCGGATCCACCGCCAGCTGATGGAGAACGATGAAGGATTCGGCTTGGAGGAACGGGTTTTCCTCGCGACGCACGATGGCAGCCACGGCATACCCGACTGGACGATCAATCTCGGCGATGAACGCACGCGTGACGTCTTTGACCAGGAGCGTCGCGAAGTAGTCGGTCAGCTCCTCTTCGGGTGGGTCGGCGCGGTAGACGTCCGGGCGGTGAGCGGCGTGGATCACATGAACGTGAGGGTTCAGCAGGGCCAGGATTCTGGCGTCCTCCGCTGCGGCGACGCGGATCTTCATGCAGGCACCCTAGAACAGGGCGACTCAGGCGCGGCGTCCCGCTGGGCCGGACGACTCGCGGAGCACCAGCTCGGTAGGCAGGCGGATCGTCTCGCCCTCGCGTTGTGATCGTGCGGCGAACTGCTCGATCAAGAGCTCTACCGCGAGCCGGCCCTGCTGACCAAGGCCACGGGTCAGAAGACCGCGATCATCGTCGGCCAGCTCGGACAGAGCCGGCTGATCGACGAGATCGTCGCAGCCGGCAAGTTCGACGAGGCCGCCGGGATCAAGGGCACGTGGGAGGCGTACGCGACCAAGACCATCAAGAACCCGCTCCCCGGAGTCGGCAACGCGCTGGTGATCGCGGGCAGCGATGCCCGCGGGACGATCTACGGGATCTACTCGATCTCCGAGGAGATCGGCGTCTCGCCCTGGTACTGGTACAGTGACGTGCCGGTCAGGCAGCGCGACGACATCGAGGTCGAAGGCAAGACCCGGGTCGAGGACGGGCCGGACGTCAAGTACCGCGGAATCTTCATCAACGACGAAGAACGCACCATCGCGTGGGCGAAGAAGAAGTTCCCCACCCGCGACGGCACGCCTGATGTCAACTACTACCGGCACGTCTATGAGCTGATGCTGCGGCTCAGGCTCAACACGCTGTGGCCGGCGATGCACCTGGCCTCCAGGGCGTTCAACGCGGTCACCGACACCGGGACGTACGACAACGGGACACCGATCAACGCCCGCGAGGCGGCTGCGTACGGCGTGGTCGCATCCTCCTCCCACGCCGAGCTCATGCTGCGCAACAACGAGGGCGAGTGGCGACAGTGGTACGACCGCAACAAGGACGCGCTCGACATCAAGGGCCCGGACGCCGTGGCGGCCTTCAACTATTCGATCAACAAGCCCGCGATCCTCGAGTACTGGCGCCGGCGCGTGGTCGCCAACGCCGGCTTCGAGAACATCCTCGCCCTGGGCATCCGCGGTGTGCACGACAGCGATCCGGTGTTCACACCCGGCAACCCGTACGGGTTCAAAGACAAGATCGAGATGCTGGCCGACGTCATTCGCGAGCAGCGCAAACTGATCGCAGAGGTCTACGGCAGCGCCGACGCCGTGCCGCAGGTGTTCATCCCCTGCAAGGAGATGAACGATCTCTACAACGCCGGGCTGAAGGACCACATCCCCGCCGACGTGACCCTGATGTGGACCGAGGACAACCAGGGCTATCTGCGCCAGGTGCCCACGCGATCCGAAGCCGCCCGGTCCGGCGGGAACGGCGTCTACTACCACATCTCCTACTGGGGCGAGCCGAAGAGCTACCTGTGGCTGAACTCGACGCCGATGTCCCTGATGGTGCAGCAGCTGCGCCGGGCGTGGAATTCCGCCGCGGGGCGCTACTGGATCCTCAACGTCGGGGACATCAAGCCCGGCGAGATCAAGCTCGACCTGTTCGCCAAGCTCGCGTGGGACGTGGCGGGCTATGACGACACCAGGTTCCGCACCGAGCACGTACAGCGAGACTTCCGGCTGAGGGGCAAGGACGCCGCCGTGGTCGCCGACGCGCTGGAAAGGTTCGACGCGCTCGAGAACACCAAGCGCGCCGAGTTCTGGGGGGAGATCAACTCCTCCAACGCGAACTCAGGAAGGATCCACAACGGTCAGGTCTTCCCGTTCAGCGCTACCTCGGACGGGGATGAGCTCCAGCGCTACATCAACGAGTCCAACGAGCTGGTGGCGACGCTCAAGGGTGTTTCCGCCAAGCTCGACCCGCGCTATCGCTCCGCCTTCTACCAACAGGTGCTCCATCGAGTCCAGTCCTACCGCAACATGGCGGAACAGATCGGCTACTACTGGAAGAACCAGCTCGCTGCCGCCCAAGGTCGCTACGCCAGCGCGGGAAGCTACGAGCTGCTCTCGAAGCAGGCCCGCGAGCGCATCCGCACCGACGAGGACTACTGGAACACGATCAGCGACGGCAAGTGGGACGACGCCATCGGCCACAGCCACCCCGAAGGCTTCCCGAACGAGGGCACCGTCATGCTGACCAACGACCGGTAGCGCAGCACGGGCGCGAATTCCTCCCAAGTGACCCCGTGCAGGCGGACCGCATCGATCAGTTCGGGCTCGGTCAGCCAGTCCCGCAACGCCTCATCTCCGGTCAGGGTGTGGTTGGCCTGATGCGGCCCTGCAAACTGCAGCAGCGAGGCCAATTGCCCGACGCAGATGGGCTCGCTTCCGGATGCCCCCCTGCAGGGTCGTCGTTGAGGAACCGCCGGGCATCGTCGGGGTCGGTGAGGTCGTAGGTAGGTTCCACGGCACAACTCCCGGACGTCGTCAAAGGTCGTCATGACGACGACATCGCCGTCCGGTCTTACCGCTGGTGGCTGTTCTCTTGTTCCCCATGCCGATCAAGGACTGGATCGCCGCCGCCCTGTGCTGATCAGCTCCCGGTGAAGGCGTTGATCAGGTTGTGGGGTGTGCCGTCGCCCAACATCACCTGAAGATCAGGGGCCTCGGCGTTGGACGCGGCGCTGCGCACGAACATGGCCTGCTCGTATTCGGTGAGCGCGGTCTCGATGTCGTCGGAGTGCGCGGCGATCGCCTTGCCCAGTTCGGCGCCGTCGTACAGGGCCAGGTTGGCGCCTTCGCCGTTCGGGGCCGAGAGGTGCGCGGCGTCGCCGAGCAGGGTCACCCCCGGTGTCCGATCCCACCGGTGCTCGAGGGGCAGGGTGTAGATGGTGCGCAGGGCCGGCGCGGTCTCGCCGTCGGTGACCAGCGCGGTGAGCTCCGGTGCCCAGCCGTCGAACTCCCGCACGATCTGTGCGATGGCCGCGGCGGGATCGGTGAAATCGATATCGGCGAACCAGTCCTGCGGCCTGGAGAGCATCACCCAGGTGTGGAGGTTCCCGCCGCGCTCCCGGTGAGCGAGGATCCCCTTGCCCGGCTCGAGCACCATCATCGCTCCCCCGCCGACGGTTTTCGCGCTGGTCGGGTGCCGGTTGTCGCCATCGAACAGGTGGGTTTCGATGAACGAGAAGCCGGTGTACTCCGGTGTCGCACCGGAAAGCAGTGGCCGGACTCGGGACCAGGCGCCGTCCGCGCCGACCAGCAGGCTCGTGGTGGCGGCGGTGCCGTTGGCGAAGGCCACCTCATGGCGGCCGTCGCCAAGGGCACGCACGCCGCTGACCTTGTGGTCCCACCGGACGGTGCCGGCCGGGAGCGAGTCGAGCAGCATCTGCCGCAGTTCGCCGCGCTGCACCTCGGGGTTGCCACCCGTCCCGTCGTCGGGCAGGTCGAGCAGGACGTTCCCGTCCCGGTCCAGGAGCCGCATCGCCTGGCGTCCCTCCAGGACGAGCTCGCGGAACTCCTCGGTCAGGCCCGCCGTCTGCAGCGCCGGCTGGCCGTTGTAGTCGCGGATGTCGAGCAGCCCGCCCTGCGTGCGCGCCGACGGGGAGGATTCCGCCTCGTAGACCGTGGACGGGATGCCGTACACGTGCAGCACGCGAGACAGCACCAGGCCGCCCAGGCCCGCTCCGATGATCGTGACCGGTGTCGTCATGGGTTTCCTCACAGACTCGCTGAACCGATCCGGATTGGATCGTCACTCCAAAAGCTAACACGATGTTGGATCGACGCTCCACTCGTGCGATGATGAGGACCATGGGCAAGAAAACCGCGACGCGATCTCAGCGGGCCCCGCGGCGCACGGACGGCCTGTCCAGAGAGCTGATCATCCAGGCCGCGACCGAGCTTCTGGACGGCGGCGGCGAGAGTGCGCTGACCCTGCGCGCGCTCACCGTTCGCCTGAGCACCGGCTACGGAGCGATCTACCACCACGTCGCGGACAAGAGCGACCTGCTCGCGGCCGCCACCGACGACATCATCACCCGCGTACTGTCCGGCGCGGTCATCGATACCGACCCGCGCGAAACCCTGCGCCGCCTGGCCCTGGGCCTGTTCGACGCGATCGACGCACACCCCTGGGTCGGGGCAGAACTCTCCCGGCAACCATGGCGACCCGCGCTGCTGGACTTCTACGAGAGCATCGCCAGACTGCTGGACGCACTCGCCGTCCCCGAGCGAGCGCGCTTCGACGCGGCCGGCACGCTCATGAACTACGTCCTCGGTGTTGCCGTGCAGAACGCCGCGAACGCCCGGCACCTCGCCGACAGCGACACCGACCGAGCGGCTTTCCTGGACACCGCTGCCGCGCAATGGGCGCAAGTCAACCCCAGCCAGTACCCGTTCGTGCACGCGGCGGCGACGCAGCTGCGCGAGCACGACGATCGCCGGCAATTCCTCGCCGGCGTCGACATCTTCCTGACAGGTATCGCCGCCCTGCGCTAGACGACCACAAGCGACCACCGCCCGGCACACGTTGCGCGAACTTCCGTCGGCAACGTTGACCTGCACGGCGGCCTCGGCTTCGACCAGCCCGACGCCGCCACCATGCGCACCCAGCACGCCTGGGTCGAGGCCGAACACCCAGCCGCCCGCGAGGACCTGACGCCTTCCGGGGTCCCAGTAGCAATGCAGAAATTTTCAACGAACTTGCATCTGACCTGCGATAACGCAGGAGTCTCGGAGCGGCGTCTCGGTTTGATCACGGTGTTGGATCATGACCAAGGACAGTTCGCGGCTCGGGTACCGGCCAGGAAACTACGGCCGTTGCTTCGCATCGTCCGCTCCTACATTCAGCTCGGCGATGCCGGTGTCGTGGTCGCGGAGCATGCGCATGACGGTGGCCGGGGAGGGGTGCCAGGCGGGAGGAGATCTCGCGCAGGCTGAGGTCTTGGTCGCGTTGATGCAGGGCCATGGACAGCATGGCCTCATCGGTGACGGTGGCGCCGCCGATGGCCTTGCTGTTCTTGCGGGTGCTCTCGTGGCCTTCCAGGGTGGGGTCGCGGGTGTATTCGCGTTCCATCCCGGATAGGCCGCGAGCACGGCGAACACCACGCCGGATGGATTCGCGCAGGCTTGGCCGCCCGCTAGTGTCGTCCAGCAGACGGGCGGCCGCGATGATGGGCTGGGTCCGCCATCGCGCCCGACGCGATCTCACCCCTCACCTAGCCCGTCCGCTGTTGATGGCCGGCGCGGGGCGCGATGGCGGGCATCATCGGGAGTGCCGGCGCCGGACGGCCGGCTCCTTTGCCCGGAGGCGACTGATTCGCACCTCGTCCACGACGGATACCCGGCAATACGCCCTATCTCGGTGCCTGGAAGCCGCCGATCTTCTGCTCGAGCAGTTCGGCCAGCCGCAGCGGGGTGCGGTCCTCGAACATCGGGCCGATGAGCTGCACTCCCACCGGCAGGCCCTCGGGGGACCGGCCCGCTGGTATGGCGGTGGCGGGCAGGCCGGGCATGGTGGCCAGACCGGCCCAGACGAGCTGGTCGAAGTACGGGTACTCGACGCCGTCGATGTCGAGCCGGCGTTCCAGCGGATTGGGGTTGTGGTCATGGCCGAACGCGGGAGTGGGCGTGATCGGACAGACCACGACATCGAACTCGGCGAACAGCTGCCGCCAGCCGTGGCGGTGGAGTTCGCGACGGTTGTTCGTCTCGATCCAGTCGCGGTGGCTGAACACCATGGCGCGCAGCCGCGTCGCGTCGAGGCTCTGGTCGTCCGCGCTCAGTTCGGCGGCGCGGGTCTGCAGCTGCTCGTACGCTTCGACGGGAAAACGGGCAACGGACCCCGAAAAAAGCAGCTGCGCGTAGAGCAGCCCGGCTTCGGTCAGATCGGGCAGCAGCGGACTGTGCCGTTCGACGCGGGCGCCGCCGTCGACAAGCGCGTCGGCCACCCGGTTCACGCCCGCCCGCACAGCGGCCCCGGTCGGAATGAACGGATGCTCCTCGAGCACCAGGACTCGGAAGTCGCAGAGCCGTTGGTGGCGCGCGGGCGGCAGCGTCACGTCGTACGCCACACCGTACGTCAGCGGGTCCGGTCCGGCCATGACGTCGAGCAGGAGCGTGAGGTCGCGGGCCGTGCGCGCCATCGGACCGACGACGGCCAGATCGAGGTCGACCGGCAACGGCGGCGCCGGCGGCGCGACCATGCCGCGGGTCGCCGCCAGCCCGAGCGTCGGCTTGTGCGCGTAGACGCCGCAGAAATGCGCGGGGGTGCGCAACGAGCCGGCGAGGTCGGAGCCGATGGACAGCGCGCCGAACCCGGACGCCAGAGCCGCCGCTGATCCGCCCGAGGACCCACCCGACGTGCGACCGTGATCCCACGGGTTGTTGGTGGTGCCGTAGATCTCGTTGAAGCTCTGGATATCTTGCAGCCCCACCGGCACATTGGTCTTACCGAGCACCACCGCGCCCGCGGCCTTCAGCCGCGACACCTGGACCGCGTCCTCGGCCGGCATGAAGTTCGCCTGCGGCGTCATGCCCCAGGTCGTGGGCAGCCCGGCGATGTTGTAGGACTCTTTGACCGTCACTGGAATGCCGAGCAGCGGCCGGTCCTCGCCGCGGGCGCGCGCCTGGTCGGCACCGCGCGCGGCGGCCCGCGCACGGTCGAAGTCCGGCACGCAAATCGCGTTGATCGCCTTGTCGTCCCGCTCGATACGGGCGATCGCCTCGTCGGTCAGTTCCACCGAGCTCACTTCACCGGCACGCAATGCGGCTGCGAGATCTTCGGCCGCCTGAAAATTCCATTCCATAAATTCGACTCTAACGGCCTGCTGCAGACGCTCGTCCCCACACAAGTCGCCCGCATCCGCCGGAAAAGTCGAAACGGCTGCCTTCGCTGGGCCAAAGTCGCGCACTCATTCTGCCGCCCAAGATGGCCCACCCCAGGTCAGCAGGGTCGGGGGCGGGTCGAATCCACTGGCAGGGGCATGAAATTAAGCTTCGCGCAACGAGATAGATGTCTCAATGCTCATCCTATCTCTCTCCGGCCACTGACTATTCTCTCGACCGTTAGCCATAGTGCGCGGGGATTGTCCAGTAAACGGGGTAACTCATTTTAAATTTGTTCTATCGAGGTGGCTGAGGGTCGGGCGGCCTTCGAAGCGGGCGCGGCCGGCTCATCCACCCGCCGCGCCACGTCGGCCATCACCGCAGACCGAGGCTCGCGCCGGGGCGGCTCAGGGCGTCAGCCCGCCGTTCGACTTCTTGAGCGACTCGGAAGTGGCGAAGTACGGCTGTCACGACGGTCCGCGCGGGGCGGGACTTCATTTGCGAGAGTCCGGCACGCTGGGTGGAACTGCTCCCGGCAGCTGATCACCTGGGCAAGTTGTTCGGCGTAGTGTTCGACCAGCTCGAGGGAAACCATGTCGGTGCCGAACAGGCCGCGGGCCAGGTGTGGGTAGACCGCGAGAGCGTTGCCCGCGCAGGCCGATGCGGATCGTCTCGGCCTCGTAGGCCCGCCAGCGGCGGCCGATCTCCCGGAACAGGCCCCGCTTGCCGTTGAAGTAGTAGGAGATGAGCTGCTGGTTCACACCAGCGCGTTCGGCGATGTCGGTGACCCGAGCACGGTCGAAGCCCTTGGCGGAGAACACCTCCACGGCGGCATCGAGGATGCGCGCCTTGGTGCGCTCAGCATCGCGCTGCCGCTCGTGTGGGGCGGGCGAGCGCCTGGTCCGCTGCCGCCCGGCCGGTTCCTGGTCCTGGGGCGTGCGCCGGGTGGCCATGATCTTGATTCTGTCATACGTTCGCACGAGTGAATCAAATAGATATTTGACTATTTTATGCGAGAGATTGATACTGCTTCCCGGGCCGCTGATCCGACGGTGTGCCCTCCGCGCCGGATGGCTTCGGCGCTTCCGCCCGAGAGCCAGGCGGTGTCTTCAAAGGGAGTGGTCATGTCCCGTGTGGATGACCGAGGGGCCGCGGCCATAGCGCCGGCGGCGTATCCGAAGCGGTGGGCCGCCGCGATCGTCATGATGATCGCGGCGCTGCTGGATCTGATCGACGCCTCGATAGTGAACACCGCCCTGCCGTCCATCGGCCGTAGCCTGCACGCCTCGCCGGCGGAGCTGGAGTGGACGGTATCCGCCTACATGCTCGGGTTCGCCGCAACGCTGATCATCGCGGGACATCTGGGCGACCGGTTCGGCCGCAAAGGGCTGTTCCTGACCGGCGTGGCCTGCTTCGCCCTGGCGTCCGCGGGCAGCGCCATCGCCTCCGACCCGAGCCAGCTGATCGCCGCCCGTGCGGTGCAGGGGGTGGCCGCCGCGGCCCTGCTGCCGCAGGTGCTCGGTTCGCTGCGCATCATGTTCGACGGCGCGGAGCGCGGCAAGGTCTTCGCCCTGTTCGGGGTCACGGCGGGCGTCGCGAACGCCGCGGGCGTGCTACTCGGCGGGGTGCTGACCGACTGGGACCTGTTCGGCTGGGGCTGGCGCACCATCTTCGCCGTGAACATTCCCATCGCCGCCGGGACCCTGCTGCTGGGCGCGAAGTGGATCCCCACCTCACGGGAACGCACCGGCGGACGCATCGATGTGGCCGGCAACCTGATCCTCGCGTTATGCCTGGTGGCGATCGTGCTACCGCTGGTGGAGGGCCGCTCGAACGGCTGGCCGCTGTGGGGCTGGATCTGCCTGGCCGGCGGTGTCCTGGCCCTTGCCGCCCTGGTGAACTATGAGTCCTGGCGCAGGATCGAGCACCCGCTGCTGCCCGCCGCGCTCTTCAAGCGGCCGGCTTTCGGCTCAGGCCTGCTGATCCAGCTGCTGTTCGGTGCAGGCATGTCCGGCTTCTTCCTGGTCTTCACCATCTGGCTGCAGACCGGCCAGGGCTACACACCGAGCCAGGCCGGTGTGCTGATGATGGCCATGAGCGCCGGCGCCTTCATCTCCGCCCCCGTCGTCGTCACCTTGGTCGCCAAGATCGGCCGCAACATCCTGGTCGTCGGGAACCTGCTGATGGCCGGCGGGCTGCTCTGGGTCCAGTGCGCCCTGAACGACGCGGCCCCCCAGCACACCGGGGCCTGGCCGCTCGTGCCCGGCCTGCTCGTCGCCGGCATCGGCCTCGGCTTCGTGGTCGTGCCGCTGGTCAACATCGTCCTCACCGCGGTACCCGAGCACCTCGCGGGCGGCGCCTCCGGCATCTTCTCCACCGCCCAGCAGTTCGGCGGCGCTTTGGGCGTCGCCATCATCGGCAACCTCTTCTTCACCCACGCGAGCCGGGGCCTGACCGGTGCCATCACCCACGCGGCCCCCTGGGCGATCGGCACCTTCCTCATCTGTGCCGTGCTCTGCCTGGGCCTGCCCGGCAAGAACCTCACCCGCCGCCTCACCGACAGCTCAAGCGCCCTCGACCCCGCCTGACCCCACCCTCACTGTCAAGGAGATCCGTCATGGCCCACCTCGCCTTCATGAGCCTCACCGAGTCCGGTCACCTCAACCCCCTCCTGCCGATCGCCCGGGAACTGGTCGAGCGCGGCCACCGCGTCACCTTTCCCGCCGATCAGTCGATGGCCGAACGCATCAGCCCGACCGGAGCCGAGATCATCTCCTATGAACCCCGCCCCGCCGAGACCATCGTGATCGACGGCATGGACGCCGCCGCACGCGCCACCCTCGCCCTGCTCCAGCAACTGGAGCATGTTCTGCCGCAGATCGAGACCGGATACGCCGACGACCGGCCGGATCTGATCGTCAACGACTGGCTCGCCTGGGCCGGCCCGATGCTCGCCGCCAAGTGGCGTCTCCCCAGGATCCAGTCCTGGTCCGCCCACGCCGCCAGCGAGGGCTACGACTTCGGGAAGTTCATCGTCGACATGTTCGCCACCAGCCCCGTCAAGGCCGAGTTCGACACCCTGTTCGCCGCCATCCTCAGCCGGCACGGCATCCCCCCACTCCAGCTGCATGATTTCTACAAGCCCGCCGAGTTCAACCTCGTCTACCAGCCCAAGTCCTTCCACGTGCACAACGAGACCTTCGATGACCGCTACGCGTTCGTCGGCCCCACCCGGCTGCCCGCCCCGCAGGACTGGACGCCCCCCGGACATCCGCTGGTCCTGGTCTCGCTGGGTACGATCATCAGCCGCCCGGACTTCTTCCACACCTGCATCCAGGCGTTCGCCGACGAGCCCTACCACGTCGTGATGTCCGTGGGCCACGGCATCAGTCCCGCCGATCTCGGGCCGCTGCCCGCGAACATCGAGGCCCACCAGCACGTCCCACAACCCGCCGTGCTCGCACACGCCGACGCCTTCGTCACCCACACCGGCATGAACTCCACGATGGAGGCCCTGGCAGCGGCCGTGCCGATGGTGGCCATACCCCACACCCCCGAACAGCAGACCACCGCCGACCGAGTCGTCGCCCTCGGCCTCGGCTCGACCCTCGCCCCCACCGACGCCACCGCCGAACGCGTGCGCGAAGCCGTCCGCGGCCTGCTCGACGACCCCGCCACCCGGCAGCGGCTACGCGCCATGCAGGACGACCTGCGCGCGGCGGGCGGCGCGCTCCACGCCGCCGACGCGATCGAGGCCCGCCTGCCCAAGTGAGGTCGCGGCCGGACACCCGCCCAACCCCTGCCGCAGTAAAGACCGGATTTACTGCGGCAGGGCACGGGAGGGTGGGGCGGGCGTGGCAACAGAACCAGTGACCGAACTCGGGGACGGGGCGCGCTTCGGCTGCCGCGCGCCCCGGTGGTGCCCCTCCCCCGTCGTACGCCGCGACGGTCGAGCGGTACCTCACCGGTGCGGACATCGCGAAGTCCTCCGCGCGGATCTACCGGATCTCGCTGACAACGTGGAGATGCTGTGCCTGAACGTCACCGACCGCAAGGCCCCAGCCGGAACGCCGACGCTCGACGGGTGCCCCGAGACCGGGCGGGCCCAGCTCTCCTACCACCAAGCCGAAGAGATCTTCGAGCAGAACACTCGGCCACGCCTCCATTGGAAGCACGTTCGTTAACCCAAGCATCAACCGGCGCCGGCAGCTCTCATGACGGCCGTGCGGTCTCGGTGATCAGGTGGCCTTGCCGCGGGCGATGTAGAGGTTCATGTCGGTGAAGTCGAGGGTGATGTTGTAGGGCTTGTAGAAGCAGTGGAAGAAGGCGGCTGGCACGTCGAACCCCAAGGAGGCGAGCGCGGCCCCTGGGTGCGTCTCGCAGTAGACCTCCTTGGCGGTGGCGTCGCCGAGGCGGATCTCCTTCGGGTAGCAGGGGTAGGTGACGGCTGGGTGGCTATGGGCAAAAGTCCCAATCGGGCGGTCGTAGTCAGTACGGATTCCCAACTGCTCGGCAGTGTCCCCGAACACGACCGCGGCGGTCTCGCCCCTTCCGCCGAAGTTCACCCCCACCACCCTTGAGCCGGAGCCGGCGACGCTGCCCCTGCTGTGCAGATATTGCTCACGGGCCAGCCACAGCGGCAGGGACTTGGCGCCCGCCCGTTGGGCGGCGGCGCGTGCCTTCCTGGCCGTTTCGGGGGTGCCGCGGCGCAGGATCAGCTGCCGGCCCGCGTAGTCGAAGGTGGTCAGCAGGTGGTAGAAGACCCACGTGCCGATCATGCCGTCGCTGTCACTGTCGACATCTTCACCCGACTCCGTCGCCGACCAGCCCACGGGGACGTTGCGCAGCTCGATGCCCCCCAGCTTGAAGGAGTCCAGCACCCCGTAGTGCGCCCAAATGACGCCGTTCTCAAAATCGATCTTCTGACTGGCGACAGGGCTCAGCCCGGCCTCCTTGGCCACCGACGAGGTCAAGCCCAGATTCGGGGCGCCGGTATAGAACGTGAAGCGCTTCGGCGGTCCGCCATTGACCGAGGCCTCCACCAGCGGAATCGGGTCCATCTGCAGCCACGGCACCTGCGCGATGTCGCCGTGGATCTGATAGGCATCGCCGCGGACTGCCGCGAACCATTTGGCGTAGGCTTCCTCGCCGGCCGCCTGCCAGTGTGGTGCGGACAGGGCGAATTTGTCCTGCCGGATGTAGCAATCGGCCAGGAAATAGTTGGCGTCCTTGTCATCGGGCGCCAGTTCGACGGCCATCTTGAGGTATTTCTCGGCGTCGGGGAACCGGTTGGCCAGCAGCCCGACATAGCCGCGCCGGCGGGCCGCATTCACGTTCTTAGGGTCCTTCTTCAGGATCTCCTCGTACGCCCGGCCGGCCTGCTCGAACTTCCCGGCTTTGAACAGCGCGTCGGCTTCACCGCTGCCGGCTAACGCCGTGGCCGCGCCGCCCAGCATCGGCCCCGTCGCGACGGCACCGGCCACCACGGCGGCGCCCCGCAACAGCGAACGCCGGTCCCATTCTCCGTCATAAACCAAGGCCTTCTCCTTTTCGCGATCACCTTCGTCGTAACGTTCTGTCCCAGTGGACGGTCACAGCAGGTTCGTCTGGCCCTGCTTGATGAGAGCGACGCCGCAGTCGCCGGGCCCGTACAACATCGACCCGATGCGGACGGCCCAGATCGGTGGCCTCGCGCCGGGCAGGGCCACCTGGATCGCCAACACGCACGACACGCCGCCGGGTTTCGCCGCACGCTCGTTAACTCACCCGCATTTCGCCCGCCGACCCCATCCACTGTCGGCCAGCCGTGTCCCCGTCTCGTCCGCGCCCTGTCATGGTCGTGTCACGCCCGCAACCGACGATGGCAGCCGTCGAGAAACCGCGGCTGGTCCTGGTCGAGCGGATCACGCCGCGCCAGGCGTACCTGTCGGGCAGGATCGCGGAGCTGATTGCCAAGGGAATGAGCAACAAGGCGATCACCGCAGCCCTCGCCATTGCCCAACGCGCTGCCGAGGGATACCCGGGTCGACCTTGCTGGCTGTTTGTTTGAAGATTTTTAGCTTTGTGAATTGCACTCGCCCGTCGCCTTTACATTGTAGATTAATTACAACGTAACCGGTCAGCAGATGTATGGCAGTCGCTCACCGACGAGCTGGCCAACCACCCAACTGGAGCCTGCGATCGCTCCGCCCGGCCGCCATAGACCTGATGCTGAGACGATTGGAACGCGCCGGCAGACGCCACGCGACGGCGGTCAGGTCCTGGCCCCCTCCCCCGAGATGTGGACACCTTGAATCTCGGATCATGGAGTTCCTCGTGGACATGAAGGGCCACTCGCCTGAGTTCCAAGCCGACGCCGTCAGCGGGCGGTTCCGAGTGCAGCTTCGATCGCTGTCTGGGGTTGTCAAGCGAACTAGCTGGTCAGCTGGTTGAAGGTTGTTAAGGCACATCCGGCAAGTAGGCTGGCCCCCGACTACCGCGCCGGCGAAGGGGCCGCTAATGATCACCGACCCGACGTTCACCCGGATCAGCCAGGGGGTGGAGTTACATCACCACCAAGGTCAGCGAGAAGCAGCTCGCGAGTTGTTCACGCAGATCTGGGACGACATCGGCGGCGAGGCAGGCGACCCGCTGCATGTTTGTGTTCTTGCCCACTCGATGGCCGATGTGCAGGACGACGTGCACCAGGAGTTGGAATGGGATCTGCGGGCGCTTGCCGCCGTCGGCCTGGTCACTGATGAACGGGTGGCGCAGGCTGGGGTGCCGCTTTCGGTGGCGGGCTTGTATCCGTCGTTGCACCTGAACTTGAGTGAGTGCTATCGCAAGCTGGGCGATCTCGATCGCGCCCGTGAGCACCTGCAGCAGGCGCGGGCCCAGATCGGCGCACTGGGCGATGATGAATATGGGCAGCTCATCAAGGGTGGCCTGGAGCGGCTGGCCGAACAGTTGGGTGACGCCACCTGACTGCGAGCCGTTGATCTTCTTCGTGGACGGGTTGCGCTTCGTCGCCGGGCGCCACAGTGGTCTCACCCGCTGGCTGCCCTCTCCAGGCTGGACTCTGCCCGACGGGGTTCGGCCTGACTGATCAGGCGCCTGCCCAACCGCTGCGCCGGCATCTCCACCCATCGCCAGGTCAGCGCACACAGCCCAAACAGCACCGTGTACACCGCCACCAGCAGCGTCAAGCGCGCTGCCACCGGTACGGCCGGCGGGTCCGGCAGGAAGAATTCCACGCTCTCCAGCAGCAGCGGATGCAACAGGTAGATCGAGTAGGACACCAGGCCCAGCCACGTCAGCCACGACGGCATCGTGCGGTGGCGCAGTGCCATTCCGGCGGCGAACGTCAGCCAGGCCGCTGCGATCGCCAGCTGCACTCCCAACTCGGCGCGCGCGAGCCACAACCCCGCCAGTGGTATCAGCGCCACCCAGGCGATGTGCCGGTGACTGAACTGGCCGGTCTCGACTCGATACAGCGCGGTGCCAGCGAACATGGTCGCCAAGATGAACAGCCCCTGCCACGGTCCGGGGTAGCTCTGGTTGACCGCCAGCAGCAGGAGGATCACGCCCGCGATGGCCACGGCTCCCACCTGCTGTACCCGCCTGCCGCCGCGCAGCACCGCGGCCAGTCCGGCAGCCAGCACGGCGGTCACTACGACCACGACCGTGAGCATGCGGCCCGCCCCGCCGGCCGACAGGAGTGCCGCCGGCAGCAGCCCGGCGCCCAGCACAGCGGCCGCCGCGAACGCGAGCGCGGCCGCGGTACTGCGCCGGTGCACACCCAGGGTGAACATCGCCGTCAGCAGCAGGTAGAAGGCCATCTCGTAAGACAATGTCCACAGCACATTGGCCACGTTCGGCACGTACATCAGGTTCTGCAGCATGCTGGCGTGCGCCAGGGCCAGCGCCACCGGCCGACTGCCCCACCAGGTGTGCAAGCCGTCCCAGCCGACCGCCGCCAGCAGCAGCATGCCGGCCACACACACGGTGAACAGCGGCCACAGTCGAAAGAACCGCGAGATCCAAAAGGCCCGCACGCTGCCCCTGCGCTCCAGCGACGCCGGCACGATGTAGCCACTGACCAAGAAGAACACCAACACGCCGTACCAGCCGGGATCGAAGACAGCCTTGATCGGCAGCCGCGCCTCCGGCCACAGCGGCTGAAGCGCATGCTCGAAAACCACCACCATCGCGGCCAGTCCGCGCAGCGCGTCTAACCAGGCCAGACGCTGGGTATGCGGCGGAGCCGGGTCGGCGGCAGCGAGGGGAGCAGAAACCATCAGGACATCGTAGTGAAAAACATCATTTACAGTGCTTAGATCATCGTCTGCTCGCCGCCCCGCACCGCGGGGAAGACCACCTCGCGCACCGTGCCGTCCGGCGCGGCCAGCAACGCCGCCAGCAGAGTGGTGGTGACATCCGGCATCGTCCGGGCTCGCGTACGCAGGTGCGACGGCGATTCCACTGCGGCCGGAACCGCCACCCGGCCAGCACCTTCGGCGCCACGTCGGCGAATAGGTCGGCGGGGCTCGATCCGTTCGGACCGGCAGCGCTTGAGTAGTTCCTCACGCACTCGCTCCCGACTGGCGCACGGCGTGGGCGACGTTGACAGCCAGCCAGTCCGTCAACTTGTCGGCATCGGGGACCGAGCATTCCCGAAATCCGAGATGATCGCGGATCTCCCGGCGGTGCCGCTCGATCGTCCGCCCCGACCACCCATAAAGGCCCAATATGCTGGCCGGTGTCCTGATCTGACGGGCGACACGTTTCTTAACGGCACCCCATCGCGATGGCACCGCGCGGTACGCGATCATGTGACCCATGTCGACCCTCCAAGACACGCCCGAGCCCGCGTCACCGGAAAAGTCCGGACCTTCACGATTAGCTCGCCGTTTCGGCTGCCTGGCCTTGCTGTTGGTGCCGTTCGTGCTGCTCGGGGTGATCGTCATGGCGCCCGTCTGGATCAGCGACTTTCGGCTGGCGCGCATGGTGGACCGCATCAAGGAGTATCCGTTGCCGCCCGGAACGGACTTCGGGTACTTCGACCCCCAAGTCGAGGTGAGCGGCGACTCCGGCGACTGCTGGTACACCATCCGTTTCGACCTGTTCACCGACCGGCCCGTCCAAGAGGTGCTGAACTACTACCGTCAGACCAAGATCGAGGACCCTGACGGAGACCTCGGCGACTACGAGATCCTGGCCTGGACGCCGTTCGACGAGCCTGGCGTCCAAGCAGACGAGACCTCTGCCACAGACTCGCTCATCATCGACCTGGACGGCATGTACGACGGCGCCATGTCGGACATGCGCTGCTGGTGAAACAGCGGGTCTCTTCCGCAGGTCAGCCATGACGATTGAACGTGGCGCCGCAGAGGGTCCGGATTTCTCGGGAGTGTTCTTCCGAATGCGACCCCAGCCAAAAGCTAGGCCACCGCAGCCAAGCGGCGATAACGCGAAGAAGGCGTGTCAGCCCAGGTCGCGGATGACTGCGGTCGGCAGAGGTCGAGGCGATCTCGGGCATCCCGCACGGCTGCGGTCAGCGGTGCCATCATCGGTCCCCCGCCGGATCCGGACCTCATCCGGAACGTTCGGAGAGTGCGTGAAACCATTCCGGCCCATCGGGCAAACAGAGGTGACCGCCTTTCCGAATCGGATGGAGAGCAGTGCGTGACCCAATTACGGATGCCAGCGGGGCAGGTGGCATGAGCGTTCCGACCCATCTGGGCATCGACCTCGATCGGATCTTCGACGCGCACTTCGCCGAGATCCACCGCTACATCGCCCGCCGGCTTTCCATAGACGACGCCGACGACCTGGCGGCCGAGGTCTTCCTCGTCGCGGCCAGAGGCGGATACGAATCCTCGCTCGGTCAGATCAGGCCCTGGCTGTACGGCATCGCCACGAATCTCGTCTCCAGGCACCGCCGTAGCGAGATCCGCAGGTGGAAAGCGCTCAGCCGGACATCCGAACGCGAGGCGCAAAGCCACGAGGACGCGACGCTCACTCGTGTCGCGGCCGGAAACCTCAACGGCAGGCTCGCGGGGGCGCTTGCCGGTCTGAACCGCGGCGACCGGGACGTGGTACTGCTGGTGGCGCTGGGCGGATTGACCCACCAGGAGGTCGCCGCCGCCCTGGAGATCCCCTACGGCACGGTCGCGTCCCGGCTCAACCGAGCACGTAAGCAGCTTCGCAAGGCGCTAGGCGACGTCAACCCGCTGAAGGAGGCGCACGATGGATGAGGTCACGCTGCTCGCCCAGGCGGTACCGGACGTGCCGCCACCGTCAGCCGAGACCGTGGCCAGGGCCCGCGCGCGGCTGGCCACCCGCCATGCTCCCGTACGGCGACCCCGCACGCGCCGGCACTGGGGCTGGACGGCAGGCGCAGCCGTCGCCACCATGGTGGTCGTCACGACAGTGGCCATGCTGGTGTCGAACCTGGCCGGCGTCTCCGATCCCGCGCCGCCACCCGCGGCCTCCCCTCCCTTCGAGCAGGCACCGCCCGTCTACAAGGGGCTGGACCGTCTGGCGGGAGCCAGGATGCCGCAGTCCGCGACGAAAGTGAGCCTCCGATTCCGTCCCACAAGCGAGAAGATCGCGATCGTGATCTTCTGCCAGACGCCCGGCTCGATCTTCTTCAGCAATGAGGGAGGGAGCAGCGCCGGCGGCGTGTGCGGCCCGGACGGTGGGCTCAGCATGCTCGCGGACAAGGCGCACGAGCCGGGCTGGCTCGGGCGCGAGCATAAAATCACGTTCTGGCTCTTCCCGCCCGATGCGCCCGTCGCGCGCGGACGCAGTTCGTGCCCGCCCAAGGGTGCATGCGAACAGAAGCACGACCTGTCCAGCCCGAAGACAGCCGACCGGCTGGCCGCCAAACTGGGTAAGCGTCCCGGAGCCTGGTCGGTCGCGGCATACGACGTCCCGGCCGCGCCTACGGTCTCATCCGCCAATTAGGAGTGTTCCCCCGAACGCGACCTTAGCCGCCAAGTAACGCCCAGAAGCCGGGCTGACATAAGGATGGCCAGCAAGCGTCGCGACCTGGGCTGACGCGTCTTCTTCGCGTTTGGTCCGTGACCACCACCGGCTCAGCACCGAGATCCTCGCGTCGCTCTGAAGCGTCTTCACGGGCACGGGGTCAGGAACGGGTCGCCGTCCCCCGGCACCGCGCCCGTGGCTCGTGCGGATGTCCATCGCTGGGGCCGATGGATCGCTCAACTCCCCGCCGTTGTCGGCTTCGACTGTGAACTCGAGGAACCGGTCACGCGGCTCGGGTCGGAGACCGCCGGACCGCGCAGCGCCACCACGCCCGGCGAGCGACTCGGTGGACAGCTGCCAAAGGCGTGCGGCCTGGCCGGGGTCTAGCGCGTAGGCGGCGACGCCTCCGTGGGGGCTGTCCGCGCGTAGTGGTTCGGCCTCGTTGCAGTCTTCGAAATAGCGGCGCTGATTCCCGCGAGCAGAATCGAGGTTGCCGCTCCTTGTTCTACCGTCTTCCACGGCAGTGCGGGGGCTCCGCTCGCCTCGAACCGTGCCAGCAGGTCACGGTCGACGTGGCGCATCAGGCCGGTGCGGACCACGCCGGGCATGACGGCGTTGACGGCGATGCCATCACCGGCCCACCGCCGCGCGGCTTCGACAGCGAACAGCGCGTTGGCGGTTTTCGACTGCCCGTACGCGGCCTGCGCATCATAGGGCCGCCGCTGGCTGCTGTTCGCCCTTGCCGGTAGGTCGTGCGCAGCCCGGGCGAGCCGCTCTCCGAGCTACCGGCGGGCGAAAGCGGCGAGAAAGACGCGGGTGCCCTCGTCGGCCAGGTCGGTCAGTTCCTCGGGGGAGCCGACGGCCGCGTCGCCCAGAAAGGCGACTCGGTTGGTGGGGATCGAGACGATCAGCCAGGTGAACATATAGGCGGCACGCTCGGGGTCGGGGGTGTTCAGCAGGCCGCGCTCGGTGAGCTTCGCGAAGGTCTCCGCGAGGAGTTTCAGGGTGCGCCCCCAACTCCGCTCGAAGTACTCGCGTCCAATGGCCGGGAAGCGCTCCGCCTCGGCGATGACGAGGCGTCGCATCTGTAGTATCTCCCGGTTCATCAACCCTGCGAGCGTCATCCGAGCGTGGTCCCGCAAGGCGGTCTCGAGGTCGTCCGCCTCCGCGAGCGTGCGGATTGCGGGCTTGAAGTACTCATAACCGCGATCGACGGTGTCCAATACGACGCCGGCGAACAGTTTCTCCTTGTCGGCGAAGTACTGATACACCGTCCGCTTCGAGGCGCCTGCCGCGGCGGCCACCGCATCCATGCTCGTGCCGACGTAGCCGTGGGCGGTGAACACCGACCGCGCGGCCGTGAGGATCTCCTGGCGCTTGCGGGCCGAGCGGGCATCAGCCCGTGTCGAAGCGGTCAACGAACTACCTCCTTGACAGAGAACACTACCCGGTTTAGTTTTCACTCGACTACACGGTACCGTTTAGTTTACTTGGAGGTAAAAAGTGGCTAGCGTGATCTCCGTCGTCGTCGCGTCGATCGTGGTATTCGTGCTTAGTTCGGCCTACTCCGCCCTGCTCACCCCGACCGAGAAACGTCTGCTGGGTGAGCGCGCCCCGGACCGGGGCGATCGGCCGCCACCGCTGAAGATCCTCCTGGAGCTGGCGCGCAGCCTCGTGGTCGCCGCGGTGATCTCGGGCTTGGCCCGGTACGCCGGCCTCACCGACGTGAGGTCGGCGGTGGTACTCGGCCTGGTGCTCTGGGTCGGGTTCCCGGCCGTGCTGCTGACCGGGTCCATGATGTGGGAGAAGACACCCGCCGTCACCGCAGCGCTGCACGCCGGCGACTGGCTGATCAAAATTCTCGCCACCTCAGCGATCGTGGGTGCCTGGCTGTGAATGACGTACGACCCCATGGGACCGACCCACGCGTGGACGACTACATCGGGGCTCTGCCCAAGTGGCAACGGGACATCTGCCAGCAGGTCCGAGACCTGATCCACGCCGCTGACCCCGAGGTCACCGAGACCATCAAGCGAACCGTCCTGCCCTACTTCGTGCTCAAGGGCAACGTGTGCGCGCTGCTCGCCGCCAAGCACCACGTCAACGTGTTCCTGTACGACGGCGCCATCGTCCCCGACCCCGAAGGCATCATCACGGCCGGCCACCACAACAAGACCGCCCGTACGGTGGCTTTCCGCGAAGGAGAAACCATCAACGCTCCTGCCCTCATTGCTATGTTCCGGCAGATCATCGCCAACAACCGAGCCGGCGGGTGGCGCAAGCTCGAGAATCAGCCCAGGTAAGCGGCGTGGACGGCGGGGTTGTCGCGGATCTGTCCAGAGGCGCCGGGGGCGATGACTCCCCCGAGGTCCACGACAAGCAGGCGGCCGCAGATGTCCATGACGAAAGCCATGTCGTGCTCCCCCAGCAGGACGGTGATGTTTAGTCTGTTTAGTCCGGGCCGAACTTGCGCCCCCAGATTGGCCCCGGCGTTTGCGGTCAGTGGCGTTAGCGAGCCGGATCGGTCGGAGTTGCCGCCAACCACCGTTCCGATGTCGATAGCTCCCCGAGCTCTTCTCCATTGGAGGCGGCATCGAGGGTCAGGCCCAGCGGAGGCGGCCCCGCGGGCGGACACAGCCGACCGGACGGCGACATGATCCTCCATCTCGACCCCGCCTCGCCCCTCCCCCCGTACGAGCAGTTGCGGGCGCAGATCGCCACCATGGCCGCAACCGGCGTACTGACACCGCTGACCCGCCTGCCCAGCACCCGGCAGCTCGCCCGGCACCTGGGCCTGGCCACAGCGACGGTCGCGCGCGCCTTCCGCGAGCTCGAGCGTGAAACGGCGTCATCGAGACCCGCGGGCAGCATGGCATCTACATCTGCGAGGCTTCCGGGTCCGCCCCGGCCGTGGACGCCGAGCAGCGCCTGGCCGAGGCGGAGCAGGCGTTCGCCGTCCAGGCGCGGCAGCTCGGCGTCGACGCCACCCGCGCGTTGCAGCAGGCCAGGCCGGCCCTGGAGGCGGTCGCGGGCCGCTGAAGAATCATTGATCCCGGCTTGCCTCCAAGTTGGGGCCGCCGGGGATTTCTCGATCATGAAATCCTTGACGATGCGCCATACCCTCATGCTCGGTGACGGGCTGGCCCTGGGGAGCCCGGCGCGGCCCGCTTCGGCGTACGGGACGCCCGCCCCGCCGTCCATGTTGCCCTGGCCGCGCCTGCGCGGAGATCGTCCGCAGGTACGGCGAGCGAGGCCGCCTGGTCGGCGAGGCGCAGGCGAAAGCCAGGGCCGACACGATCACGAACCACAATCGTGATCTCTCACTCCGCTACCTGGCGGCTGGGGACACGTTCGGGGCGGAGGGCCATCGAACTCGGGGTGCCAGCGGCCCGCACCGGTGGTCGACGCAAGTACTGGTCGTGGGGGGCGAGTACGGCCTGGACGACGACGTCAGGAGCTGGCGGCCCGCTGGCAGTCCTGGCCCCTCACCCACAAGCTGCCTTCGGCCCAGCCGCTCTCGCAGCGGTAGCTGGCTCTGCTGCTGGGGTCAACGATGACGAAGTCGGATAGGGGGCCCCAGTGGCTGGTATCGCAGTTTTGCCCGAAGACGGTGGGCAGTTCTGCGGACACCTGCTGGCATGCGATGACCTCGCCGGAGCGCGCTGTAGGTGCGTTGTGCGGGACGGCGCCGGCGGCGTGAGCCGTGGTGAGCGGGATCACCACCATCGCGCCGGCGGCGGCGAGGGTGGCCAGTGCAGTCAGTGTGCGTCGCATGATCGGTTTCCCTTCTGGGATGCGGGTGTGGCGGATGCCCCCACGAACCGATCATTAACTTATTGTAATCATATAGCTACTATCTGTAATGACAGAGTGTCGTTCTACGCCCGACCTGCGGAAACGTAGGAGTTGACCTCCTGTGGCGGGTTGATGATCACTGCCGCTACGGTCGTTCCGGTTTTGTCCGGTACGGCACGTGGAGTGGTGCGTTGTCAGAGATATTTCACGCCGACGTCGGCTGACGTGGCGTTCGTGAGTCCCGGCGGGCGAGGCCCTGTCGACCGGCTGGGCATGCTGGTCCAGCTCTGCACGCTGCCGTGGCTCGGGTTCGTGCCCGACGATGTGGCCTCGGCACCGCCCGCGGCCGTGGGTCCGGATCGCGGAGCGACTGGGCGTGGCGTCGGCGGCACTGCGGCTGTACGGCCGAGCGTGAGCAGACCCGCTCGGACCATCTGGGCCTGATCGCCAAGCATCTGGAGTGGCAGACCGCCCTGGCGGGCAGCCAGGCGATGACGGAGCTGGAGCAGTTCCTGCTGGACCGGGCGATGGAGCACGACTCGCCCACGCTGCTGTTCAACCTGGCGCGCGAGTACCTGAGGGCGGCCAAGGTGATCCGGCCCGGCGCGCTCATCTTGGCCAAGATGGTCGGCACGGCCCGCAAGGGCGCCTCCGATCTGACCTCGCAGCGGGTGGGCCACCTGCTGACGGCGGAGCTCCGTGCCGATCTGGAGCGGATGCTGGTGGTGGATGCGGGGCTGCGGATGACCCGGCTGGAGTGGCAGGTCAGCCCGGCCCGGGACGCGTCGGCGACCTCGCTGAAGACCGCGATCGACAAGCTGACCTGGCTGCGCGCGATTGACGCCCACCAGATGGATGTGTCGGTGCTGCCGAATGAGCGCCGCCGGTTCCTGGCCCAGGTCGCACGGCGCTCGACCAACCAGGGGCTGGAGCGGCGCAAGGAGCGTAAGTTCCCGATCCTGCTGGCGTTCGTGGCCCAGGCCGCGGTCGACCAGCTGGATGAGGTGGTGGCCCTGTTCGACTTGGAGTATGCCGTAGGCGGCCGTCATGGACTCGGCGTCGAAGGCGGCGGTGCGCCCGCTCCTGATGACGCCGGGCAGGAGCGCGGCCAGATCAGCCGTACGCGGCTGGTGCAGGTCGACCTCGAAGCAGATCGCGCCCTCGTCGAGCTGGTCCGGACGCAACTGCCGGAGCAAGGATGGACGTCCCGCTGACGCGCTGAGAGAGGTTCATCCAGCTTGTTCATCCAGCCGGTTGATAACGATGGAGACCGTCGAAGACCTGTTTTCGGGCGACCTGCCCCTTCGCCGTCGCGTCTTCCGCTGACGTTCAAGGGTCGGCCGGAACTCGATGGTGGTGACGAAGAAGGTGCAGGACTCGGCAGCTCTAGCGTCAAAGAGCGTGATGAGATGCCCGTCAACCTGCCGCGACCTTGAAACCGTCTGCTTGCAGAGAGCGGGAGCACGCTCCCCGCGCTGCAGGAGATTCGTGACCAGGGAAAGATCACTGTCCGGGAGTTAGGGTCCCGTGGGGCAGGGGGCCCAGGGTTTCCTGGTCAGCCTGTGGCTTCAGTGAGACGAGCTTCACGGTCATGGGTGCTTCGCGGAAGCGAACTGTCCCGTGGCGATCAGGATCACGACGAGCGCGAGCGGCACGATCCACCCGCTCCAGCCGAGGATCGTCGCCTGCGTGGTGTCGACGTGCTCGCCGGCCTTGGCGAAGAGGAGGTAGGTCCCGCCCGCCCCATTGAACGCGGCATGCGCGAGGGCCGCGGGCCACACGGACCCCGATCGGAGCCGCAGCCAGCCGAAGACCGCGCCGACCAGGATGCACATGCCGACCATCGCGGTCACGCCGAGCCAGCCCGGCGCATCCGGGTAGTTGTACCCGAGGAGGATGAGCGGAGCGTGCCAAAGGCCCCAGATCACGCCCGAGATCAGGAGGGCTGGGAGTGTACCGAGCGGCATCAGTTTCGGCAGCAGCCACCCTCGCCATCCGAGTTCCTCCCCCAGCGCCGGGATGAGGTTGATGAACGCCGCCAAAGGGAGTGCGGCGAGCTGGATAGCGATGAGCGCGCCGATCGGTATCGGGACTTCGGCCACTCCCGCGGCGCCCGCTTGCTCGTCGAGAACCTGCTGGAACGCGGAGAAGTTCACAAAATCGGCCGGAAAGACACCCAGCAGCGCACCGACCGGGAGCGCCACCAGGACGAGCGCGATGGACACGATGATCCCCACCGCCCCGTAGCCGAGCAGTCTCCGGACCGGTCGTAACGGCCACAGCCCGAGCGTCCACACCTTCTGCTGCGGCCGCTCCACGAAGAACACGACCACAAGGGCGGCGATCGCGGGGGTCATCATCGTGGCGGCGGCCACGACGGTGAACCAGGAGCTGGCGAGTCCGTCACCGAACCAGAGCGGAAGCGCGAGAAGCCAGGCGAGCCCGAACGCCAAGGTGGTGAACACGCCGATGGATCGCAGATCACGGCTGCTCATGCGGGGTCCGCCTCGGGTCATTGCCGTCTTCGATCCGCCCGGAGATTCGATGGTCACGACGTCTGCCTTTCGAGGATGTGCAGACCGGCGATGGTGCGGTCGTCGCGGAACGCGATCCGTGCCGTGTAGTCGCCCGCCTCCAACGAGAGCGGCGTGTTCGTGATCGTCAGGTCGCCGGCCCGGGTGATCTCAGGCTCTCCAAGCCCCTCGAAAGCTCCCGACAGGCCGACGATCTGCGCCCACGCGGCCGCGAGCGCATCCTCCGACAAGCCATCGCGCATGCTCGGATCGAACTGCTCGGTGACACGCGTCCATTGCCCGGATGCGAGGTCCTCGATCACCGAGGCGGCCAGTTCGGCGACGCCGGGTAGCGGCGTGGTGTTCATGGGTTCTCCTGTTCTTGGATCGATCGGTTTGCCATAGCGCTGAAACGCCGCCTGCCGACTCACGCCGAGCGCATCACCGATGACCTGCCACGTGACGCCGTGCTGTCGTGCCTGCTGCACGACAGCACGCACGACGTCATCGGCGGCCGCCTGCATGCTCACGGCGCGCCCTATCGAGTCGGTCCAGTCGTCGCTCCTCGTCAGAACACGTGCGGCGAGGAACGCCTCCATACGTGCTTTCAAGGCCTGCAGCGCCTCCGTCAACGTTTCTTGCATTTGTAAACCATACCTTTACAAATCGGCTGTGCGTCAAGAGGGATTGCTGGGACCATCTGGCTGGAATCGAACGCTAGCGAGCGTTTTCGCAGCTCAGAGCCTTGACCTTCGGACTTCGGGGGTGAGCGGTGTGTCGGACAGCGCGGTGGCCGCTTCCATGAAGCGTGTGACGGCCTGCTGGGCCCAGGGAGATTCTCCGGCGCGGTACGCGGCGAGGAGTTCCCTCTACGAGCCGGGCCCCACTCGCGTGCATGAAGTCCTGAAACGGCTCGGTCACCAGGACTCGGGTCTCCGGTGTGGACCAGATGTCTTGCAGGTAGGTACGGACCGCGTCGCGGAACACCGGGTTTGACACCAGGTCGGCCAGGTCGATCCACGCCTCGAGCTGGGCGGCCGTGGGGTCCGCGGGCAGGACCGGGCGCATCGTCCGCAACCGGTCGACGACGCTCTCGGGGACGTCCAGGTCCTCGCCGACGTCGTTCCAGAAATCGTCGATGGTCTGTTCGCGTTCCTCGTCGGTCATCCAGACGAGCTTGTGCATCAGGTCGGTTTGAGCGGTGCCGCCCTGTTTGATCAGGGTCCTAAGCCTCGTTCAGGTCCGTGGGCTCGATCAGCCCGGTGTCGACGTAGAACCGGACAGCGCTCACGCTCAGGCCGCTGCGTCTCCGATGGGGTACAGCTCGTAGTCGTTCATGGGGCCACTGCGGTACCTCAAGCCGCTCGAGGCGCAAGCCGATTGCCATTGATGTCCTGAGTGCGTAATCAGCTTCCCGCTTCTAACATCTCGGCTGGCACCGTGAGTTGTTCGATCGGCAGGGCCGGTCCAGGGAGCGCGCCACGAGATAGTCCAGCGTTTGTGAGAAGCGGACCTTGGTTTCCGTTTTCTCGCCCCAGCTGTCTTCGGCGGCACGTTCACGAGCTTTAGGACGATGTTTGTCGCCACTGCCGCTGGGGCTGGTCAGAACCGGTAGCGGAGAATGCGCGCTCCCTGTCGCGACAAGGCTGTGCTGTGGGCGGTGAGACGGGTCAGCGCGCGAAGCGGTTGGGGGAACTGGGCTATTTCCGGTGCGCGGGTGAGGATCTGCTCCTCGATCAGTTCGAGGCCGGCGTCCCAGGACTCTGGTTCGTGTGGGTCATCGAAGCCCTGGGCGGCTTTGATGCCGAGTGCCTTGATGGTCGGGTGGTATTTCATGGCCCAGGCGGCGAAGGTGGTATAGCCGTTGAGTGCGAGCTCGCCCGAAGGGAAGTGGCCGGCCAGCGCGCGGGTCATCGTCTGGAAGGAGTCGCCGGGCATGAAGGGCAGCAGCCCCTCGGCGACGATCATCGCTGGCCGGTCACGGGGGATGGCGGTGAGCCAGCTGGATCTGGTGAGGTCTGCCTCGACCAGGTGGGAAGGGCCGGGCAGACATTCGGATCGCAGGTGCACCACTTCCGGGAAGTCGATGTCGTACCAGTCGACGCCCAGCGGGGGATCACAGCGGGACATCCGGGTGTCCAGGCCGCAGCCCAGGTCGAGCACCACGCATTCGGGATGAGCGGCGATGTAGGCGCGAACGACGTCATCCAGCTTCTTGGCGCGCAGTGCCGTGGTGAGGACGAGGTTGGGCTTGAGCTTCAGCTTGCCGAAGTCGTAATCGATTCTGCCGGCCAGGTCGGCGGAGAGCGTGTCGCCGAGGATCGGGCTGGGCAGCCGGGCGTCCAGGGCTCTGGCGTGGAGAGTGAGCAGCAGCGTTTCCTGGATCAGCCCGAGTTTGGGTTGCCAGCGGTGCATGACAGGTTTTCCTTAACGGCGTAGTGGATGGCGGGCTGCGAGGTCCTGCAGCCAGGTCAGGGAGTCGTGGGCGGCCTTGATGCGCTCGGTGCGGTGCCCCTCGCCGCCCGCGATGTCGAGCCCTTCGTCGGCGATCTCGCCGAACGCGCTCAGGCTTTCGAGCTTGCGCTGGATGACCTTCTGCCAGGCGTCGTCTTCGATGCGGTAGTAGGAGGTGCGGTCACCGGGCCTTCTCGCTTTCTTGACCAGGCCGATGGCCGTGAGAAACCGCATGTTCGAGGTGAGCGAGGCCCGGCTGGCCTGGATGACGTCCGCGATCTGGCCGGCGGACTGCTCGGCCGGATCGCAGATCATGAGCCAGCCGAGGATGCGTCCGGTGATGGGCGGTAGCCCCCACTCCTCGACGCAGAAGGCGGCCACCCGTTCTACCCAGCGAAGCAGGCGGTCCCGCTGTTCCTCAGCGCTCATCGTCGCATCCTCCGTTGTTGATCGTGTGCCGGTTCACTGTGCCAACTCCGGGGCGAAGGTGAGCAGGTGCTCGGCCGAGTCGAGGGTCTTCTCGTTGCGGTAGGTGGGAAACAGGCGGGTCGACATGTCCGGGTGTCCTTCACGCTGTCGCCCTCCAGCGTCAGATGCGGCACGCGAGCGCTCTGCCCGCCTTCGTAGCGCCGCTGCCAGTCCTGCTGCAGCTGATCGCGCAGCGCGTGGACACCGGCACGGCCCAGGAGGCGTTCCAGGTAGCGCTATCCGTTCCACAAGCTGGGGCTCTGCACCACAACGCACTTGATGCGCCGATCGAGCACGGCGGCCTGGGCCGCCACCGAGCCGCCGATAGGTCACCCGCGCAGCGGGTGCCGAGGCTGTTGAAGGTCACATGTTCCATGGTTCGCTCCATACAAGAGTGCCAGTTATTTCAAACATGACTGAAATGGCTAGCAATGTCAATCTGAATGGCGGCGTTCAAAGCGAACAAGGAGCGGATGCGCACCCTCAGGGACCTCGGCACTGCGGCGATTGTGCTGCGCGAGGTCTGGCTGAAGATCCGCTCGGTCGCCGATTCCCGACGGCGACATCCGCGCCGCCCTCGATGAGATGGACCTGCCCGCCATCCACGCCGCCGCCGACGTCATCGGCGATATCGCCCGCGAACCCGATGAGGACCGCCTTTACATTGTAGATTAATAACCAGCAGCTGCATGAGGGTCTTGAATAGAGATCTCCATGACGCCGATGGAGCCGGAAGACGTCTCCGCAGGTCGCGACGATGGTGCAGTCGGTTCCACTGGCCAGGGCTTTCTGCTTGGCGGCTTTGGCCTTGATCACGTCCAGGGGCATCCGCAGCGCGACCCGCCTGTTGACCATCCTCCGGCGTCGGATGGCCTCATCACCGTTCAGTGGAATCGGGCCGGTCAGTGACGGCTGCCGCACAAGACGCCCAGGCCAGGATTTAGTCTACAATATCCAGTCGAATCGCATGAAATATGTAGAACGTAAGGAGAGGAAGCGCCCGGTGAGCGACACCCTGAAGATCGAGGACGGGCCGGATCGGGTGCTCGTCCGGATGGACCGGCCGCACGTGCGTAACGCGATCGACGCTGCGATGGTGGCCGATTTGCACGAGGTGTGCGCCGGTCTGGAGAGCCGACCTCGGATCCTTGTGATCACCGGGACCGACGGCGTCTTCGCCGCTGGCGCGGACATTCGGCAGTTGCGGGAGCGCCGCCGTGAGGACGCGTTGGCGGGTATCAACTCCGGCCTGTTCGACCGGATCGCCCGGCTGCCGATGCCCACGATCGCCGCGATCGACGGTCCTGCCCTCGGCGGGGGCGCCGAGCTGGCCTACGCCTGTGACTTCCGCATCGCGACCCCGCGGGCCAGGTTCGGCAATCCAGAGGCCGAGCTCGGCATCATGGCGGCGGCCGGCGCCTGCTGGCGGCTGCGGGAACTGGTCGGCGAGCCCCTCGCCAAGGAGATCCTGCTCGCCGGCCGGGTGATGTTCGCAGCGGAGGCTCTGGCGGTCAGGCTGGTGAACGAACTGGTGCCCGAGGACGAGTTGATGGCCGCGGCGGACCGGCTGGCCGCTCGCATTGCCAAGAACGCACCGCTGGCGCTGCGCCTGACCAAGCTCGCCCTGGCCGCGCCTCCAGGCGCCCACCCCCGCTTCGACGACGTCGCGCAGGCCGTGCTGTTCGAAACCGAGGAGAAGCAGGAGCGTATGACGGCCTTTCTGGAGCGGCGCCGCTGATGCCCGCTCTGCCGGCGGTCAGGCGGGGTCCGCGGTGAGGTGGGCGCGGCCGGCCTCCGTCAGCACCCTGTCGTGTCCTTCGGTGCTGATCAGCGGCGGATGGGCCTTGTAGAGGTCGGCCACCGATGCGCGGTCCAGCCCGACCTCGCGAGCGGCCTGGTGGGCCTCGAGCTTGTGCAGGCGGCCGCCACCGTCGGCGATGCGCCGCAGGAACGCCCGTACCGGGTCGGCTGTGTCCGGGAGGCCATCATGGTGCGGGTCGGGCCGCTTCAGCATCATGGTGAGCTGCTCGATGATGCCGAGCACCGTCTCGCGCCAGGCGTCGGCCGTCACCGTACGGTCCCCTCCGGCGCCGCCCGATCCCTGCCAGGTCCGCTTCGGATGACTGCGCAGGTACTCTCGTTCGAGTTCGAGCATGCGAGTGGTGTGGCGGGCGAACTGCTCGGCGCTGCCGTGCAGGAAGACCCAGTTGCGCGTGGCGTGCGCCTGGGCGCCCTGCTCTTCCAGCTCTTCGTCGCTGAGCTCGGTGGCCGGCCGGCCGTGAATGTCGGTCATGGTCTCTTTCCTCAGCCGTCGAGCCTGCGTAGTTCGTGCCGGTAGCGCGTGGAGTTGGCGAGGTAGTTGTTCACGCCATAGTCGATCCATGCCTTCTGTACGTCGTCCTGCATCGGTCGGGGCCGAGCCGGCACACCTAGGGCCAGGTGGCCCACCGGGATCTCCAGGCCTTCGGGTACGAGCGCCTGGGCACCGACCACCGAGCCGGTGCGGACGACCGCGCGGTTCAGGACGACCGAGCCCGAGCCGACGAGGCAGCGGTCCTCGATGGTGCAGCCTTCGAGGTGGGCGTTGTGCCCGACCACGCAGTCGCTGCCGATCACGGTCGGCCACTGCTCGGTGGTGTGCACGATGGTGCCGTCCTGGATGGAGGTGCGGTCGCCGATCTCGATGCGGCCGAAGTCGGCCCGCAGGACGGCGGCCGGCCAGACCGACGACTCGGCGCCGATGACGACGCTGCCGATGACGACGGCGTCGGGATGGATGTAGGCGTCCGGGTGAATCCGGGGCTCTTGGTCGCCGAGAGCGTAGATGGGCATGGGTCACTCCTGCTTCTGGATCGGAGGCAGACCGGCGTACACGTTCCTGGCGTTCCCCGCGAGGACGGCCGCGGCCACCTCATCCGGCACCAGCCCGGCGACGGCGCGCGCGTTGGCGGCGATGCCGGGCACGCCCGGCCAGTCGGTGCCGAAGATCCATCTGCCGGCAAGGCGGACGAGGTCGAATCTGGCGTAGTACTCGGGCAGCCGTTTGGGTGGCAGGCCGGACAGTTCCAGCCACACGGTGTCGTGGGACAGGGCGAGGAAGGCGGCGGCGTCGTACCACCAGCCGCGTCCGCCGTGCGCGAGCACGACGTTGAGCCTGGGGAAGTCCCGGACGACGGGGATGAGGAAGCGTGGGTCGGCGTTCTCGTTGGCGGCACCGGGGAAGGAACTGGTGCCGCAGTGGACGACGAGCGGGACGCCGCGTTCTTCGAGCACGTGGTACGCCGGGTACAGGGCCGCGTCGTCGCAGCGGAACCCGCCGTGCACGGGATGCAGCTTGAGCGCGGCGGCTCCGAGGTCGAGTTGCCGCCGCACCTCGGCGGCGATCGGGAAGTGCAGGTGCGGGTTGACGTTGGCGACGGGGCGGAACCTGTCGGGGTTGTGCTCGACGATGGGCAGCAGGTCCTCGAACGCCTGCGTGCCGGTGGCCTTGGGGCTGTACTCGCAGAACAGCAGCGCGACGTCCACGCCCTGGGCAGCGAAGATCTCGTCCAGGCGGGCCGGACGCGGCCTGCCCTCACGGTCCCAGGCGTCCTCCATGACGCCGTCCGCGCCGAAGTCGTCGGCCCACCGCCGCCAGGCCGGTTTGACGGTGCCGAGCAGCGGCACGTGGACGTGCGCGTCGATGAGCGGGATGCCGTCGATCACGGCTGGTCCGTGACCATCGAGGTGTCCGTGCCGATGCGGCCCGTCTTGTGCGAGCCCCCGGGCGCGCCGAGCGGCGCGTCGCGTCCCGGCAGGATTTCGGCGAAGAAGCGGCGGTTGTCCTCGACGAACTCGGCGTGCTCGTCGGGGACGCGCCGGTCCTGGCTGATCGCCTCGACGGGACAGACAGGCTCGCAGGCGCCGCAGTCGATGCACTCCTTGGGGTTGATGTAGAGCTTGCGGTCCCCCTCGTAGATGCAGTCGACCGGACACTCCTCGACGCACGACTTGTCCATGACGTCGATGCAGGGCGCGGCGATGACGTACGGCATGCTGAAAGACTCCTGATCAGACGGGGGCGGGTTGGTCGGTGGAGTGCCCCGGGAAGAGCTGGGCGCCGGGATCGAGGTACACGGCGGCGTTGTTGACGGCCGTCGCCACCTCGCCGAAGCCGGTCGCGATCAGGCGGACCTTTCCGTCGTAGTCGGCGATGTCGCCGGCGGCGAAGATACCGGGCACGTTGGTGCGCATCGCCGAGTCGACGACGAGGTGGCGGTTGTCGTGCAGGTCGAGCCCCCATTCGCGGAGCGGGCCGAGGTTGGCGACGAAGCCCAGTGCGGCGACGAGCCGCTGGCACGGGAGGGTCTGCCCGGTGCTCAGCTCGATCCGTTCCAGCCGGTCACCGCCGGTGGTGGCGGTGACCTGCACGTTGGTGATGATCTCGACCGGCGAGGCGGTGAGCTGCGCCATCGAGCCCTGGTGGGCGCGGAAGGCGGCGCGGCGGTGCACCAGCGTGACGCTCCGCGCGACGGGATGGAGCATCAGGACCCAGTCCACGGCGCTGTCGCCACCGCCGACGACGACCACGTCCCGGCCCGCGTACTCCGCACTGTCGGGGACGAAATAGGCCAGGCCCCTGCCGAGGAACTCCTCCCCGGCCGGGAGCGGCCGGGGCGTGAAGGTGCCGATGCCCCCGGTCACGATGACGGCCCCGGCGCTGATGTCGGTTCCGGTGCTGGTCTTCACCTGGAGCCGGCCTTGGGGGGAGCGTTCGAGCCGTTGCGCCTCCTGGCCGAGCAGGTATGCCGGCTCGTACGGCGCCGCCTGCTCGACCAGGTTGGCGATGAGTCGCCGGCCGGAGACGGAGGGGAACCCGGCGATGTCGTAGATCTGTTTCTCCGGATACATGGCGGCGACCTGCCCGCCGACCTGGCTCAGCGAGTCGACGACCGCCGTGCGCAGGCCGCGCGCCCCGGCGTAGTAGGCGCCGAAGAGGCCGACGGGCCCCGCCCCGACGACCAGCACGTCGACGTCGAGATCACTCATGGGCTGCCCCCTCCGCGAGGAGCTCGCGGATCTTGAAGCGCTGGATCTTGCCGGTCGCGGTCTTGGGCAGCCGGTCGAGGAAGACCACCTGCCTGGGGCGTTTGAACGCGGCCAGACCATCGCGGCACCACCGGATGAGCTCCTCGGCGGTGACCTCACCCCGGGCGACGACGCAGGCGACCGGTTTGTCCAGCCCGTGCTCGTCGGCCAGACCGACCACGGCGGCCTCCTCCACCCGAGGGTGCTCCAGCAGGCGGCTCTCGACCTCCACGGGCGAGACCCAGATGCCGCCCGCCTTGAGCTGGTCGTTGCTGCGGCCCAGGCACGTGTAGTAGCCGTCCGGCGAGCGTACGTAGGTGTCGCCGGTGTTGAGCCACTCCCCCGCGAACACGGTGCGGCTGGCCCCGGTCCGCCGCCAGTAGCCCAGGGCGATGGACTCGCCCTTCACGTGCAGGGAACCGGGCTGCCCGTCGGGCATCGGCGACCCGTCCACGTCGCGGATCTCGATGTCGTAGCCGGGTACCGGGCGGCCCGTGGTGCCGGGGCGGATGTCGCCGGGCCGGTTGGACAGGAAGATGTGCAGCGCCTCGGTGGATCCGATGCCGTCGATGATCTCCACGCCGAAGCGGCCGGTGAATCTCTCCTGGAGCGGAGCGGGCAGGGCCTCCCCCGCCGACGCGCCCCGCCGTACCGACGTGAAGGTGTTCTCCGGCAGGTCTGCGGCGAGCAGTGTGGCGTAGAAGGTGGGGACGCCGAAGAACAACGTCGGGTGGTCGGCGGCCATGCGCTCGGCGATCACGGCGGGGGCGGGGCGGCGGGGCTCCAGCACCGTCGCGGCTCCGGCGGAGAGGGGGAAGAACATGGAGTTGCCGATGCCGTAGGCGAAGAAGAGCTTGGCGACGGAGAAGCAGACGTCGTCCGGTTCGATGCCGAGCACCAGGTCGCCGTAGGTCTCGCAGACGTGCCGGATGTTGGCGTGGCGGTGCATCGCGCCCTTGGGGGCGCCGGTGGTGCCGGAGGTGTAGAGCCACAGCGCCCAGGAGTCCTCCACGGTGGTGGCTGGGTCACGCGACTCACCGGCGCCTGCCTTGAGCAGCTCCGCCCAGATCAGTGAGGTGATTCCGGCGGGGGCCGGCAGCGCCGCGTCGCCGTCACACACCAGATGGCGCACCTCGGGCGCCATGGTGAGGGCGTCACTGACCTGGGGCCCGTACTCGGCGCTCGCCACCACCACACTCGCGCCGGAGTCGGTGATGATCGTGCCGAGTTCCTTGGCGCTCAGCATGGTGGAGACCGGAACGGCGACGAACCCGCCGCAGAAGGCCGCGAGAATGCCGGCGAACATGGGCACGTCGTCGTTGGCGACGAACACGACCCGGTCGTCGCGGCGCAGCCCGAGTCCGCGCAGGGCCGCGGTGACGGCTCCGACCAGCTCCGACAGTTCGGCGTAGGTGAGCGTGGCCCCGCCACGTCGCACCGCCACCCGCTCCCCACGGCCCTCCCGCACGTGGCGGTGGACGAGCCACGTACCGGCGTTGAACATGGTCATGCTTCACACCCGCCCGAGGTCGTAGTCGCCCTTGCGGCCGCTGCCGTAGCGGCGCAGGGCACCGTCGGGACCGGAGGCGTTCGGGCGGATGAAGATCCAGTTCTGCCAGGCGGTGAGCCGTCCGAAGATCTTGGTTTCCAGGGTCTCCGGGCCGACGAAGCGGTGGTTGGCCTCCATGCCGGTCAGCGCGTCGGGCGACAGCGAGGCGCGTTCCTCCAGGACGATGCGCAGCTCTTCCTCGAAGTCGATGTCATCCAGGGCCATGGTGACCAGGCCGAGCTCCTGCGCGGCGGCGGCGTCCAGGGGTTCGCCGAGCCTGGCGCGGACGGCGGCGAGGTCCTCGTCGTGGCCCCAGAAGCGGGACTCCACCCGGGACAGGCCGTTGCCCATCGGGTAGTCGCCGTCGTTGGACGGGGTGAGGACGACGGTGGCAGGCTCCGCGTCGTCGTCGCGGTCCTCGTAGACGCCCGCCAGCATGTACTGCCGGTCGGCGGCCAGCGCCAGCTCGGCCAGCAACCCGGCGAAGGAGGTGCCCGGCTCTATGACGGCGATGAGGCTGCGGCTGGTGACGTCGAGGCGCTTGAGCGTGCGCTTGTAGTAGTGGCGGACCTCGTTGACGAACCAGTCGTCCACCGTACGGAGCTGCGCGTCGTAGGCCAGGACACGCTCGGGGTCCCCCGCGGCGCGCAGCACCCAGATGCCGAGATCCAGCTCGTTGGTGCGCAGGTGCAGGATGAGGTCGTCCAGCGCGCGGGTCACGGCGAGCGGCCAGTAGTCGCAGCCCTGGGCGGCGGGCTCGGCGGGTGGTGCGTCGTGGGGGCCGGAGACGGTGATCTCGACGCGGTGGTTCGCCCGGTCGATCCTCGCGGACACGTAGGGATAGGTGATGGCGTCGCCGTCATCCTTGCGGTCGAGCGGCGTCAGGCTCACGCCCGTGGCATCCGACGGCCGCTTGGACGTCGCCGCGGCCTCCTGAGCGCGTCTGGCCACCTCACCGTTCAGGGCGTTGCGCGGCACGGCGGCGTCGACCAGGCCCCACTCGACCGCGATGCGGCCGCGGTAGCCCTCGGACTTGGTGGCGAACAGGTCTGCGCGGTCCTTGCGCACGTGCCGCTTGTCCACGACGCGGGTCAGGCCACCGGTGCCGGGGAGTACGCCGAGCAGCGGCACCTCGGGCAGGGAGACGGCCGAGGACCCGTCGTCGATGAGGACGATCTGGTCGCAGGCGAGCGCGAGCTCGTAGCCACCGCCGGCGGCGGTGCCGTTGAGCGCGGCGATCCAGGTCTGGCCGGAGTGCGCGGTGGCGTCCTCGATGCCGTTGCGGGTCTCGTTGGTGAACTTGCAGAAGTTCACCTTCCAGGCGTGCGTGGACTGGGCGAGCATGCGGATGTTGGCCCCCGCGCAGAACATCCGGTCCAGGCCGCCGGTCATGACGACAGCCCTCACCTCCGGGTGCTCGAAGCGGAGCCGCTGGACGAGGTCGTACAGCTCGATGTCGACACCGAGGTCGTAGGAGTTCATCTTCAGCTCGTAGCCCGGGACGAGGCCCCCGTGCTCGTCGACGCACAACGTGACGGTGGCCACCGCCCCGTCCACCTCGAGCTTCCAGTGGCGGTAGCGGTCCGGGGAGGTGGCGAAGCGGACCACCGGCGGAGCCGGATGCGCGGTTTCAGCGGTGACAGTCAATGTGTGCTCCGTTGAACGAGAGGATGCTCTCAATACTCCACGTTTTCAAAACGTGTCGTCAAGAGTTTGTAGTTTTTGCTGGATCGTCTGGCGTTCCCGTGTCCGCATGCCCGACCTGGCAGAATGCGCGTCATCGACGCGTCGAATGACAGGAGGGCCACGTGACCCCGCGCGAACCGCGCACGGACATCGGTCAGGCGGCGGAGCCCGCCGGGCACGAGCCCGGGAAGACCTCGGCCAGCGCCCGCTCGCTGCTGCTGACGGTTCTCGGTGAGTTCGTCCTGCCGCGCCGGGGCGAGGTCTGGACGGGCACGTTGATCGACGCGCTCGGCGCCCTCGGCGTCGAGGAGAAGTCCGCGCGCCAGGCCTTGTCGCGCACCTGCGCCGAAGGCCTGCTGGCCTCGGTGCGGCACGGCCGCAAGGTGCGCTGGAACCTCACCGAGGCCGGCGAGCGGCTGCTGCGCGAGGGCACCGAGCGGATCTACGGCTTCATGCGCAGGCCGCACGCGTGGGACGGCCGTTGGCTCGTGCTCACCGCCGGCGTGCCGGAGACCCAGCGTCGGCTCCGTCACCGGCTGCGCACCAAGCTCACCTGGCTCGGCCTCGGGTCGCCCTCCCCCACGCTCTGGGTCATTCCCGACGCCTCCAAGGAGGCCGCGGTCCGTGACGTCGTCCGCGAGCTGGACCTCGGCGACCGGGCCCACGCCTGGATCGGCCCGGCGAGCGACATCGGCGACATCACCCAGCTCATCAACGCCGCCTGGGACCTCGACGACGTCGAGAAGCGCTACCTGGACTTCATCGAACGCTTCGAGGGCCGCGTGGTCTCCACCGACCGGGAGGCGTTCGTCCATCAGGTGCTGCTCATCCAGGAATGGCGGCGCTTCCCGTTCCTCGACCCCGACCTGCCCGCCGAGCTGCTCGACCACGACTGGCCGGGGCCCCGGGCGGCGACCGTCTTCCACGACCTGCGCGACCGGTGGCGCAGGCGCGCCCAGGCCGAGTGGGACCTCATGGACTCCGGCGCCGCCACGCGGCACTAGACGAGTCCTTCGTCGGCGAGGTGCACGTAGTCGAACTCGACCGGCTGGTCGTTGATGCCGGTCTTCGGCGGGGCGATCCAGCCGGCGAACTTGCCGTACTCGTACTCGGGCACCATGAGCGCCGCGACCTGCTCGCGGTCCTCGGGCGTGGGCAGCCACTCGGCGGCGCGGGCCTGCCAGGCGGCCTCGTCGACGACATCGCCCTGCGGGGTGACGTGGTGCCCCGCGTACCCGCCGACCTTACGGTTGAAGCCCTCGTGCGGCAGGTACAGCCGCTCCTCCAGCCCGGCGTCCTCCAGCGCCTGGTTCCAGCGGCGCACGCCGTTGGCACAGTCGGCGACGTACTCGTCGCGCAGGTCGAGGTTGAGCGCGCTGAGCATCGGCACGGTCTTGGTCGCGATCCGGCCGTCCTCGATGTAGCGCACCTCGCGGGTCGCGTCGAGGAGCACGTGGTCGTCCTTGCGCCGGGTCTCCATCCAGCGGCCCTTGAGCCCGGAGCTGAAGTAGTTGCCGGCGTTGGTCGACTGCTCGGAGCCGAACAGGTCCATCGAGACCGAGAACTGGAAGTTCAGGTATTTCTGGATGACGTCCAGCGGGATACCGCCGTGCGGGAAGATCTCGGCCGCGCCGTGCTCCTTCATGAGCTCGGCGGTGCGCTCCAGGATCCGCTGCACGCCGGTGGTGCCCACGAACATGTGGTGGGCCTCCTCCTTGAGCATGAACTCACACGTACGGGCGAGGGGGTCGAACGCCGACTCCTTGAGCGTGCCGAGCTGGTACTTGCCGTCGCGGTCGGTGAAGTAGGTGAACATGAAGAACTGCAGCCAGTCGGTGGTCTCCTCGTTGAAAGCGCCGAGGATGCGCGGCGCGTCGAGGTCGCCGGAGTTGCGCTTGAGCAGCTGCTCGGCCTCCTCACGGCCCTCCCTGCCGAAGTAGGCGTGCAGCAGGTAGACCATGGCCCACAGGTGGCGGCCCTCCTCCACGTTGACCTGGAAGAGATTGCGCAGGTCGTAGATGCTGGGCGCGGTGTTGCCGAGGACACGCTGCTGCTCGACCGAGGCCGGCTCGGTGTCACCCTGCACGACGATGAGCCGCATCAGGTCGGCGCGATGCTCGCCGGGCACCTCCTGCCAGGCGGGCTCGCCCTTGTGCTTACCGAAGTTGACCGTGCGGTCGGGGTCGCGCTCGGCCAGGAAGATGCCCCAGCGGTACTCCTCCATGGGGACGTGCTCGAAGTGCGCCCACCCATCGCGGCCCACGGCGACCGCGGTGCGCAGGTAGACGTCCTTGGTCGGCAGGGCGGGACCGAGCTGCCTCCACCAGTCCAGGAACTTGGGCTGCCAGCTCTCCAGCGCACGCTGCAGGCGGCGGTCGCTCGCCAGGTCGACATTGTTGGGGATGCGCTCGCTGTAGTCCACGCGGTTGAGCGGGCCGGAGGGCGTGGGAGCGGCGCCGGTACGGGAGTCGGTGGTCATGGCTACTCCTTGCTGATGATGGTGTCGAGCGTTGCCGGATGGCCCTGGATGGCGGTGCGTTGCAGGTGGGCGTGGACGGCGCGCAGCCCGGCCTCCTCCTCGCCGCCGCCCGCACGGCCGGGCCCTCCGTGAACGAGCTGAGGCATGGGCGTGCCGTGGCCGGTGGACTCGCCCGCGCTGTCGCGGTCGAGCACCAGGATGCGGCCGTGGTAGGCGGCCGCGCCCAGCACCACCTGCCGCACGAAGTCACGGTCGTGTGAGACGACCGAGCCCGCCAGGGAGCCCTCTCCGCGTGCGATCAGCTCGTGAAGCTGTTCGAGGTCGCGATAGGGCAGCAGCGTGCTGACCGGGCCGAACGCCTCCACTTCGTGGGGTTCCGTGCGGCCGGTGTCGTCGGCGCGCAGCAGCAGCGGCGACAGGAACGCGCCGCGCTCGGCGTCGGCTCCGACCACCTCGACCTTGGCCGGGTCGCCCCACACGATCGACCCGGCCGCGGCCAGCCGGGCGACCGCGGCGCGCACGTCGTCACGCTGGGCGAGCCCGACGAGCGCACCCATCGTCACGCCTGGGGCGCCGGGCGCGCCCACGACGACCCGGTCGAGCCTGGCCTCGACCGCCTCTGACACCGCGTCGATGAGCTGCTCCGGGACGAACGCGCGCCGGATGGCGGTGCACTTCTGTCCGGCTTTGACGGTCATCTCGGTGACCAGGGCATCGGCGAACAGGTCGAACTCCGGCTGCCCGGGGACGGCGTCCGGCCCAAGCACGGAGCAGTTCAGCGAGTCGGCCTCGGCGTTGAAGCGCGCCGAGCGGCGCGTGACCGCCGGGTCGGAGCGCAGCCGCGCAGCCGTGGCGGCCGAGCCGGTGAAGCCGATGTGGTCCTGCCCGCCGAGCAGGTCGAACAGGCCGGGGATGCTCCCCGCGACGAGCTGGATCGCACCCGGCGGGAGCGCATCGGCGATGATCCGCACGGCGTGCGCGGCGATGTACGCGGTCGGGGTGGCCGGTTTGACGATGGTGGGCACCCCGGCCAGGAGCGCGGGCGCGAGCTTCTCCAGCATGCCCCAGACGGGGAAGTTGAACGCGTTGATCTGCAGAGCGATCCCGCGGGGCGTGGTGAGGAGGTGACGGCCGGCGAACGTGCCGCCCTTGCCGAGCGGAATCGGGTCGTCCTCGACGATGAGCGTGTGGTCGGGCAGGTTCTTGCGGGCCAGGCTCGCATAGACGAGGGCGGTGCCGATGCCGCCGTCCACGTCAACGGCGGCGTCACTCCTGGTGGCGCCGGCCCGCGCGGACAGGTCGTACAGCTCCTGCCTGCGTTCCTGCAACGTCTGGGCGACTGCCTTGAGCGCGGCGGCCCGCTGCGGGAAGGTCAGCTCGCCGAGCGCGGCCAAGCCGGTACGGCGGGCGTAGGCCACGACGGCGGCGAGGTCGAGCCCTTCGCCGCTGACCCGGGCCACCAGCTGTCCGGTCACCGCGTCGGCGACGGGGACGCCTTCGCCGCGGCCGGCTCGCCAGGACCCTTCCAGGTAGCTCTGCACCGTGTTCATCATTCGCTCCAGTCGTAGAAGCCCTTGCCGGTCTTGCGTCCCAGGTGGCCCTGCTCAACGAGCCGGATCAGCAGGTCCGGTGGGGTGAAACGGGGACCGAGCTCGCTTTCGAGATAGCGGGCGATCCCCAGTCGCACGTCCAGGCCGACGAGGTCGGTCAGGCGCAGCGGGCCGGTCGGGTGGCCGTAGCCGAGAGTCATGGCGGCGTCGATGTCGGCGGGCGAGGCCACCCCGGACTCGACCATGCGGATCGCCTCCAGACCGAGCAGGACACCGAGCCTGCTGCTGGCGAAGCCGGGAGCGTCCCTGACGATCACGGCCGTCTTGCCGAGCGCCTCGACCCAGGCGACGGCGTGCTTCTGGAGGGCCGGTGCGGTGGCGGTCGCGATGACCACCTCGACGAGTTTGCTCGCCGGGACGGGGTTGAAGAAGTGCAGCCCGAGAAGGCGTTCGGGCCTGCCGAGGGCCTCGGCCAGCGTGTCGAGGGAGATGCTGCTGGTGTTGGAGGCGATGGTCGCGTCGGGCGCGATCGCCTCCTCGACGGCTCGCAGCGTCACGAGCTTGAGATCGAGGTTCTCGGGCACCGCCTCGATGACCAGCCCCACGTCCCGCAGTTCGGCGGGACTGGTGACGATGGCCAGCCGGGTGAGTATCTCGTCGGTGTTCGTGACCAGGCCGCGCCGTGCGCTGTCCGCCATCGCTCGGGCCACCCGGTCACGGGCGCCGGCCGCGGCCTGCTCGTCGCGTTCGACCAGCGTGACCGCGCTTCCGGCCAGCAGCAGGGCGTGGGCGATGCCGGCGCCCATGCGGCCGCCGCCCACCACGCCTGCCAGCCCTGGGAGTGCGGAACTCTCAGGAGGTGCTTCTCGCTTCTCCGTGTACACGCTCCTCAAAATGCCACACTTTTATTGTGATTCGGAAGACTTGTGTAGCAAGTTCTTGTGTTCCCATGCGAGGCGAAGGAATTCCGGCGGCCCAGCGCCGCGGCCGCGTCGAGACCGCCGGTCACCGCCTCGCGCGCCCGACAACTGACGCGCCGCCCGCAACGCCGCCGCGCTGCGCAGCAATGCCTTGGCCGGCATGCAGCCTCAGCAGGAGCATTCCCCGCTGACGAGCTCGCGCTCGACGATGGCGGCGCTGAGCCCGCCCTGCACCACCCGGTCGGCGACGTTCTCCCCAACCGGGCCGACCTTGAGGACGACGACGTCGTAAGTGTTGCCGTCCATGTCAGTTTCCCTTCGCGGCGCGGCCGAGACGGAAGGCCGAGATGAGGAAGAAGATGCCGCCGGGGATGGCGTAGCCGGCCGCGTTGATCAGCGTCGGGCTGTCCGCGGAGGCGCCGACGATGAACGACGCACCGGCGAGTACGGAGATGCCGCCGCTGATGATCATCGGCCACTGGCCGCCCATCTTGCGGCGGGTGACGCCCACGATCAGCTGGACCAGCCCGGCCACGACCGCCCAGGCGCCCCACACGCGCAACGCCGCCGGGATACCGGATGCGCAGGCGATGGCCACGCCGATGGCGGTGATCAGACTGACCGCGATGTTCACGTACAGCAGGGCAGGTGATCCGGTGGTGCGCGACGCGCGGGCGTCGATGATGGCGGCGGCCACGTCGAACAGCGGGTAGAGCACGAGCAGAGCGACCGCGAGCGGACCCAGGTTCGAGGCGGTCGTGAACATCACGAGGGCCCAGACGATGGCGAACGCGAACCGGACGAAGTACAGCCGCCGCAGTGCGGACGCGGTCCCGGAAATATCGGGCGAAGCAGCGATAGTGCTCATGATGATCCTTTCGGTGGATGAGCGATGTGGAGAGCGGTTCAGCGCGGCCCGTGGTCGGGCTTCTCCATCAGGTGGGCGCCCAGCGATGGCCTGGTCCTGCCTGCTGACCAGGTACCAGGATGGCCCCGAGTAGACCGAACGTTCTGTCGCGGCACAGCATGGCAACCTGCGGCGAAGTCTGTCAAGACCGAACGTTCTATCCGCTAGGGTGGTGGGTATGTCCAGCCAATCCGTAGGTCGGCCGTCCGAAGCGCGGTCCCGGCTGCTCAACACGGCCACCCGGCTCTTCTACGCGGAAGGCATCCACGTCGTCGGCATCGATCGCATCGTCGCCGAAGCGCAGGTGACGCGGGCCACCCTCTACCGGCACTTCCCCGGCAAGGAAGACCTTGTCCTCGCCTACTTGAACGAGGTCGACCAGGCCATGCGGGGTCAGGCGGACGAGGCCGTCGCCGCCGGGCTACCGGCCGCCGACACCATCCGGGCCCTCAGCAACTCCATCGCCCAAAGCATCCAGTCCCCCGGCTTCCGGGGATGCGCCTTCCTCAACGCTGCCGCCGAGTATCCCGACCCCGAGTCCCCGGTGCGCAAGGCCGTGCTCGCCCACCGCCAATGGTTCCTGGAAACCGTCACGGAACTGCTGACGCAGATCCAGGAGACCGGCGCCGAGCCCGCCGCCCGCCACTTCGTGATGATGCGCGACGGCGCCATGGCCGCCGGCTGCCTGTTCGACCCGGCGCTGATCTGCGAGACCTTCCAGCACGGAGTCGAGAGGCTTCTGCAGGTTTATGCCGCCACCGACTACAGCGGACCGGCGGGCGCCTGAAAGCGCGGGCCTCCGCTCAGGAATGAAGCGGTCGAGCCCCTGCCGGCGGTTGCCGGCCGGATCCCACGGTGCGGCGGCGGTATTTTCCGCACAGCCGTTCTGGCTGACCTGGTGGGAGACCTCGACGCCGTTGGGGCGCCGCTTGGTGCCGCTGGTGCAGGTCACCAGCGCGGTCGTGCGTTCGTCAGGTTCGGGAGGCCGCCAATCGCTGTCGCCGGTGGCCAGGGGCTCCTCGTACCCGATCGTCCGTCGAGAGCCAATTGCTGAAATGTGGCTCTTAAACAACTGCCAGTCCCGGCTCCATGGTTGCCGTGGGGTCGAGAGCGCGCCAGGCAGCCGACCTCCACCATCTCGGACCGGCCGCCTCTGCCGGAGTGGCTGGCCGAGGATGACATCGTGAGCGGAGGAGGACTGGTGCAGGCAGCCACCGTCCTCGCCGCCACAACGCGGATCCGCGTCGGCGTGGGACTGCTGCCGGCCGCCGCCCGCAACGTGGCCTTCGCCGCGATGGAGATCGCAAGCCTCGCTCAGCTGCATCCCAACCGCATCGACATCGCCGTCGGCCACGGCATGCCGTCCTGGATGCGCAGCGTCGGCGCATGGCCCAAAAGCCCCCTCACCCTTCTGACCGAGTACATCACCCTCCTGAAGTCCCTGCTGATCGGCAAACTCGTTCATCACGACGGGCGGTACGTACGCATCGACGGAATGCGACTGCACGAGAGCGCCGCACCGGCGGCAGCCCCTGCGGTCCTGGCCGGCGTGCGCGGCCCCAAGTCCCTGGCCCTGTCCGGTCACGTGGCTGACGGCACACTCCTCGCGGAACCGGTGACACCCGCCTACGTACGAGAAGCTCTCCGGCAGATCGCCCCCACCCGCCCTCACTGTCTGGTCGCCTACAACATCGCGGCAGTCGATGACGACGCCTCTGCCGCACTGGCAGCTGTCCGCCCAGCCCTCGAAGTGGTCGGCGAAATGGACTGGCGCCCCCACATCGCCCCGCTGCCCTTCCACGACGATCTTGTCACCCTTCGCTCGCGCTGCGACGGCCCTCAGGAGTTCGCCCACGCCCTGCCAGACGAGTGGGTACGTCAGCTCGCCGTGGCAGGCACGCCGCAGCAGGCGCGGTCCAGGTTGGCGGACTTGTTCGACGCAGGCGTCACCAGCGCCGTCCTCACGCCGGTAGGCACGGACTACCTGGTGTCACTGGATTCGCTGGCGGCGGTCCTGTGAGCGATCCACCAACACCAACTCGTCATATTCCGCGGGCCCCGGCGGCTGGTGAGGACCTGCGCCCGCAGCGGCACCTTGATCTGAACCCTTCCTGAAGCCGCTGGAGGAATTCGTGTCGGCGATGTGGGCGTCGTCTGTGCGGTGACACGCTAGTGGGCGCGTTCACGAGTACGGCCGTGACCTCGGCCACCCACCTGGCCCCCGAGTCAACGATCGTGAAGGAGGGTTGTCATTTACCTCACACTCAGCTAGAACCGGATTTTAGAAATTGCTTCTAGCTTGTTCCCGGCGGTACAGCGGAGGAGAGTGCGATGGCCGAGGTCGTTGCGGAGCGGCGTCGGCGCCTTGGAACGCCGCTGGGCCGGGGAATCAGCGCGAAGGACCTCGCCCCCTACGGGTGGGCGCCCCTGGTGGTTCTGTTCCTGGTCGGGTTGGTCGACCGGATCGAGGCCAACCTCCTGTCCGGAGTGCTGCCGCTGCTCCAGCGAGAGTGGGGAATCAGCGACACGGCCGCCGGGGCCATTCCCACAGCGGCCGCGGCCGCCGCGGCGGCCGTCGCCCTGCCCGCCGGATACCTGGCCGACCGTTACAACCGCACCCGCATCATCGCCATTGTCGTCTTCTGCTGGGGCCTGACGACCCTCGGCTCGGGACTGGCCACCGGGTTCGCCATGTTCTTCGCGATGCGCGTACTCCTCGCGGCGGCGGAGAACATCGACAATCCCGCCTCGGGCAGCCTGCTGGCTGACTACTATCCCCCGCTCACCCGCGCCAAGGCCTACGGTCTGGTGCGCATCACCACCTACCTCGGCGGGATCGGCACCGCGCTCGGCGGCGTGCTGGGCCAGGCCATGGGCTGGCGTGCCACGTTCATGTTCATGGCGATTCCGGGTGTGCTCACGGCACTGGTCGTCTGGTGGCTCAGGGAGCCGGCGCGCGGCTTCCTCGACCGGGTGATCGCCCATGGCTCCGATCAGCCGCAGCCCGTGCCCGAAGCCGCCGGGCCGCGTCCGGAGCAGGTGACGCATCTCGCCGCCAGGCTGACCGGCCGCCTGCGGTTCGGCAGGCAGTTCCGCGAGGTCCTGAAGATCCCCACCCTCACCATGGTCTGCGTCGGGCTGATGGCACTCACCCTCGGCCTGGCCGGGATCGCGTTCTGGATGCCCAGCCTCATGGTCAGGAACTACGGAGTCAGCGCCGGGGCCGCAGCTTCGCTGTCCGGCATGATCAGCGTCATCGGCGTCGTGGGCGGCACACTCATCGGGGCGTGGCTCGGCCGCCGCATGCACGCCACCCGCAGGGGCGGCAGGCTCCTGGTCGGCGGCACCGGCATCACGCTGGGCTCGCTGGCCCAGGCCGTGGCCCTCTCCATGGATTCGCTGACCTCGCTCGTCGCTCTGCTGCTGGTCTCGTCGCTGCTCTCGGCGACGGCCATCCCCAACATGACCGCCTCCCTCGCCGACGTGGTCGGCGCCGACTCGCGCGGGCTCGGCTTCGCGGTGCTCCAGCTGCTCATCACGGCGGGCGCCGCGTTCGGGCCGCTGCTGGTGGGAATCTCCTCCGACCGCAGCGGGTCGCTGGTGACGGCCATGTACGTCCTGATCGTGCCGATGGTGCTCGGCGGCCTGCTGTGCCTGGCGGCGCGAGGCTTCTTCGAGCGCGACGCCCAACGGGTCCTGGACGCCGCCCGCGAAGAGGTCAGCGACTAACGTGATCGGGGCTGGGAGTGGGATGCTGTCAGTCGTCGCGCTGAAGACGTGGATTCAGCCGCCGCCATGTCCGTTTCCAGAGCCGCCGGACTCATGGCCGCAGCCGGACGCGCTTGCGCCCACCCGCTTCACCCTGACCGAGGACCTGCCAGGTCAGTGGACCAGGACCGGCACTCCGTGGCGGCGGCCAACGGTTGGGCGCCAATGAGGCCGGGCGTGGTGCCGATCACGCTGGCCCAGACCGTGCGCCCGCCGTCTCCGGCGCCTCCTCACCGACCGACTCCGCGCCGAGGGAGGACCTGGTTGCCCAGCACAACGGCCCAGGCTTTCTTGGAACCGAACCGCAGTGGTTGTCACAGAGGCACGCCTCCGGGGGCGTGCCGACTGCAGTTGAGCGGGTGTCGTGTTTCGGTCCCAGGAAAGGATCAGCTGCGTGTGACGCTTGATGAAGATCCTGCCCTTCTGGGGCGGGGACACCACGTGCTCGACATCGCCGAGCACGACCTGGACGTGCCCGTAGCCGGTCTCGGCCAGGAAACGTGCCGCGCGTTCCGTCACGAACGGGTCGATGTCTTCCCTGTTGGATCAACGTGTTGACGGTGATTCAGCGGAAGATCTGGTGTCTGAACGGCGTTGCATCATAACTTTTCGATATATCGACTCAAGATCTGCTGACGGAGATGGAGGCAGTCTGATGTCCAGCGCGCAGTTGTATGACGCCATCGGCGCTGCCTACACCGTGACGCGGCGCACCGAGCCGCGGATCGCCGAGCAGATCTGGACCGCGCTCGGCGATGCGCGGACCGTGCTGAACGTTGGGGCCGGCACCGGGTCCTATGAGCCTCCCGGCCTCGACGTGACTGCGGTAGAGCCATCGGCGGTCATGCGGGCGCAGCGCCCCGCAGGCGCGGCGCCGTGCGTCGATGCCACCGCGGAGAGTCTCCCGTTCGAGGACCAGTCCTTCGACGCCGCGATGGCTTTCGCCACCATCGATCACTGGCAGGACCCGATCGCGGGCCTGCGCGAGATGCGCCGTGTCGCTCGCCGCGTGGTCGTGTTCACCTGCGACGCCAGTGACGCCGATCTCTTCTGGCTGAATCGTGACCACCTGCCGGAGTTCGCCGGCCTCTGGGCTGGCCGGCCTTCGCTGACCGAACTGGTCGGTGCGATCGGAGCTCGGACCGAACCGGTGCTCGTTCCGTGGGACTGCGCTGACGGCTTCTACCACGCCTTCTGGCGCCGGCCCGAGGCATACCTGGACGAGCATGTCCGCCGCGGCATGTCGATCTGGGCCAGGGTCGGCCCGGACGCCGAGCAGCGGGCAGTGCACAGTCTGCGTGATGACCTCGCATCCGGCCGGTGGGCCGCGCGCAACCGCGACCTCTCCGGCCTCGACGCGGCAGAGCTCGGCCTGCGCCTGCTCATCGCCTGATCCCGCCATAGTGCCGGGTCGCGGCCAACGTGTTGACGGCGATTCAGCGGGAGATCTGGCGTCTGAGGGGACCGAACAGGGCACCCGCATCGCCGACAGCGTCCGACGAGGCCTGGGCCAACGCCGCCAAACACTACGACGACGAACAGCTCACCGCACTGGCGACGTTCATCGCCCTTGTCAACGCCACGAACCGCTTCGCCCCGGCGACTACGGGGTTGAGGCACAGTGGTACAGCCGCTAGCGCTGAGAATGATCTTGACGTTTGGAATGGTCGTTAGCGTGTGCGACGGCGGGCGGCTGGGTCGGCTTCGGCGGTGACACGGGCGGAGGTCTCCTCGCCGAGCCGGACGCAGCGGCCCAGGCTTCCGAGGTGCTGGTGGCGGGAATTGGCCTGCGGTTCGGGAGCGGTCCGTCCGTCGGCGGCCAGGTGCTGCAGAGCAGATGTCCGCGACAGCGGGAGCGCGCGATCCGAAGGTGGAAGCGCGACAGTCGGCGAGAAAGACCTGGCCGCTGGTACGGCCGCGCAGCAGGCGGGCGGTACCGGATGCCAGTGGACGTGCTCGATCGCGCCGCCCTTGGAGGTGATGCGGGCGCGCCGGAACTCGAGGTCGAGGTCTTCGATGTTGAGGGAGAGGACCTCTCCGGCGCGAGCCCACTGGTCCATCTCCGCTGGCCACCTTCTCGACTCGTGACAGAGAATGCAGATTCTGTGTCACAGCTGTGCGGCACCATGGGCAGAGGCTAGGTGGTCGTTCGCAACCGGGCCTCGGCGGCCCAGAGGGGTGCGTTCCAGTGGTCGGCGATGGTGGCGGCCCGGGTGAAGTGAGCGGCGGCCTCGTGGTCGCGGCCGAGGAGGACGGCCAGCTCGCCGAGGGTGTGGGCGACCGGGCGCAGCGCCACCGACAGGCTCGTGGCGCCCGCCGGGGGGCCGTTGCGGTGCGGAAGCAGCGTCGCGTAGATCTCCTCGGCGGCGTCGCGGTCGTTCAAGGCGACGATGGCCATCGCGCGCAACGTTGTGAGGAAGGTGAAGAAGAAGTCGGGGCGGATCGGGCTGGGTGACGCGCGGACCTCGCGGGCTTCGGCGTCCAGGCCGTTGGCGTGGAGGGCGAGCGCGAGCAGGTCGGAGGTCATGGGGCCGAGCGCGGCGTGGAGGGCGCGAACGTCGTCCAGGTGCGCACCGAGTGTGCCGTCGTTCAGCCAGATCGTGGCCAGGGCGAGTTGGAGAAAGCCCGTGTGCACCGATCCGGCGCGGCGCATGCCCTCGTCGGCCTTGATGTAGAGGAGTTCGGCGTCGGCGAATCGGCCTTCGATGAGCGCCAGGGTCGCCAGCATGATCTCGGCGACGGCGACCGCCTCGCGCATTCGGTAGGTGCGCGCGAGTTCCAGGACCTCGGTGGTCACCTGGTGCATGGTCACCGGGTCGTTGGCGGCGGCGGCGACGTTGGCATGGTTGAGCAGCCCGCTGACGCGGTAGACCGGCAGGTCGTGCTCGGTGCCGATCTCCACGAGCTCCCGGCAGAGCTCGGCGTCGCCGTGGACTTCCGCCAGGATCTCGAGTGCCGCGGCCCGCAGCCGGGGTCCGGTGGCGAGGTCGAGTGCCTCCTGCGCTGCCTCCAGAACGGTCGGGTCGTCCTCGCCGATCAGTTCGTGCGCGTACGCCGTCAGGAGCCGGGACCGCACCGAAGGGGTCAGTTCGCGCTTCAGCAGGCGGCTCAGGCGGTCGACGATGGGCCGGTCCACTGTGCCGTACGTACGGGCCTGCCAGGGGGTCGGCTCTGTCCACGCGGTGAATGCGGCGATCATCAGGTCGTCGCGGCCCAGGGACTCCGCGTACTCCACGGCTTCACGGCGTGTCTCGCGGGCGGCTCCGACGGCTCCCGCCCGGATCTGCGCGCGCAAGAGCCTGCCGAGCAGTTCGACGCGTTCGTCCGGTCCGGTCGAGTTGGTGACGGCGTCGGTGAGGAGGTCGGCCGCCACGTCGTGGGCGTAGCGGGCCTCGGCAAGCTCGGCGGCCTGGACGCAGTAGCCGACGGCCTTCGGTGAGCCGGCGCGCGCGTAGTGGTGGGCCAGCGCCGCGATGTCGTCGGTGCCTTCAAGAGCGGCGGCGATCCGGGCGTGCATGCGGGCTGTGCGGAGGCGGCTGAGGTCGGCGACGAGGGTGTCCCTGACGAGGGCGTGGACGAAGCGGATGAGGCCTGGGCCGGGCTCGTCGAGGAGCCCGGCGATGACGCCCGCGTCCAGCGCGTCCATCACGCCGTCCTCGTCGGTGTCGGCGGCCTTGACGAGAACGTCCACTGAGCTTTCCCGGCCTGCGACCGCGGCGAGCCGGAGGATGGACACGCCGCCTTCGGGCAGGCGCGCGAGCCGGCGGCGGAGGACGTCCCGTACGCCTTCGGGGACCTCGGAGAGGGCGACCAGCGCGCCTTCGCCGTTCAGCAGCCGGGCGCTTTCGCGCACGTAGAACGGGTTGCCGCCGGTGCGCTCGGCGATCCCTGCGATGGTCTCCTCGTCGGCCTCGCATTCGGTCCGTACGAGCTCCGCGACGGCCTCGTCGTTCAGCCCCGGCAGCGCCAGGCGGAGGGGCGTGGCGCGCGCGAGGGAGGCCAGCGTTTCGGTGAGGTGCCCGCTCTCGTCCGCGCGGTACGCGGCGACGACCAGGATCGGGGCCCGCATGCCGAGGCCGCCGCCGAGCAGTTCCAGCGTGGCGGCGTCCGCCCAGTGCAGGTCGTCCAGCACGACGGCGACCGGGCGTTCCGTGGCGACCGCCGCGAGCCACATCCACACGGCTTGGCGCAGCCGGAACCGTCCGGCGGTGGCGTCGTCGTCCGCCGGTCCGGTGTCGGTGAGCAGCGGCGCGAGGTCGTCCGCGAACTCGCCCGGGGACGTGGTCGCGGCGGTGGCTCTCAGCACCTCAGTCCAGGCCCACGCGGGCGGCGCGCTGTCGATCTCGGGGCAGCGGCCGACGGCGACCAGCCACCCGTCACGTTCGAGCCGCCTGCCGAGGTGGTCCAGCAGCGTCGACTTGCCGAGCCCGGCCTCGCCGGTGACAAGGGCGATGCGGGCGCCGTCGGTGGCGGCCTCGGTGGCGGCCGTGACCAGTGCCGACAGCTGTGCCTCGCGTCCGAAGAACGGCGCCTCGATGATCGGCGCCGGCCGCGGCAGCGGTGCGGTCGGCGGTCGCGGGGGCACGGTCTCGCGCATGACGTCCGTGCGCTGGGTGAGGATCGCCTCCTCCAAGGCCGTCAGGTCCGGGCCAGGGTCGAGCCCGAGCTCCTCGGCGAGGATGCCGCGGGCGCGGCGGAGCGTCGCCAGCGCGTCGGCTTGGCGGCCGCTGCTCCACAGTGCCAGGGCGTGCAGCCGCCAGCCTTCCTCGCGTAGGGGCTCGTCGCGGGTGAGCCGCTCGGCCTCGGGGACCACCGCGGCGGGGTCGCCGATTCGCAGACCCGCCGCGACGTGTAGTTCGGTGGCGACCAGGCGCAGCTCGTTCAGCCGGGCCGTCTCGGCGGCGGCCCACGGCTCGTCGACGACCTCGGCGAACGCCGGTCCCTGCCACAGTCCGAGCGCCTCGGCGAGCCGAGCCTGGGCGACGCGCGGGTCGGTGTCCGTACGGGACTGGTCGAGCAGGTCCTCGAACCGCCACGCGTCCACCGACTCCGGCGGCAGCCGCAGCGCGTAACCGGGCGGCGCGCTCACCAGCAGCCGGGCCGGTGTGCGCGGCGGACGTCCGGGCTCCAGCAGCCGGCGCAGGTTGGACACGTACGCCTGCAAGGACATCAGCGCCCGCGCGGGCGGCTCCCCGCGCCACAGGTTCTCGATCATCCGGTCGACCGGCACGAGATGCCCACGCGCCGCCACCAGCAACGCCAGCACGCCCCGCTGCCGCGGCCCGCCGAGGTGGACGGTCTCACCGTTCACCTCGGCTGCGAACGGGCCCAGCACCCGGATGAAGACCATGATCCGCACATCATACGTGGGCGGTTCCAAGTCGGCTCCAAGTCCCCTCCAAATACCCCGGAGCAGCCTGAACACATCGCAACCGCCCCGGTCGCAATCCAGCAGAGGCAGGAACAGATGAGCGTCAACACCCAGGACATGGAGATCGTCCACCGCGTGCTCCGCCGTGAGTCACGGCTGCTGGTGGAGCTCGTCGCGGCCGTCACCCCGGGTGACACCGCTCGCGCCGAGGTGATCGCCGACCACTTCCGCGTCTACCGCATGGGCCTGCACAACCATCACGAGGGCGAGGACGAGCTGCTGTGGCCGCCGCTCCTTTCCCGGGTGGATCTGGAGGCCGACATCGTCCTGCGCATGCAGGCCCAGCACGAACGCATCGCGGTCACCCTGACCAGGCTGGACGCCGCGGTCCCCGCATGGGAGGCCACCGCGGGCGCCGACGAACGCGACACCCTCGTGGCCGCCCTCACCGAGCACCGCGCGGTCCTGATGGAACACCTCGACGACGAGGAGGCCACCCTCCTCCCGCTCGCGGCCAAGCACATCACCGAACAGGAGTGGGCCTCTCTGGGCGACCACCTGGTGAACAACACCCCCAAACTCACCCTGCTCACGCTCTTCGGCGCCGTCCTGGAAGACGCGAACCCGGCCGAGCGCGCCATCGTCCTCAGCGGACTCCCCACCCCGGTCCGCGCCATCTGGCACGTCATCGGCCGCCCTCGCTACGCCCGCCACATCCGCCGTGTCCGCGGCTGAACCCCTGCCCAGTCTGAACATCAAAGGAGAAGAACCATGTCGCTGAAGAAGCTCAACACCGTCCTGGCCACCGTCGTCGTCCTGTTCACCCTCTACCTCGGGTTGTCCTTCGTCCTGCCCCTCGGGACCACCTTCCCGGGGCTGGCGAACTGGCCCTCTGACGGCAGCGGCTTCTCCATCGTGAAGGGCAGCCGCGAGATCGCGATGGGCCTGGCCATGGGCATCCTGCTGGTGACGGGCCACCGCCGCCCGTTGGGCTGGGTCCTGCTGATGGTGGCCGTCGCCCCGTTCGGCGACATGGTCAACGTCCTGGCCCACCACGGATCCACGGCCGTCGCGTTCGGCATCCACGGCCTGACCTCGGCGCTGATCGCGGTCACGGGGTTGCTGACCCTCCGCGAGACCAGCAAGGCGCGCAAGGCCCAGGAGACCGCCACCCCAGCGCCCGCCACGCAGCCCGCCTGACGTCCCCGCAGTGCAGCACGGTTTTTCTGACAACTCGAAAAGGGAGACGACGATGACGATCAACGATCTGCGCGGTGTCCTCAAGGGGCGCGTGCTCCTGCCCGGTGACGACGGCTTTGAACAGGCGGCCACCGCGTGGAATCTGACTGTCAGGCAGCCCGTGGCGGCCGTGGCGGAGGCCGCGGATGCCGATGACGTGGCGGCGCTCGTGCGTTACGCGCGGCGGGCGGGTATGACGGTGACCGCGCAGCCGAGCGGGCATGGCGCCTCGGGTGATGTGGAAGGCCTGATCCTGTTGCGTACCGGCCTGCTGAACGCGGTGGAGGTACGCGCGGAGGAGCGCGTGGTCCGGGTGGGCGCGGGCGTGAAGTGGGGGCAGGTGCTGGCGGCAGCCGGTCCGCTGGGTCTGACCGGCCTGTCCGGCAGCGCGCCGGGGGTCAGCGTGACCGGCTACACCCTGGGCGGTGGGGTCGGCTGGTTCAGCCGCAAGTACGGCTTCGCCTCCGACAGTGTGCGGGCTATCGACATCGTGGACGCCGATGGCGAGCCGGGCCGGGTGACCGCCGAGTCCGATCCCGAGCTGTTCTGGGCGCTGCGCGGCGGTGGCGGGGACTTCGCGGTGGTGACTGCCCTCGAACTCGAGCTGTATCCCGCGCCGGTCCTGTACGGCGGGCGCGTGATCTGGCCGGAGCACCGGACCAGGGAGGTGTACGACGCGTTCCTGGAGATCACCGCCGAGGCGCCACGTGAGCTCAGTGTCTGGATCAACCGGCTCCAGCCACCCGGCGCGTCGCCGATGGTGACGCTGGATCTGGCCTACCTGGGTGAGGCGGCTCAGGGGGAGGACCTGCTGGTGCGCATCGACAAGATCGGGGGCGCGATCTCCGACAGCCGCGGCGTCGTCCCCGTTGCCGACCTGGGTGACATCACCGCCGAGCCCACCGATCCGGCCCCATCCATCGCTCGTGCGGAGCTGCTCACCGGCCTGGACGCGGACGCGGTGGAGCTCCTGCTGGCCAAGCCGGTCGAACCGCTCATCAACGTGCAGATCAGGCACCTGGGCGGGGCGCTCGCCGAGCCGGGCGGCGGGGCCGGTGCGAGCGGCGCGGTGGCTGAGCCGTACCTGCTCGGCCTGCTGGGTCTCGGCCTGCCGCACGTGGCCGATGCGACGCGCGCCAAGCAGGCCGAGGTCGTGGCCGACCTGAAGGCCTACATCAGCGGCCGCAAGCCGTACACCCTGCTGTCCCCCGGTGAAACGGCGGCGAAGTCCTTCTCCGGCAGCGCGCTCGCGCGGCTGCGGGAGATCAAGCGGGCCCGTGACCCGCACAACGTGTTCCGCGCGAACTACCCGGTGCTCGGATAGATCGGCACGTGGCCCGATTCTCCGGGTGGCCTCCATCGGCCGTGCCGGGGTCGCGGGCAGGCGCCTTCCCCGTTCGGACATCGCCGGGAAATGCGGTGGACGAACGGGGAGTGCATCGGACCGACACGCCGCTCAGGTTCTGCGCGAGATGACCATGATGTATTCGCAGGGAGCGTTCGTTCGGTTGGCGAAGCCGTGGTCCGCGTCGGCCTGGAAGAACAGGGAGTCGCCGGTGTTCAGGGTCTCGCTGATCCCGCCGATCGCGACGGTGAGGGTGCCTTCGAGCACCACGAGTTGTTTCTCCGTACCCGGCGGATACGCGGGCAGCAGCCCGGTAGAGACCTGCGCGGGGAGGTAGTGGACGACCATCTCGGCTTCTCCCGCGCCCGGGGCCGCTGACACCATGTGCCGCTCGAAGCCGGTTTCCGGGTCACGGAAAACGGGGCGATCGTTCTTTCGCATGACAATGGCCACACCAGACGCGGCAGCAGCGGGCGCACCGATCAGGTCCGAGAGCGACGCGTCGAGCGCGTGGGCGATCCTGGACGCGACGCCGATCGTCGGGCTCTTCTCACCGCGTTCGACCTTGGACAGCATCGCCCGGCTGACCGACGACTGTGTGGACAGCTGCTCCAGCGTCAGGCCCGCCTCCTCGCGGCGTCGCCGCACGTTACCGCCGAACGCGCCGGCCAGGTCGTCACCGTGCTGTGGTTCGGCCGCCGCGTTTCCGTCTTGCTCGACCACCGTGCTCCTCGATCGATGGGTATCTCGCTGCCCACAGTGTAGGGTTTCTCCTAAAGAAGATATGGTCTTCTATCGAAGACACGCGCACACGACGGAGGTTCCATGCGTTTGATCTCGAGTGGCCAGCACCATGCCACGTTCGAATTCGGCGAGCTGCAGGTGATCTCATTGCGAGACGGGTACATCGACATGCCGCCGACACGGCTCCGCGACGAGGATGGGCGCACGCTCGATGAGCTGCCGGCCGCCGTCCCGCTGGCCGGCGACAACTTGCGGCTGTCGGTCAACGCCTTCTTCGTCACCGACGGCACGCGGTCGCTTCTCATCGACACCGGCGCGTCCAACGCCTGGCACGACCCCACCATGGGATTGATCTACGACGCGCTCGACGAAGCGGGAATCGACCGCGCGCAGGTCACCGATGTGGCCATCACCCACAAGCACGAAGACCACGTGAGCGGCCTGATCGCGCCGGACGGTTCAGAGGCGTTCACCGAGCTCGAGCGCGTGTGGATCGGCGCGGGCGACACCTCGGTGTTCACGGGGCGGCTCGAGCCGATCCGCGACCGGGTCGTACCCGTGTCGGAGAAGATCGCGATCAACGACTGGACCACCGCGATCCCGGCACCGGGCCACACACCCGGTCACACCGTCTACGACGTCAGGAGCGGCACCGGCCACCTTCTCGTCTGGGGCGACACCGTTCACGTTCCCACGCTCCAATTCGATCAGCCGAACGTCTCCTGGGAGCTCGACGGCAACCAGTCCCAGGCCCGCGCCGCGCGAGCGGCCCTCCTCGAACAACTGACCCAACCACACCACTTCGTGGCCGGCGCCCACCTCGACTCACCCGGCATCGCCCGCGTAACCCCCTCCGGCGACGGTTATGCGCTGGAATACCTCGCACCACCGATCGGCTGATTCGGGCCTGTCGGCTCCGGGCCGCGCTCGCGATGGCGGCCAAGGAGAGCAAGCTCGTCTGGCCCGGCTGGTCGCCCACGAACTCGACCACCTGGACGGCCGCCTCCACACCAGCCGCATGCGCGACGGCCTCCAGCGAGGAATACCGCGGCATCGGCCAGCCGCGGATCTACGGGCACCGCCCGGCGACCTGTACCGGCTCAGAAGCCTGCCGCCACCGCGGCGCCCAGCCCCAGCAGGACGACGCCGGTGGTCACGCTGAGTCCCCGCAGGACGGTCGGCTGCGATATCAGGGCGCGCCCTCGGCCGACGGCCCAGGTGAGCAACATGTACCAGGAGGCGCTGACGAGCGCCCACAGGGCTCCCAGGGCGACGGTCGACAGGAACACCGGGCCGTTCGCGGTCACGAACTGAGGCAGCACCGAGACGGCGAACACGCCCGCCTTGGGGTTGCCGAGGTTGGTGCTCAGGCCGGTGAGATATCCGCCCGCGAATCCAGTGCGCCGCCCGCCCTCGCGGGGCGGGCGGGTGGAGACGCTGGTGAGCGCGGTCCGTAGCGTCTTCACCCCGAGGATCATCAGCACGATGCCGCCTGCGATTCGGAGCACCGCGTACGCGGTGGGGCTGGCCAGCAGGACGGCGGACAGCCCGGCCGCGGCGGCCGTGGACCACAGCAGGAAGCCGCTGGCATTGCCCGCGAGCGTGCCTCGGAGCGTACGTTGGCCACCTTCCAGAACCTGCCGGATCATCAGGGCTTGACTCGCGCCTGGCAGCATCGCCAGCAGCAAGGTGGTGGCGATGAAAACGGGCACATGCGTGGGCATGGGAAAGAACCCCTTCCGGGGATTGCGGCCGATGGGTGCCCCATCAGGCTTCCCGTCCCGCACCCCTAAGACAAGTTAAAACAGGAGGGTGCAGCATTAGAATTAGTGAATGGTGGTGGATCCGGGACAGCTGCGCCTTCTCGCGTTGATCGAGCGGCACGGCTCCTTGACGGCGGCGGCTCACGCACTCCGGCTCACGCCCGCGGCGGTCACACAGCAGGTGGTCAAGGCCGAGCGCGACTGGCAGGTGCCGCTGGTCATCCGTGGTCCTCGCGGGGCAACGCTCACCGCGGCCGGTGCGCTGCTGGCCTCCCACGGTCGAACTGTGGAGGAGGCATCGGACAGGGCCGAGGCGGAACTGGCCGCACTGCTCGGTCACCTCTCGCTCCGTCTGCGGATCGGGACGTTCCAGGCGGCTGCCCTGCACCTGCTGCCACCGGCCCTGACGGCGCTGCGCCACCGCCATCCGGACGCCGACGTCTCGGTCGTAGACGTGGTGTCCGGACGCGGAACGGACGAGATCAGCGCGGGGCGCCTGGACGTGGCCATCGTCGCGTCCTGGGGCACGCCGCTCGCGCCGCCCCCACACGTACGGGCCCACTCGCTCCTGTTGGACCCGATGGTCGTGGTTCTCCCCGATGACCATCCACTGGTCACCGGGCAGCCCGCGGACAGCGAACTCCACCTGGAACAACTGCGCGACGAATCGTGGGTTTCCATTCTGGCCGGCCATGCCGCCCGCGGACAGTTCCACGACGCTGCCCGCGCGGCCGGCTTCACTCCCACGGTGCGGTTCGAGACCGAGTCCTACGACGTCGCCCAGGCCCTCGTCGGCACCGGCATCGCAGTGGCCCTGGTCTCGCGCCTGGCCCTGACCCATGCGCCTGGCACCACCCATCGCGAACTGGCCCACCCCAGGCCCTACCGCCGGCTCTACGCCGTGACCAAAACAGACGCCAGCCTCACACCACTCGCAGACCTGCTCATCGACCTCCTCCGTGATGTCGCACGCGACATCACCGCCGCCTGGGAGGCTCCCCTGCATGAAGAACAACCGTTCTGAATCGACACCACCTGGTCCGGAGCGGCCGGCCCCGCTCCGACCGACCATCGACGCCGGCAGCCGGCTCGGGGTCGGAGGCTCGATGCGGTCATTGACCTGTTGGGCCACGTACGCCACCGCAAGCAATTCAGGGAACCGGGCATCCACCTCGAAGAACTTCAGCAGCAGCGCGAAGCCTGACCGGTTCGCCCCCGACCTCCGTCACAGCTACAACGGACGCGACCAAGATGATGCGGCCACCTCACGGCAACTCCCGTCGGTGCGGCGATCTGGATCTGCGCGGGCACGCTCGTCGTCGCCGCCCTCATGCTCTCCACCCGCGGACGCGGTGCTTTAACTCAGGGCTCATAGTGGGTAGCGAGGTTTTCGATGGTGTGGAGTTCCTGGTCGATTTTCGCGAGGGCGGCGCGGCGGGACTGCGACCCGCTCGGGCCGGGCGCCGGGGTCCGCACGCGCCGGCAGCGGTCCCGACTGGTTCCGGGTACTGGACCTCGATGACCGAATCTACGCCGCCCGCTACAGCCTCGCCGACCCCACATTGGCCCCGCCCGGGCACGAACTCATCCAGATCTCCGCCGCATGCGCCCCAAACGAGCGAAAAACCGACGCCGAACGCCGTGTACAGCATCTTCTTGACCAGTCATGGCCCGGCTGGCGCGCCGCGGTGCAGTGGCACCGCAGCGCCCTCCGCACACACTGCACCGGAGCCATCGACCTGCCCGGGACAACCTGGCACGACCGCCCGGCCATCAGCCGCGGCGGCACCCTCACCGTGGCCACAGACCAATCCGCCGCGCCCGGACTGCTGGCCGAGGTCGGAATCGCCGCCGCGCAACTCGCCCTCCAGCAACTGGGAAATCGGAGCGAGAACGATCATGAACTACTTCTTGAGACTGAGCAACCTTCTGTGCCTCCGGCGGCGTAAGGGCGGGTGACTGTCGCCTGAGGAAGGACCGTACATGGCGGATGGATCGGAGTACGACGCGTTCGTCGAGGCGTCGTGGCACCGGCTGCTCCGCACCGCCTACCTGCTCGCCCGTGACTGGGGAGCGGCCGAGGACCTGGTGCAGACAGCGCTGCTGAAGGCGTGGCAGGCCTGGCCGCGCCTGGGAGAGGAGCGTGAGGCGTACGTCCGCAAGATCATTGTGAACCTGCACGTCTCCTGGTGGCGGCGTCGCTGGAGACAGGCCGAGCTGACCAGCGAGTCGCCGCCCGACCAGACGCGGGCGGCCGACCACATGGGACAGGCCGACGACCGCGAACTGGTCTGGCAGGCACTCGGCCGCTTGCCCGCCCGGCAACGGGCCGTCGTTGTGCTGCGGTATTTCGAGGACCTGACCGAGGCCCAGACCGCTTCGACGCTCGGCTGCAGCGTCGGGACGGTCAAGAGCCAGGCGAGCCGGGCGCTGGCCAAGCTTCGGGTGGACGAGTCGTTCGCGTACGACAGGAGGGGGTAGCGCCATGCCTATCGACCAGGGAGAACTCCGCGACCTGCTGGACGAGCGCAGCCGTCCCGCGCTCGACCGCCCGATCCCGTGGCACTCACTGCGGGCCGGGACGCGCGGCGCGCGGCGGCGCCGGTTGTCGGCCGTCACTGCCGCTGTCACTGTCGCCGTCGCGGTCGTCGCCGCGGGAACTGTCGTCAGCCTGCGCGGGCCGGACCAAGTCGATCAGCCGACCACCGCGAGCGTGACCGAGAAGCTCCCGATCCAGTACGAGGAGTCCGACGGCACCGTCTACCGCAGGCTCGCCACGGCGACCTTCGACCCGTCGCGCGAAGAATCGAGGACGTTCCAAGTGGAGGTGAGCGGGAAGCCGGTGGCCATCCTGCCCGACTGCCCGTCCCCCAAAGCGGCGCCACCGCAGGTCAGAGCCCGGGTGCCGGGCCTGAACAAGGACTTGCCGCTGTTTCTGATGAACTCGTGCGCGCGGGGCAAAGCGGCCGACATGCAGCCCTTCCCCGCCGGGACGCGGACGGTGAAATTCACCGTCAAGCCCTACCCTGGGAGCACGCTTCCGGGAAAATGGCGGTTCGGCGTGTACGAGTGGACGCCGCCGACCACAATGAGGACCGCCTCGCCCCCGGTCGACCCGCCCGCGAAGATCGGGAAGGACCTCAGCCTGGTCACCAAGGGCAGCACCACCTGGCCCGGCACCCGCGAGGTGACACTCACCGTGCCGAACAGGGGCCGCGGCCTGGCCATCGTCACCTACTGCGGGGACGGCCTCGCCGAGCGGCTCAACCAGAAGCTGTGGGTGAACGGGCGCCCGGTCAAGGGCTCCATCGACTGCTCCGCCCCGCCGACCACCAGCGGAGCCGGCTACCTCGACATGGGCAAACGGCCGCGCAGTGAGAAGACGACAACGATCAGGGTCCGGCTGGAGACGTCCATCCCCGAGTACCTGCGGCGCCCCGGAACGCTGACATTGGCCGTTTATGACTACGACCTATGACGGGGCGTGATCCTGCTCGTCGCCACGGCGGGATGGACCGCACACAGGCTCTCAGCTGGTGGCGCCCCAGGTGAGAGAGAGGCCGGTGGCGGCGCGTTCGGTGCGGATCTCCATCATGCTGCCGAGGATGGTGGCATGGTCGGACACGACGGGCGTGGCGTCGAGCGTGTAGGTGATCCGGGTGCTGACGAGCACCGGGCTGCCCTGCGGCTCGTGGAGGTGGCGGGCGGCGGCGGGGTCGAGCAGACCGGGCCGGACCACCTCGGACGCCTGGGCGACCGTCACGCCCGCGTCGGCGAGGGCCGTGTAGAGGGAGACGGCGGTGAAGTCGCGGTCGCGGATCTGGTCGGCCACCGGCCGGCGGACCCAGGACACCTGGTGTACGGCGGGACGTCCCGCGAACTCACGGACCCGCTCCAGCCGCAGGGCGGTGTCGCCGGGAGGCAGCCGCAGCTCCGCGGCGATCCGGGCGGGGACCCGGCGCACCGCCCGCCCGGCCACCGCGGTGCGCACGTCGTGGCCCTGTTTCCGCAGGTCGTCGACCAGGCTGCGGAGCGAGTCGAGCTGGTACGCCAGGTGCGGCGGGGCGACGAACGTGCCCCTGCCGGGCTGCTGCACGATCAGCTTCTCGTCGCTGAGCTCCCGCAGCGCCTGGCGCAGCGTCATGAGGGTCACCCCGTAGGAGGCGCTCAGCTCCCGTTGCGGCGGCAGGGCCGCACCGGGGGCGTAGTGTCCCGACCGGATCTTCGCGGCGAGGTCGGCGGCGATGGCGCGGTATCTCGCCTCGTGTCCGGCGTCGAGGGTCATCGTGGTCGGTCACACTCCTGGTCGAGGGCTTGCCGCAGGGTCGCGAGGAAGGCCCGCAGGTCGTCCGGCCCAGCCCCGTCGAGCACCCGCCGCATGACCGCGGCGCCGACCACCACGCCGTCGGCGTGCCGGCGGGCTTCGCGTGCCTGGTCCGGGGTGGAGATGCCAAATCCTAGCAAGACCGGCCGGTCGGTGACGCGCCTGATCCGCTCGGTGAGCTCCGCCGCCGAAGCGGCGAGGCCGGCCCGCTCACCGGTGGTGCCCATCAGCGACACCGCGTAGACGAATCCGCGGCTGCGGCCCGAGATCTCCGCCAGCCGCGGCTGCGGCGTCGCCGGGGACGCCAGCAGGACCAGCTCGATCCCGGCGGTGGCGGCCACGTCCGTCAGCTCGTCCGCCTCGTGCATCGGCAGGTCGGGCACGATCAGGCCGCCGACGCCGGCCCGGCGCAGCGCGGCGCAGAACGCCTCGGGGCCGTCGTTCAGCACCAGGTTGTAGTAGGTGCTGACGACCAGCGGCACGCCCAGGTCCGGCAGGCCGGACAGGTCGGCGAGGATCCGGCGGGCGCTCGCCCCCCGGGCCAGTGCCGTGTCGCCGGCCTGCTGGATGGTGACGCCGTCCAGCGTGGGGTCGGAGAAGGGCAGGCCGACCTCGATCGCGTCCGCCCCGGCGGCGGCGAAGGCCCGCAGATAGTCCGTCCAGCCGGGCGTGATCCCCCCGGTGACGTACGGCATGAGCAGGCCTCTGCCGGTGTCCCGGCGGGCACGGAGGTGGCGCTCTACCTGGGTGGCGTTCACAGCAGCTCCTTCAGGGTCGAGACGTCCTTGTCGCCTCGGCCGGACAACGTCATCAGCACCGTCGATCCTGCGGGCAGGTCACCGGCGCCCGCCGCGCGGATCACCCAGGCGAGGGCGTGCGCCGATTCGAGCGCGGGGACGATGCCTTCGGTACGCGCCAGCCGTACCGCCGCGTCGACCGCCTCGTCGTCGGTCACCGTCATGTAGCGGGCCCGGCCCAGGTCGCGCAGGTGGGCGTGCTCCGGGCCGACTCCCGGGTAGTCGAGCCCGGCGGCGATGGAGTGCGCCTGGGTGATCTGCCCGTCGTCGTCCTGCAGGAACAGCGAGCGGCAGCCGTGCAGGACGCCGAGCCGGCCGCGGGCCGCCCCGGCGCCACCCTCGGCCTCGACACCGACCAGGCGCGCCGGGGTGTCGGCGAATCCGGCGAACGTGCCGGCCGCGTTGGAGCCGCCGCCGACGCACGCGACCACATAGTCCGGGACGCCGGTCCGCAGCTCGGCGGCGCACTGCCCGCGGGCCTCGTCACCGATGACCCGCTGGAACTCCCTGACCATCCAAGGGTAGGGATCCGGCCCGACGACCGAGCCGATGCAGTAGTGGGAGTCGCCGGTCGCGCCCACCCAGTGCCGCATGGCCTCGCTGGTCGCGTCCTTGAGGGTACGGCTGCCCGTGGTCACCGGGACCACCTCGGCGCCCAGCATGCGCATCCGGAAGACGTTCAGCGCCTGCCGCTCGATGTCGCGCTCGCCCATGAACACCGTGGCCTCCAGCCCGAGCAGCGCGGCGGCGGTCGCGGTGGCCACCCCGTGCTGGCCCGCGCCCGTCTCGGCGATCAGTCTGCGCCGTCCCATCCGGGTGGCCAGCAGGGCCTGGCCCAGCACGTTGTTGATCTTGTGGGATCCGGTGTGGGTGAGATCCTCGCGCTTGAGGTACAGCCGCACGCCCAGCGCCTCCGACAGCCGGCGGACCGGTGTGAGCGGGGTCGGCCGCCCGACGTGCACGGCGAGCAGCCGCGCCAGGGCGCCGCGGAACCCCGGATCCGCCCAGGCCTCCCGGAACGCCTCGTCCACCTCGCGGCACGCCTCCACCAGGGACTCCGGCGCGTACCGTCCGCCGTACTCGCCGAACCGGCCCCGCGCTCGGGGCTCGCCCATCGTCCCGTCCAGCGGGACCGGCTCACGCCACGGCAACAGGTTGCGCATGCCATCCTCCGATCGTTCTATAACTCATCGATGAGTTCTATAACAGTGAGTGTGGCACGGACGGCGTGGACGCGCCACCACCGGCGCTCGGCACGGCAGCCGGGAGGGCCCCTTGGCGTGACGAAGCGGCGGGCACGGGATCCCTGGCGCGTGGGTCGAATCCCTGTAGCAAGTTCCTGACCTGCGAATTTGATTGTCCTAATAGCTCTGGACAACATCCGGATGATCGGACGGGGCAGATCGCTTGCCGTTTTCCGGCATGGGCGGTCAGAGTGTTGCCGTTCCCAGTGCCGGTGTTCGATATCGGCGCCATTGGCAGCGTGCGGATATTCCGCTGAATCGCTGTGCGCGGTTGGTCGGGGACTCCCGAGTCGGATAGTGCAGAGGATTTCTTTGAAAGGAGATCCGATGGTCGGACGAAAAGGGATTACAGGAGCGGCGCTCGTCGTCGGCCTGACGGCCGGGCTCATGGCGGGGTCGTCCGCGTCAGCGCAGGCGGAGCTGGGCGTCACCGCCGTCTCGGACGGCTCGGCCGTCCTGGCGCCGGGCTGGTCGGCGAAGGCCTACCTGGGGATCGGGTACCACGACCGCTGCAAGGGCTGGCAGCGGATAATTACGCCGTACAAGAGCGGCGACCACATCACGACCAGCAGGCAGGTCCATTGCGAGAAAGGCGAGTGGGGCCGCCGGGCCGTGGTCAAGACGACTCTCCAGCAGTATCGCGGCCTCGGTTTCTGGCGGACGAAGGCCACCTCGGAGGTGAAGAAGGGAAGGGCGGCGTTCACCGTGACGACGACCCCTTCGTGGAAGTGCTCCGGCGGTAGTCAGCTCTACCGCAACCAGACGAAGGTGCATCTCTACTCCGTCCTGCGTGGCAGCGAAGTGGCCACCCTGTACAAGCGGACGCAGGAGCGCCGGATCCGGTGTTGATCCCGGGCTGGGACGGGGACGTAGCTCGGCCGGACTTCAGCCCTTGGCGCTCGCGAGAGCGCCAAGGGCGTTTTCTTCCGAAGGAGTGAGCGGCGGATGGGATCGCGTGCGAGAAGGCATGTCCCGGTGTGGAGTGTGATCGTCGGCGGGGTTGTGCCGGCCCTGGCCTTCGTGCTGTGGGCGACGGTCTCGGTGGCGGAGGAGGCACCGTACGAAGACGTCAAAAGGCAGTACATCGCCGCCGTGGACGCGGTGTGCGAGGAAGCGTCCCGGCAGTCGGATCTCCGCGAGGAACCACCCGCGAACCTGCGCGAGGAGGTGGACGAACTCCGCCGCGCGTCGGAGTCGATGGCCGGCACCATCGCCGCGATAGAAGCGATCGCGCCGCCCGGCGGTGACGTCGCGCGGGTGCGGGAGAGGTTCTTCGTGCCCGCCAGGGCACTGACCGCGACCCTGCGTCAGCTCAGCGCAAGCGCGGAGGCGGCGCTGCGCGCGGGCAGGGAGGGCGAGGCGAAGAAGGCGGTGGAACAGTCCTTGGAACCGGACGAGAACGAGAAGGCGCTGCGGTCCTTCGCGGCGGAGTACGGCTTCCGGGCATGCGCGGGTGAATGACCACGACGTCCGAGCAAACCGCAGAATTCCAGACGTATTAGGACAATTCAGGTAATCTCATTTGCTCTCAGGTGGCACAGGCCATGCCAGGGTCGTCGGCACGGCTGGATGACGGTGCCGGACAGGGCAGGTGAAGATGCCGGAATTATCCGGGACATCAGGCTCGCAGGTGGACGAGCCTGATCCGCAGTGGACGGGCAGGGGAGCGCGGCCCGGGCGAAAGCCGGTCCGGCCGGAACCGGGCGCGGGCCCGGTGGCGGCCCTCGCGTATCGGCTGTGGGAGCTCAAGGCGGAGGCGGGCGACCCGTCCTTCGCGGAGATGGCGACCCGTATGGGCGCGGCGGCCTCGAAGTCCTCGCTGGCGGCCGCCGCCCGGGGGCAGGTGCTGCCGACCTGGGAGACGACGTGGGAGTTCGTCCGGGTCCTCGCCGTCGACCGGCTGAGCCAGGACCCTGAGGAGGCCAGGCGCGAGTGGCGAGCCCACTGGGAGCGGGCCGCCAGCGCCGTCGTATGTAGCGAGACCACCGAGGGCCGTACGGGCCACGACGAGACCCGCGCCGGGCACATCGAGGCAGAGGTCCGTTCGGCGGAGCACCCCGCACGCCGAGCCCGGTCTCCCCTGACCAGGCCGGCCGTGATCGCGGCGGTCGCGACCGCCGCCGCCGGTGCCGCCCTCTTCACCTGGCTCGCCCCGCTCTCCGGAAAGGACGAGCCCGCCGCGCGGGACACCCCGGCTCGGGCCGCCTCCCCCTACGACGATTCGGCCTTCGAGCAGGACGTCACCCATCCGGACGGCACGGTGGTGAAGACGGGGACGGAGTTCACGAAGATCTGGCGGATCAGGAACACCGGCACCATCCCGTGGCGGGGACGCTATCTCACCCGGCTGAACGACACCCCGTGCCGCGCCCCCAAACGGGTCGAGATCAGCGCGGTCCAGCCGGGCGAGTCCGTCGACATCGCGGTACGCGTCCACGCGTCGGACTCCCCCGGCAGATGCAAGATCTACTGGAAGATGACCGACGAGGCCGGGACCCAGCTGCTGTCGTCCAAGAAGCCGATCTTCCTGGACGTGGTCGTCGGCCGCACGGAATGACTCGGGTCATGGGGTCTGGACAAGCGCGGTCGGCGGTACGGGGATCGCGGGGAAGGGGTTGTCGGGCAGGAGCAGGACCCGGCGCGGCCGGTCCGGCTGCCCGGCCGCGTCCAGGTGGAGCAGGGCCGCGCCGATGCCCGCCGCGCCGACCATGTAGCCGGTGTCCGCGCTCACCTCGCCGGGCCGCAACCGCCGGTACGCCTGGTACCAGCGGTAGCCGCGTCCCTCATGGTCGGTGGCGCGGGCGACCAGGTCCGCGGCGAGAGTACGGGCGAACTCCAGGCAGGAGGCCCTCCCGGTGACCGCCCACAGCCCGACGAACAGCTCCACCAGGCCGGCCGTGCCGCAACACTGGCAAGCCACGTTCCAGTAGCCGTCCGTCCTGCGCGGCGGGGCGGCGCTGTCGACCACGCCGTGCGCCAGCCGTTCCATCCAGTCCAGGTCGCCGGGATCGCCTGTCACCCGGTACAGCTCGTAGAACATCCTGGCCACCCCGGCCGCGCCCGAGCAGAAGCCGGCGTAGTGCAGTTCGCGCGCCTGCGGCACGTGATGCGGGACCATCGCCGATCGGTCGCCGAGCACGCTGACCTCGCGGACGAAGCCGGCCCCGCTGCGCGCGGTGCGCAGGAAGCGCTCGTCGCCGGTCACTCCGTACAGGCGGGCGAGGAGGAACACCGTGCCGGCGGTGCCGGCGAGGAATCCGGGCGTGATCGCGTCCGGCGGCGCGCCGTCGACGTCGCCGAGACGGTGGCCGGGAACGGGCAATCGGGCGATGCGCAGGCCCGCCTCCACCGCCGCCGCCTCGTAGGCGGGCATCCCCAGCTGGGTGGCGGCGCGCAGCAGGCCCAGGATGATGCCGCCGTCGCCGCGCTGCGTCGGGTCGTGCGTCCAGCCGAAGCCGTCCGCGCCGGTGCGCCCGCTGCTGACGATCAACTCGGCGACGGCCGCCGCCTCGGCGGTGAGCCGGTCGTCGCCGAGCACCCACCCGGCCTCCATCAGCGCGATCATCGTGCCGGTCAGCCCGTGGTAGAGCGACAGATCGTCGTCCCGCCGCCAGGTGGCCGCGAGCCACTCGGCCCCGCCCCGCGCGTCCTCCAGGTACGCCTCCTGCCCGGTGGCGACGGCCAGTTCCAGGAAGAACAGCACGACTCCGGCCGCCCCCGAATACAGGGATCGAGGCTGCGATCCGACCGCCGATCTGCCGTGCGGGTCGGGGTTGGCCACCCAGTGCCGGCCGTGCTCGCCATCGACCCCGGCGGATCTGATCCAGCGCGCCGTCGAGACGGCGGCGGTCAGCGGAGAGGCGGCACGAGCGCTCTTCGGGCGGATCTCGTCCAAGCTCATGGCCGGGACTATGGCACATCCCTTATCCGATTTCATGCCTTTCCTAGTTATTTGATAGGGATTTTGCGGAGGGTGCAGGGCGCCAGCCAAGCTGCGGTGCCAGCTCCCGCGCGACGGCGGTGAGCAGGCGGACGTGCTCGTCGAACTCGGGTACGCCGGGGACGAAGCTCACCAGCAGGTCGGTGATCTGCCGCAACGCCGGATCGGCGGCCAGCTCGGCGGCGAGCGCCTCCGGTGGCCCGAGCAGCGCGCGGTCGGCCTCCAGGTACTCCTCGACGCTGAGCCCCGAAACGTCGCGCTTGGCGGACAGCCAGCCCTGCCAACGGCGGGCGCCGGGCGTGACCGAACGGATCGCCTCCGCCCGGTCGGGATGGGGGTAGACGGCCCGGGAGACCTGCACCCGGGGCTGACGGGCCGCCGCGCGGTAGGCCGCGATCCACTCGGCCTGCTGCTGCTGGGCCTCGCGCACGGTGGTGCCGCGCCAGCCGGTGGCGCGGGAGAGCTGCAGCCCGTCGCTGGCACGGCCCGCGGCGGCCGCCGCCGAGACCGCCAGTGACGGGTCGCCGGTGGTGGCCTGCCACAGCCGCGAACGTACACCGGCCCCGGGCGGATGGAGCACCTCGCCGAGGCTGTTGAGCGCCACGCCCTCCAGCACCTCGTGGAGCCGCGCCACCGAAGCCTCGAAGAGCTTGTGCCGGTCGGCCAGGTCCTTCCCGAACGCCTCCCAAGCTCCCGGGAAGGGCCCCGACCCCACTCCCAGCTCCAGTCGGCCGCCGCTGAGCTCGTCGAGCGTCGCCGCGTCCTCGGCGACCTTGAGGGGATCCTCCAGGGGAAGCACCACGACGCCGGTGCCCAGCCGGATCCGCGTGGTGTGCTGGGCGATCGCGGCGAGCACGACCAGCGGCGCGGAGACGTGCTCCTTGCCTTGGCGGAAGTGCCGTTGGATGACCCATCCCGAGTCGTAGCCCAGCTCCTCCGCGGCCACGAACAGGTCGATCGCCTCCCGGTAGGCCCGGGCCGGTGGCAGGTCGCTGTCGAGGTGCAGCAGGAATCCCAGGCGGAAGGGCCGGCCGTCCTCGACACCCGCCCCGATCAGGTCAGCCATGTCAGAGCCTCACTCCGGTCCCGTGCACGCCGTGCTCGTCGATCAGCGCCAGCTCCTCCTCCGTCAGCGGCGGGAAGTCGAGCGCCTTGACGTTGTGGTCCAGCTGCGCCGTCGAGCTGGCTCCGATGAGTGCCGAGGTCACCTGCGGCTGCCGGAGCACCCATTGAAGGGCCAGCTGCGCCAGAGACTGGCCGCGCCGCTCGGCGATCCGGTCGAGCGCGGCGGCCCGCTGCCGGTAGGTGTCGTCGATGACGTCGGGCGACAAGAACGCGCTGTTCTCCGCGCGCGCTCCCGCCGGGATGCCGTCGAGGTACTTGTTCGTGAGCAGGCCCTGCGCCAGCGGCGAGTAGACGATCAGGCCGAACCCGTCCTCGGCCGCCAGCTTGAGCAGGCCGTCGAGCTCGGGCCGGCGATCGAAGATCGAGTACCGCGGCTGGTGGACCAGCAGCGGCACCCCGGCCCGGCGCAGCAGCTCGGCCGCATCGTGTGCCCGCTCGGGGGCGTAGTTGGAGATGCCCGCGTACAGCGCCTTGCCCTGCTCGACGGCGCTGACGAGGGCGCCGACGGTCTCCTCCAGCGGCGTGGTCGGGTCGGCGCGGTGGCTGTAGAAGATGTCGACGTGGTCGGTGCCCAGGTCGCGCAGGCTGTGCTCCAGCGAGGTGAGCAGCGACTTGCGTGATCCGCCCTTGAGGTACGGGCTGGGGCCGATGGGGTTGCCGGCTTTGGTGGAGAGGATGAGCTCGTCCCGGTACGGGGCCAGGTCCCGCTTGAGCACCTGCCCGAAGACCTGCTGCGCGGCGCGGTGCGGCGGGCCGTACCGGTCGGCGTTGTCGAAGTGGGTGATGCCCAGGTCGAAGGCGTGCAGCAGGATGTCGCGCTGCGTCTCGTACGGGTGGTCGGTGCCGAACTTCTGCCACAGGCCGAAGGAGAAGGCCGGCAGGTCGAGACCCGAGTGCCCGGCGCGCCGGTACTCCATCTTCTCGTAGCGGCTCATGAGCGGTTCCCCCGGCGGAGGGCGGCCGGCTGGAGGGACGGGGTGTCCCGGCCGGTGTCGCGTTCGAGGAAGTGGGTGCCCGGGTCGACGATCTCGTCGACGCGGTCGAGGACGTCCTCGCTGAGCCTGACGGTGGCCGCTTTGAGGTAACTCTCCAGGTGGTCGAGCGTGCGCGGGCCGATGATCACGCTGCTGACCGCCGGGTGGTTGAGCGCGAACGCCAGGGCCAGGTCGACCAGCGTCAGGCCGGTGTCCTCGGCGAGCCGGGCCAGCGCGTCGGCGGCGGCCAGCTTGCGCCGGTTGCGCTCGGCACCGATGTCGAACCGGCCGGGGATGAGATCGGCGCGCGCCGACTCCGGCTGTTCGCCGTCGAGTCGGTACTTGCCGGACAGCCAGCCGGCGGCCAGCGGGCCGTAGCTGAGAACGCCGACGCCGTACTTGCGCGCGACGGGGAAGACCTCCCGTTCGGCGCTGCGGACGAGCAGCGAGTACGGCAACTGCTCGGTGTGCGGGGCGATGAGCCCGTGCTTGCCGGCCAGCCACTGCGCCTCGACGAGCTGGTGCGCCGGAAAGACCGAGGTGCCGTAGTAGCTGATCTTGCCCTGGCGGATCAGGTCGTCGAGCGTCCGCAGCGTCTCCAGCAGGTCGGTGTGCGGGTCGGGCCGGTGCGCCTGGTAGAGGTCGATGTGGTCGGTGCCGAGCCGGCGCAGGCTGTCCTCCACGGCGCGGATGATCCAGCGGCGCGAGTTGCCGGCGTGCCGGGGGTTGTCGCCGATCTGCCCGTGGAACTTGGTGGCCAGGAAGACGTCGTCGCGGCGGCCCTTGATCGCCTTGCCGACGATCTCCTCCGACACGCCCTGGGCGTAGACGTCGGCGGTGTCGAGGGCCGTGATGCCGGCGTCGAGGGCGGTCTGGATGATCCTGATGCTCTCACCCTCCTCCTGCCACCGGCCGAAGTTCATGGTGCCGAGGGTGAGCGGGCTGACCAGGACGCCGGTGCGGCCCAGTATGCGGTCGGTCATGGAATTCCTCTCTAGAACAGACCGGTCGTCGGCGGGTCCTCGCCGGTCAGGTGGTACGCCCCCGCCACCGCCGCCTTCCACTGCCTGGGGTTGTGGTTGGCGACCGTGCGGGCGTTGCGCCAGTGCCGGTCGAAGCCCAGGTCACGGTTGGTGATCGAGCCGCCCGCGACGTCGAAGAGCAGCTCGGCGGCCCGCAGCGCGGACTCGATGGCGATCACGCCGGTCTGCGCCACGGTGACCGCCGCCTCCGCGCCGGCGGCACGCGCCCGCTGACCCGTCAGGCCGCGCACGCTCTCCAGCGCTTCGGCGGCGAGCAGCACCGCCGATCGGGCGGCCTGGGCCCGGGCGGCGATCTCGCCCACGGTCTCGCGCACGTACGGGTCCTCGATGCTCCTGCCCGCCGTACTGTGCTTGATCGGCCGGGCCTTCTCCCGGGCGAACCAGATCGCGTCGTCGAGCGCCGCGGCGGCGATGCCGGCCTCGACCGCCGCCAGGTAGAGCTGGGCGAACGAGCCCAGCCAGGGGTTGTCCAGCCGGGTGTTGTCGCGGGCCACGACCTCGTGCTCGTGCGCCCGCACGTTCTTCAGCCGCGTGGTGCCGCTCGCGGTCAGCCGCTGGCCGACCGCGTCGAAGTCGTCGAGCCGCTCCACGCCCTCGCGATCCACCGGCACCGTGAAGCCCAGCAGGGTCCCGTCCTCGTCCTGGGCCAGGCCCGAGAACCATGAGGCGTACAGGGCGCCGGTCGAGTAGTACTTCTCGCCGTCGATGACGTACCCGTCGCCGTCCCGCCGGATGGTGGTGCTGACGGACCCGCTGGCGCCGCCGGTGCGCTCGTTGGCGGTGCCGGCGAACAGGTCGCCGGCGCGCAGCCGCCGTAGCGTCGACGCCCGGTGGGGCAGGTCGCGGCGGCTCGCCACCTGATTGGCGGTGAGGAAGCTGCCGCGCAGCGCCTGGGCCACGTTGGAGTCGGCCCGGGCGATGGCGACGACCAGGTCGATCACGTCCCGCTGCGAGCCGCCGGCGCCGCCGTCCTCCTGGGCGATGCCGACCAGCGTGATCCGCTGCCCGGCGAGCGCCCGGACGTCGTCGAAGGCGTACTCGCGGGCGAGCTCGCGCTGATGGGCACCGGTACGGAGGCGCTCCAAGATCGGGGAGACGGCGGCGCGGATGCCCTCAACGGTGTAGTGCTCGATGCCGATCATGCCGGCACCGCCGCGAGCTCGGGCAGGCCGAACGCGGCCCGCAGGGTCGGGGGCGACGAGCCGGCCGCGTCCGCCAGCCGTGGCACCAACGCCCGCAGCAGGCTGACCACCGCCGCGGTGTCACCTGTGGGCACCAGCTCGAATCCATCCAACCGGTGCGCTTCACCCCAGGTACGAAGATCCTCAGCGGCAGCCGCGGCGATGGCGGGCCCGGCGGCCGGGTCTTCCACCACGACCTCGACCCGGCCGAGCAGCACGATGTCCGCCCGGGAACGACCGGCTCGCCGCAGCGCCCGCGTCAGCGCGGCGTCCGCACCGGCGGCCTGCTCCGGCTCGACCACGACGACGTCCGCGGACTCCGCGACCGCCGCCGCGTCAAGGGCGCCCAGGTCGGCGACGACGACCGGGCGTCCCTGCACCGACGACGGCCCGTCCAGCGGACCGGCGACCCGGTAGAAGGAGCCCTCGTGGCCGATCGGCTTGATGCGCGCGTCCTCGACGAGGATCCCCGCCTCCTGGTCGCCGATCAGCGCCGCGCGCGGGAACGACTCCCACAGCCGGGCCAGCACGTGGGCGTACTCCGTCCAGCGCCGGGCGGGATCGGTCGCGCCGGGGTCCGGAGCGGTCGCCTGGCTCACCTCGTCTCCCCCGCCCGCCCGCAGCGCGACGCCGCTCCGGCCGCCGGTCGCCCGGTCGAGGGAGAGCACGCGCCGTGCGGCGTTGTACGGAGCGTTGTGGGTCGTGGGCAGCTCGGCGACGTAACCGACGTCACCGTGGATGCCGGCGAGGTAGGCGCCCACCACGGTCGGGTCGAGCGCCCGGCCGTCCAGGAGCCGGATCGCCGCGATCCCGGTCTCCTCGGCCACCGCCGCGATGGCGACGGCGTCCGCGAGCGACACCGGAGCGGGGTGGCCGGTCGGCTCCCCGACCGCGAGCGCGAGCTGGATGACTGTACTCATGAGGAGATCACTTCCGGTTGAGGGACCCGGCCCGGCACCGCGGGCAGGCCGAGTCCGAGATGGTCGCGGAGGGTCGTCCCGTCGTATTCGGTGCGGAACAGGCCACGACGCCGCAGCTCGGGAACCACCTGGTCGGCGAAGTCGGCGAAACCGGACGGCAGCACGTCGGGCATCACGTTGAAGCCGTCCGCCGCACCCGCGCGGAACCACAGCTCGATGTCGTCGGCGATCTGCTCCGGCGTCCCCACGACGATCCGGTGCCCCCCGCCGCCGGAGAGCTTCTTCAGCAGCCGGCCGAGCGTCGGCCGCTCCGCGTCGATGATCGCCTTGACGACCCGGTAGAAGGTCTGTGAACCGCCGGCCTCGTCGGGATCGACGAGCAGCTCGGCCGGGATCGGTTCGTCGTCGGACAGCCCGTCGAGGGAGATCCCGAGCTGACCGGCGAGCCGGGCCCGGGCGTAGGCGTCGGGAAGGATCTCGTCCAGCAGCTCACGCCGGGCCTTGGCCTCGGCCTCGGTGCCGCCCACGACGGTGGACAGTCCGGGCAGGACCACGATCTCCTCGGGACGCCGCCCGAACCCGGCCGCGCCGGCCCGGATCTCGGCGCGGAACGCGCGGGCATGGTCGAGATCCTGGTCTGCGGAGAAGATCACCTCCCCGACCCGGGAGGCGAGCCTGCGGCCGTCGCTGGAGCCGCCGGCCTGGACCACGACCGGCCGGCCCTGCGGGGAGACGAGCTCTGTCCGGGCCGCCCAGCCGGCGACGACCTGCTCGGTGAACGCGGCGGCGCGGCGGTAGCGCAACGCGTGCTCGGGCTCGCCGGCGCGGCCGAAGTTGCGCGCCGCCACCGGCCCGGCGGTGGTCACGACGTTCCAGCCGAAGCGACCGCCGCTGACGTAGTCGAGGTCGCCGAGCCTGCGGGCCAGCTCGACCGGGTCGTTGTAGGACGACGACAACGTCCCGATCAGGCCGATCCGCTCGGTCTGGGCGGCGATCCGCGCCAGTACCGTCGTGGGCTCCAGGTTGTTGCCAGGGCGGTGCCTGATGGACGGGTCGAGCAACGGGCCGTCCGCCAGGAACACCGCGTCCAGCTTGGCTTCCTCGGCCTTCTTCGCGATCGAGGTGTAGTGCTCGATCGTGTAGGCGGCGGTGCCGTCGGTGCCCGGGAACCGCCACGAGCCGCCGAAGACGCCCGCGTTGAGAATGTTGACGTTGATGTGCAGCACGATCTTCTCCTTGACGTCTCTCCTTAACGTGCGACGGCGAGCCGGTTTCCTGGGATCGCGTCCAGCAGTTCCCGGGTGTAGTCATGCCGCGGCGAGCCGAACACCTGCTCGACCGGGCCGGTCTCGACCACGGCGCCGTCCTTCATCACCGTGACGTCGTCGCCGATCAGGCGTACGACGCCCAGGTCGTGGGTCACGAACACGTAGCTGAGCCCGAGCGCGGCCTGCAGGTCGACCAGCAACTGCAGGATCTGCGCCTGGACCGACACGTCGAGCGCGCTCACCGCCTCGTCGAGCACCAGGATCTCGGGGTTGAGCGCGAGCGCCCGCGCGATCGCGACCCGCTGCCGCTGACCGCCGGAGAGCTGGCTCGGGAGCCGGTGCAGGAAGCTCTCGTCCAGCGCCACCGCCTCCAGCAGCTCGACCACCCGCGCCCTGCCGGAAGCCACGCCGAAGGCGTGCAGCGGCTCAGCGATGATCTTGCCGACGGTGAACCGCGGGTCGAGCGAGGTGAACGGGTTCTGGAACACGAACTGCAGGTCCCGGCGGAGCTCCCGCAGCTGCCCGCGCCTGAGGCCGGTCAGTTCCCGATCGCCGACGTGCACCGTGCCGCTGTCGGCGGTGGTGAAGCGGACCAGGATGCTCGCCAGCGTCGATTTGCCCGCGCCGGACTCGCCGACGATGGCGTGCGTGGTGCCCTTGCGGACGATCAGGTCGGCGCCGTCGAGCGCGCGCAGCTCACGTCTCCGCCCTCGGCCGCGCAGGTGGTAGGTCTTGGTGAGCGCGTGTGCCCGCAGCACCGCCGGCGCGGTGGCGGGGTCCGGCCGCGCGCCTGACGCGGGCCGGAGCCGGCCGGTGTGCCGGGCGGGGGCCGCGTCGAGCAGCCGGCGGGTGTAGTCGTCGGCCGCGTTCTCCATCACCTGGCGTACCGGGCCTTCCTCCACGATCTCGCCGTCGCGCATGACGAGGATCCGGTCGGAGCGGTCCAGCGCGACGCCGAGGTCATGGGTGACCAGGAGAATGCCGATGCCGAGCTCCTCGCGCAGCCGTGCCAGGTGGTCGAGGATGACCTTCTGGACGGTGACGTCGAGCGCGCTCGTGGGCTCGTCGGCCACGATGATCTTCGGTTTGCCCGCCAGCGCGATCGCGATGAGCGCACGCTGCTTCATGCCGCCGCTGAGCTCGTGGGGGTACTGGTGGAAGACCCGCTCGGCGTCCTTGAGCCCGGCTGTGCGCAGGCTCTCCAGCGCGGCCGCCGTGTGCTGGGCCGCCTTGCGGGCCTCGGGCTCGTTGAACCGGACCGCCTCGATCACCTGCTGCCCGATCCTCTTGACCGGGTTGAGCGAGGTGTTGGGGTCCTGCGGGATGAAACCCACGTAGTTGCCCCGTACCAGCGCCATCCGCCGGTCGTTCCAGCCGGTGACGTCGACGCCGGAGTAGGCGATCGAGCCGCCGCGGATCCGCGCGGCGGCGGGCAGCAGGCCGAGCGCCCCTTGGACCAGGGTGGTCTTGCCGGAGCCGGACTCCCCCACGAGCGAGACGAACTCACCCGGCTCCACGTGGAGGCCGGCGCCTCGGACGGCGGGCGTCCACTCGCGGCGTCCCGACCGATAGTCGATCGCCAGGCCGGTGATCCGCAGCAGCGGATCCTCAGGCGGGTCGGTCATCGGCGGTGCTCCTTCCGGTACGAGGTGCTGATGCGATGGGTGGCGATGACGACGATCGCGAGCGCCACGCCGGGCAGGATCGAGGCCCAGGGGTGGACCGCGACGTAGTCCCGGCCCTCGGCCACCAGCAGACCCCACTCCGGCTGCGGCGGCGGCGCGCCGTAGCCGAGGAAGCCGAGCGAGGCGACGGCGAGCACGGCCGTTCCGACCTCGAGTGCGGCCAGCGCGATCACCGAGCTGAGCGAGTTGGGTATGACATGCCGGACCATCACCCCGAGCCGGCCGACACCGAGTCCGTACGCCGCCTTGACGTAGTCCTGGGTCACGACCGCCAGCACCTGGGCTCTCATCACCCGCGCGAACGAGGCGATGGAGGAGATGCCGACGGCCAGGGCGATGTTCTGCGTGGAGTAGCCCAGGACCGAGACCACCACCATCGCGAGCAGCAGGCTCGGGATCGCCAGGAACACGTCGACCACCCGCATGACGGCGGTGTCGATGATCCCTCCGACGAAGCCGGCGAGCAGCCCGATGAGCGTGCCGACGCCGAAGGCGATGAGGACGGCCAGCAGGGTCGCGGTCAGGGTCGTGTGCGCTCCGTACACGCTGCGCGCGAACAGATCCCGGCCCAGCCGGTCGGTGCCGAACCAGTGCTCCGCGCTCGGCGGCGCGAAGCTCGCGCCGGTGTCGCCGTCGTAGGGGCTGTAGGAGGTGAAGAGGCCGGGGGCGACGGCCCAGCCGATCACGACCAGCACGACGATCCACGCCCCTACGAGGATCGGCTGCCGCGTGAGCTCACCGAGGCGCTTGACCAGCGGGTTCGCTAGGGCGGGGGCGGCGAGTTGGACGGTCATCACGATCCTCCTCAGGCGACGGCGAGCGTGGCCCGCAGCCGCGGATCCAGCAGCGGGTAGATCAGGTCGACGATCAGGTTGATCAGCGCGAAGCTGGCCGCCACCAGCACGACGATCCCCTGCACCAGCGGGACGTCCAGCGTGTTGATCGCGGCCTGGGTCAGCCGGCCGATGCCCTTGCGGGCGAAGACGGTCTCGGTGATGACCGAGCCGGCGATCAGGTTGCCGAACGTGATGCCGGCGATGGTGAGCGCCGGCAGGCCGGCGTTGCGGAAGACGTCGCGGATGATGATGCCGTTGCGCGTGCCGCCCTTCGCATAGCTCGTCGTGACGTAGCCGGAGCGGAACTCGGTGGCGAAGCTGCGGACGAGGAGCTGCGCGATCGGACCCGACACCGGGACGGCCAGCGTGATCAACGGCAGGACGACGCTGCTCGCGCCGCTGTCGCCGAAGGCCGGGAACCAGCCCAGCCGGAAGGAGAAGATCTGCAGCATCAGGATGCCGGACAGGAAGACCGGCACCGAGACCGCGCCCGACGGCAGGGCCTCGACCAGGTCGCGCACCCATGGACGGCGGGGCGAGGTCGCCATGAGCGCGATCACGAAGGCGATGAGCAGCGCCAGCACCAGAGCGCCGGAGGCGAGGACGAGAGTGCTCGGCAGCGCGTCCAGGATCGTGTCGGTGACCGGCCGCCCCGACTGCACCGAGTTGCCGAAGTCGCCGGTCAGCGCGTGTCCCAGCCGGTCGAAGTACTGCAGGAACACCGGCTTGTCGAAGCCGTAGCTCTCCGCCACCTGCTCGCGGACCTGCGGCGGAATGCTGTTGATCTCGGCGGGGTCGAAGAGCAGATCGGCCGGGTCGGCCGGCAGCACGAACAGCAGGACGAAGGTCAAGGTGAACGCGGCCCAGACCACGAACAACGCCCGGCCGGCCTTCAGCGCCAGGTAGCGCGTCACTTCCCGTTGCTCTTCCACGCGTCCACGAAGTGGTTGCGGGACTGGGCGTCGAAGACGATCCCGTGGACGTAGCTCGCGTGGGCGATCACCTGCGCCGGGTTGTAGACCGGGTTGACCAGCGCGTACTTGTCGAGCAGGAGGTCCTGCGCCGCCTTGGCGTACTGCTCGCGCGCGGCGGGGTCGAGCGTCTGGTCGAGCTTGCCCACGGTCCGGGTGACCTCGTCCACGTCGACCCCCGTGGACTCCTTGGCGAGGTAGGTGACGTTGCCGAGCAGGGGGCTGTACTGGAGGTTGAGGACCGCGGGGTCGTTACGCGAGCGGTTGGACGCGGTGATGTTCCAGTCGGTCTTCGCCTTGGCCAGGTTGGCCGTGTAGTCCGGGATGGGGACGACGGTGAGCTGCAGGTCGATGCCGATCTTCTTCAGGTCCTGCTGGATCGACTCGTAGGCCGGCTTGTTCACCACCAGGTTGCTGATGCCGAGCAGCTTGACCACGAGCTTCTTGCCGTCCTTGACGCGGATCCCGTCGGGGCCCTCGCTCCAGCCGGCCTCCTGGAGGAGTTCCTTGGCCTTCTCGGGGTCGTACTTCAGGACCGAGCCGCTGTAGTCCGCGTACCCGGAGACCGACGGTTCGAGGATCGAGGTGGCGGTGGAGTAGGAGTCGGTGAGCACCGTCTTCCTGATCGCCTCACGGTCCCAGCCGAGCTGGATCGCCTTGCGCACCGCGATGTCGTTGGTCGGGAACAGCTGGGAGTTGAAGTTGAAGAGGATGGCGGTACCGGAGACGGCTCGGTGGATGATCGTGAAGCCCTGGTCGGCCAGCGACTTCTCGTCCGTGGTGCCCACGTCCAGCGTGGCGTCGATCGCGCCGGACGCCAGCGAGCCGGTCCGGACGCTGGCCTCCGGGATCGTGTTGAACACGACCTTGTCCAGGTACGCCTCGCCCTCGTGCTTGAGCGCCGGCGGGGACCAGGTGTAGCCCTTGCGCCGGACCAGGACGGTCTTGACCTGCGGCTCCCACGAGTCGTACACGAAGGGACCGGTGCCGATCACCTTCTTCGGGTCGTTGCGCTCCTTCGCGCTGAGCCGCAGCGTCGAGAGCGACAGGAAGCCGGGCTGCGCGTTGGCGGTGAAGGAGGAGGCCTGCAGGAAGCTCGCGAGCGGCTTCTTGAAGCGGACGACGGCGGTGTACGGGTCCGGGGTCCGCGTCTCGATGTAGCCGGACAGCAGGGCGGCGCCGTTGGGGTTGATGCCCAGCTTCTGGTCGCCGTGCACGTACTGGTCGAAGTTCGCCTTGACCGCCTCGGCGTCGAACGGGCTGCCGTCGCTGAACGTGACGTCCTTGCGCAGGTGGAAGGTGAAGTCGGTCAGGTCCTTGTTGTACTCCCACGACCGCGCCAGCCACGGCGTGATCTCGCCGGTCTTGGGGTCCTGCCAGGTCAGCTTGTCGGTGATGTTGTTGCCGATGAGCGACTCGGCGTAGTTGGTGCCCCATTGCGGGTCGGGGCTGCGCTGATAGTCGATCAGCGCGAACTGCAGCGTGCCGCCACGGACGGGCGCGCCGCCACCGGTGGCCGCGCCGACGGAGCCGCCACCGCGGGTGACGGCGAACCCGCCTCCGGCGAGGAGGAGGACGGCGACGGCACCGGCGGCCCAGGGCCATGTCTTGCGCCGGGGAGCGGCGCGCTCGATGGAACTGCGAAGGTCTGACATGAACGTTCCTCGTTGCTCGATGCGGACGGTGTGAGAGAGCCGATCAGCGCGGACACAGCGCGCCGGCGAAGAAAGCGAAGTCAATCTCGCGCCTGGAGTACCGAAGCAACGTCGTCACAATCTACACTTTACCTACATGAACAGTAGGTTTTAAAGGTAATCTGAGTCACAAGTCAGGAAGGACCCGTTTGATGAGCCTCGAGTTCCTCTGGTACATCCCGAATCAGGCGCACCCCGGGCACCGCGGTGACGACGTCGTCACGGACCACAACAGCCTGGAAACGCTCACCGGCCACGCCAAGGCTCTTGAGGAGCACGGGTGGGGTGGGGCGCTCATCGGCACCGGCTGGGGACGGCCCGACACGTTCACGGTCGCCGCCGCGCTGGCCGCGCGGACGACGACGTTCCAGCCGCTGATCGCGGTCCGGCCCGGCTACTGGCACCCGGCCAAGTTCGCCTCCGCCGCCGCCACCCTGGACCATCTCACCGGCGGGCGGGTGCTGGTCAACATCGTGTCGGGCAAGGACAACCTGGCGGCGTACGGCGACAGCGAAGGCGACCAGGCCCACCGCTACGCCCGTACCAAGGAGTTCATCCAGATCGTGCGCAAGCTGTGGAGCGAGGAGAACGTCACCTACCACGGCGAGCACTTCAGCGTCACCGGCTCCACCGTCGTGCCGCCGACAGCCGTCCGGGACGGACGCCCGCATCCCCGGCTCTACTTCGGCGGCGCCTCCGAAGCCGCCGAGCAGGTGGCCGCGGCCGAGGCCGATGTCCAGCTCTTCTGGGGCGAGCCACTCGACGGCGTCGGCGAGCGGATCGAGCGGCTCAGGCGTCTCGGCGAGAAGCTCGGACGCGAGCACGCTCCGCTGGAGTTCGGGCTGCGGATCACCACGCTGGTACGGGACACCACCGAACAGGCCTGGGCCGACGCCGAGGCCAAGGTGGCGGAGATGGCGAGAGGTGACATCTCGCGCGACCCGAACCGGCACGCCGCCGTCGGCCAGCAGCGGCTGCTCGACCTGGCCGCGCGGGGTGAAGTGCTCGACGACAACCTCTACACCGCCCCGGGCAAGTTCGGCGGCGGCGGCGCGGGCACCACCTGGCTGGTCGGCTCGGCCGAGGATGTGGCGAAGTCGCTGCGCAAATACCAGGCGCTCGGCGTCACCCACTTCGTGCTCTCCGACACTCCCTACCTGCCGGAGATCAAGCGTCAGGGCGATCAGCTTCTCCCGCTGTTGCGAGGGTGAGAGCAGCGCGCTCGACGATCCGCGCCGGGACGCCTACGGTGCGGAAGTTCGTGGTGCGGCGCAGGCGGAAGCCGAGCCGCTCGTACAGGCGGATCGCGCCGACATTGGCGGCCGACGCGTGCAGGAACGGCGTCTCGCCCCGGCCCCGGATGCCCGCGGCGACGGCGAGCACCAGCCTGGTCGCCAATCCGCGACCGTGGTAGGCGGGGTCGGTGCAGACGGCGCTGATCTCGGTCCAGCCCGGCGGGTGCAGGCGTTCGCCGGCCATCGCCACCAGCACGCCGCCGAACCGGAGGCCGAGGTAGACGCCGAGCTCGACAGTACGCGGCAGGAACGGGCCCGGCTTTGTCCGCTCGACGAGATCCAGCATCTCCGGCACGTCCGCCGGGCCCAGCCGGACCACGTCGGTGTCGTACGCACCCGGAACGAGCTCACCGGTGAGCTGGACCCCCGGAATGTTCGCCACCTCCTCCCAGCCGGCCGGCGGCGCCGCCACCGCACCGGGCAGGGACACCTTCCCGCCGGGTCCCGCCAGCGCGGCGACATCGTCCCAGTCGGCCGGGCCGGGGTCGGGCGGCATCGACAGGAACGGCGCGACGTCGGGTGGATAACGCAGCACGCGGCCGCGCCGTTCGGCGAGGTGGGCGTGCGCGCCGAGGAGCGAGGCACGTACCGGGTCGTCCAGGACGGCGAAGGATATGGTCACGGCGCGACCGGGCGCAGCGGTGCCCGGGCCGCCCGCTGCCGGTCCCGTTCGGCGACCCCCTCGCGGACCAGCGGGATCACGTACCGCCCGAAGTCGATGGCGTCGTCCAGGATGGCGTAGCCACGGGCCGAGAGGATCTCGACGCCCAGGTCGTAGTAGTCCAGCAGGGCCTCCGCGACGGTTTCGGGGGTGCCGACCAGCGCCGTCGAGTTGCCCCCTCCGCCCGTGGCCGCAGCGGTCGGCGTCCACAGCGCGCGGTCGTGCAGTTCGCCCTTGGCCGCGACCGCGAGCAGCCGCTGCGAGCCGGCGTTCTGCGGCGGGCCGGACAGCCGGCGCCGGTTCCCCTTCGCCTGGTGCAGGTCGCCCAGGATGCGCCGCGCCTTCTCCCACGCCAGTTCCTCGGTCGGCGCGATGATCGGCCGGAACGCCACCTGGAATGTGGGTACGTCAGCGCGCCCCGCCTGCTTCGCCGCCTGTTCGACGGAGGCGATCTGCTGTGCTGTCTCGGCCAGCGGCTCCCCCCACAGGCAGTAGATGTCGGCCTCCGCCCCGCCGGCCGTGTAGGCGGCCTCCGACGAACCGCCGAAGGACACCCTCGGCCGCGGATGCTGCGCCGGGAACACGTCCGAGACGAAATCCTTGAACGAGTAGTGCTCGCCCTCGTGGTCGAACGGCTCCTTCGACGTCCACCCCTTCTTGACGATCTGGATGTACTCCCTGGTCCTGGAGTAGCGCTCGTCCTTGGTCAGGACGTCGCCCTCCCTGCCTTGCTCGTGGTCGTTGCCGCCGGTGATGAAGTGCACCGTCAGCCGCCCGTCGCTGATCAGGTCGAGGGTGGCGAAGGTCTTGAGCGCGTACGTCGGGTAGGAGACGTTCGGCCGGTGCGCCAGGAGGATCTGCAGATCCTCGACCCTGGCCGCCACATAGGCCGCCACCTGCGCCGGCTCGGGCGAGCCCGAGCCGTAGGCGAACAGCACCCGGTCCCAGCCGTACTCCTGGTGAGCACGCGCGAGCCGCAGCGTGTACTGCTTGTCGAAGGAGAGACCGGAGCGCGGAGAGGTCTCCGAGCCGTCGTTGGTCCCGCCGATCCCAAGGAACTCCACAGGCATGAGCCGAGGCCTTTCTGATGTTCGTCAGCGAATCTCAGCTCAACACGCCCACCCTAAAGCCGTCAAGACCTACTGGTTTAGTAGGTTTTAGCTCATGGTGGCGGCCAGGCCGGCCCGGAGCGCCCGGGCGTTGGCCGCCAAGAACTCCGTGAAGGTGCGGGGCTCGCGGCCGGTCAGCGCCCGCACCGTGGCCGTCGTCGCCTCCAGCGAGCCGGTCGCCACCTGCCGGGACAGCTCGGCGATGTCGTCGGCGAACCGCGCCGGCAGCCCCTGCGCGCGCAGCGCCGCGGCCAACTCCTCCGGCGACAGCTCGACCTGCCCGACGGTCCGGCCCAGCGCCGCGGACAGCTCCCGGCCGATGTCGGCATGGGTGAGCGCCCGCGGGCCCGTCACCACGTACGTCTGGCCGAGGCCGGTCGACCCGGTCAGGAGTGCGGCCGCGCACGCGGCGATGTCGTGGCAGTCGACATTAGACACCCCCGCGTTCCCGTACGGGCCGACCAGCCTGCCGTCGGCAGTGAAGGCGCCGGTCCCGGTGACGAAGTTCTGCATGAACCCGCTGGGCTGCAGGATCGACCAGGGCAGTCCCGACGCCTTGAGGTGCTCCTCGATCTCCCAGTGCGCACCCTCGGCCAGCCGTCCGCCCCGATGGGCGTGCCAGACCGAGATCTTCACCACCCGGGACACGCCGGCGGCGCGGGCCGCGTCGATGGCGGCGCGCTGCTGGCGGATCATCGGCTGCTCGCCGTCCACCGGCTGGGCGCCGCCGGCGTTGAGAAACAACCGGTCCACGCCCCGCATCGCGGCGGCGAGCGAGCCGGGGTCGTCGAAGTCGCCCACCACGAACTCGCAGCCCAGGGCCCGTCCCTTGGACTCGTCACGGACCAGCGCCCTGAAGGGGACGCCGCGATCGAGCAGGAAGCGGACGAGGTGCGTGCCGATGGAGCCGGTGGCTCCGGTGACCAGGATCATGTGCGCCCGCCGCCCCCGGGCCGACGCCCGCCGCAACTACGAGCGCCTCCTGACCGAGGCCGACGCCGCCTTCCGGGAACGGGGCGTCGAGGCCAGCCTGGAGAGCATCGCGCGCGCCGCGGGCGTGGCCATCGGCACGCTCTACGGCCACTTCCCCAGCCGCCGCTAGCTGGTCGGCGCGCTGCTGCGCGAGCGGAACGAGGCCCTGTTCGAGCTCGGCGACGGCCTCACCGCCGAGGCGGGGCCGGCCGCGCTGGGCACCTGGGTACGGGCGGTCACCGAGCACGCCGCGACCTACAGCGGCCTGGCCGCCATGCTCGCCGGCGGCCTGGACGACGAAGCCTCAGAACTCCATGCCTCCTGCCTGCGCATGGCCGACATCGGCGAACGCCTCATCACCCTCACCCTCGACGGCCTCGTCCGCAGCCAGCTCGACGCGGTGCTTCGCACTCACCGGGAGCCGCACTTCCCGTTGTAGGCCGACCTCACTCGGACGCGCTCGGCCTGCGTTCGGCGGGCGGGAGCAGTAGCACTTCCAGCGCCCGGGCGCAGGCCCGCGCGTGCGTGACGAACCAGCCGATCCGCGCGTCGCTCATCACGCGCGGGGTGGAGCGCACCGCGAGCGCGTAGCGCACGTGATCGAGCCGGTCGAGCACCGGCACCGCGACCGTCCGGATGCCGTCGTAGGACTCCCCGTCGTTGAGCGCGTAGCCGGCTTCGCGAGCCTTGCCCAGCTCGGCACGCAGCTCGGCGTGGTCCACGATCGTGCGACCGGTCAGCGCCCGCAGGGGCCCGAGCGCCTCCAGGTCCGCCCTGCCCTCCGGCGCCCAGGCCAGCAGCACCTTGCCCAGCGCCGTGGAGTGCAGGGGCCGGCGCAGGCCGACACCGCTGTCGGGGTTGAGCGAGCCGCCACTCAGGATGACCGCGTACCTGCCGTTGCGTACGGCGAGGTCCACGGTCGCGGAGGTGACACGGGCCAGCTCGGCGAGTTCCGGCGCGATCCTGTGCAGGCCGCGGCGGTGGAAGGAGAGCTGCCCCAGCTCGGTGATCGACGGCCCGAGCCGGTAACGGCCGGTCCGCGCCTCCTGTTCGAGAAACCCCGCGCCGGCCAGGGTCCTGGCCAGGCGGTGCGTGGTGGAGGTGGGCAGCTCCATCCTGCGCGACAGGTCCGACAGGCTGAGCGAGGGATCCCCGCCACCGAAGCAGCCGAGCATGCTGATCGCCCTGTGTACGGCCTGAACGCCACCTTCTGCTGCCATGCGGGAATCTCCGAGTTCCGAGTAGGGAGAGCCGAGCCCAGGTGAGAGCCGTTTCGGCGAAAAGATCTTCCCGCATCGCGGGATATTCTTTGCATTTCCTACCAATTTACTAGCAAACTCTCCCGCATGACCACAGCCGCACTCGACACCCTCTGGTTCACCCGCTGTCCCGTGCCGACCGCGACCGGCATCGCGGCCGACCAGGGCTGGCTGGCCGGGGAGTTCGCCGCCGACGGGATCGAGGTCAGGTCCCTGCAGGACGACGCGCCCGGCGTCCCCCGCGAGACGCACTACACCCACGCGCTGACCGGCCTGTTCCGCGAGGGCGGCAACGTGCCCGCGCTGTGGGCGCGCTCCCGCGGCGAGGCCACCCGGCTCATCGGACTCACCTGGATCGAGGAGCGGCAGGCCATCCTGGTGCGCGGCGGCACGGGCCTGGAGCGCCCCGAGCAGCTCAAAGGCCGGCGTCTGGCCGTACCTCGGCACCGCATCGCGATCGACTTCTGGCGGGCCATGGCGCTGCACGGCTTCCACGGCGCGCTGTCACTGGCCGGGCTCGGCCTGGGCGACGCGGAGCTGGTCGACGTCGAGGCCGAGCCGGGCGGTGGCCAGTGGGAGTCCGAACTGGCCGCGCTGGCCGCCGGCGACGTGGACGCGGTCTACGTCAAGGGCGCGCTCGCCGTCGAGGCCGCTCTGCGTCATGGCGCGGAGGTGGGAATCGACCTGGACGCCGTACCAGACCGGCGGGCGAGGATCAACAACGGCACCCCCCGTCCGATCACCGTGCACCAGCGGCTCCTGGACGAGCATCCCGACGTGGTCGCCCGCTTCCTGGGCGTCCTGCTGCGCGCCGCCGACTGGGCCACGGAGCATCCGGCGGAGGTGGCCAGGATCCTCGGCGCCGAGACCGGCGCGGGCACGGCGGGCGTGACCGCCGCCTACGTCCCCGGCGCCTCACTCCACCTCGACCTCTCCCCCGAACGTCTCGACCTGCTGGCCGAGCAGGAGCGTTTCCTGCGCGGCCACGGCTTCCTCGAATCACCCGTGGACGTCGCGGCCTGGGCCGATCACACCCCTTTGCAAGGAGTCACCGATGCGTAAGCTGCTGCTCGCCGTCCCCCTTGTCCTGCTGACAGCGGCCTGCGGCGGCACAACAGCCACCGGCGCGCAGGAGCAGGTCGTCGTCAGGATGGCGGACCCCGGCAACAGCGGCTTCCTGGCCGTCGCGAAGAAGGACGGCAGCCTGGACGCCGCCCTGGCCAAGGTCAACGCGAAGATCAAGTGGGCCGGCGACTTCTCCGTGTTCGCCCCGGCCGCCCAGGCGATCAACGCCGGCTCGCTCGACGTCGCCACCGGCTCGATCACCGCCGGGGTCACCGCCCTGGCCGTCAAACCCAGCTTCAAGATCTTCGCCACCGTGCCGCCCGACCTGGCGGGCGAGGGGATCGTGGTCAAGACGGGCTCGCCGATCAAGTCGGTCGCCGACCTGGCCGGGCGCAGCGTGGCCGTCGGCCACGGCGGCACCAGCGAGTATTTGCTGCTCAAGGCGCTGCAGACGTTCAAGGTCCCGGTGGACAAGGTCAAGCGCGTCTACCTGCCGCCGCCGCAGACCGCGCCGGTGTTCGGCTCGGGCAAGGTGGACGCGTGGTCGACGTTCTCCACGTTCCTCATCCCCGCCGTCACGGATCTGGACGCCCGGATCCTGGCCGACGGCGAGGCGATCAAGTCCGACAACTACGTGATCTACGTGGCCGCGAACAAGCTCCTCGACGAGCACCCGGAGGTGGTCAAGGCCCTGTTCGCGTTCATCCGTGACGGCAGCGCCAAGGAGATCGCCGATCCGGCCGCGTACCTGAACGTCTTCACCCAGGCGGGCCCGCAGGCCGTACAGGGCGCGCAGAAGGACCTGGTGGTGGACATCCAGAAGAAGGGCAAACCCGCTCAGGCGGTCACCGCTAGCGAGATCGCGAAATATCAGGACGTGGCGAAGTTCTTTCTCGACCAGAAGGTGCTCACCGCGCCGCTGGACGTCTCCCAGCACGTCGTGGACGTGACGACGCTCGGGAACCCGAAGCAATGAGCACGACCTTCGAAGGGCTCGTCGCGCCGAACCCGCCCCGCACCGCCGGGCGGCCGCCCGGGCTGACGTTCGCGCTGCGGATCATCGGCCCCGTGCTCCTGCTCGCGGCCTGGTACGCGGCCACAACGTCGGGCGCGCTCACCAAGGACGTGCTCGCCGGCCCCCAGGACGTCGTCGCGACCTTCGGCGAGCTGTGGGCGGACGGCCAGCTGCAGGAGGCGCTGCGCGTGTCGGTCACCAGGGCGGGCCTCGGCCTGGTGCTGGGCGCGTCCACCGGGCTGCTGCTCGGTGTCGTCTCCGGGTTCACCAGGCTGGGCGAGGAGCTGGTGGACTCCTCGATGCAGGCGCTGCGCGCCATCCCGTTCCTGGCGCTGACCTCGCTGTTCATCGTCTGGTTCGGCATCGAGGAGGCGTCCAAGATCCTGCTGATCGGGGTGGCCTGCACGTTCCCCATGTACGTCAACGTCTCCAGCGGCGTACGCAACGTGGACCGCAAGGTCGTCGAGGCGGCCCGCTCGTTCGGGCTCGGCCGCCTGGCGATCGCCCGCGAGGTGGTGCTGCCCGGCGCGCTGCCGTCGATCTTCGCCGGGCTGCGCCTGTCCACCACGCTGAGCGTGACCGCGCTCATCGCCGCCGAGGAGATCAACGTGACGGCCGGGCTCGGCTATCTCATGGCCAGGGCCACCGACTACCTGCGCACCGACATCCTGGCGCTGTGCGTGCTGCTGTACGCCGTGATCGGGCTGCTGGCCGACCTGGCGCTGCGGCTGGCCGAACGGGCCACGATGCCCTGGCGCAAGGCGGTGACGCTGCGATGAGCCTGGCCGTACGCACGACGGGGCTGCGCAAGGTCTTCGGCGAGCGCGCCGTGCTGGACGGGGTGGACCTGGAGGTGCGGCGCGGGGAGTTCCTGGCGCTGCTCGGCGCGAGCGGCACCGGCAAGACCACGCTGTTGCGCATTCTCGCCGGTCTGGACGCCGCGACCGGCGGAAGCGTGCTGGTGCCGCCGGTGCGCACGGTGGTGTTCCAGGAGCCGCGGCTCGTCCCCTCCAAGCGCGCCCTCGCCAACGTCATCATCGGGCAGGGCCGTGCCGCCCGGGCCAAAGGGCTGGCGGCGCTCGCCGAGGTGGGGCTGAGCGGGCACGCCGACGCCTGGCCCGCGACGCTGTCAGGGGGTGAGGCCCAGCGGGTGGCGCTGGCCAGGGCCCTGGTACGCGAGCCGGAGCTGCTCCTGCTCGACGAGCCGTTCGCCGCCCTTGACGCGCTGACCCGGTTGCACATGCAGGACCTGATCGCCGAGCTGTGCGCCCGGCACCGCCCTGCCGTGGTGCTGGTCACCCATGACGTCGAGGAGGCGATCCTGCTCGCCGACCGGATCGCGGTGCTGCGCGAAGGTCGGTTCGTCACCGACCTGACCGTGAGCCTGGATCGGCCGCGCGACCGCACCGACCAGGAGTTCGTCGAGCTGCGCCGCAGGCTCCTGGCCGACCTGGGCGTGGACACGCACGCCGGAGCGGCGCCGTGACGACACGCATCGACGCGGGCGCGGCGGCCTGCCGCCCGTCTCCGCTGAACCTCTAGGAAAGATGTGACATGACCGTCTTGTTCATCTCGGGGAGTCCCTCCGCCGTCTCACGTACCGGTCGCCTGCTCGACCATCTGGCCGGTCGGGTGGACCGGCCGGCCAGGGTCCTGCGGCTGCGCGAGCTGCCCGCCGAGGCGCTGTTGCGCGGCGACGCCGTCCACCCGGAGCTGGAGGAGGCCGCGCGCCAGGTGGCGGTGGCCGACGTGATCGTCGTCGCCACCCCTATTTACAAGGCCGCCTACACCGGCCTGCTGAAGGCCTTTCTGGACGTGCTGCCGCAGGGGGCCTTCGCCGGCAAGACGGTCGTGCCGGTGGCCACGGGCGGGACGGTCGCGCATCTGCTGGCCGTGGACTATGCCCTGCGCCCGGTGCTGAGCGTGCTGGGCGCGCGGCACGTCACGCGCGGGCTGTTCGTCCTGGACACGCAGATCGACCCGCTCGCCGAGGAGCTGCGCCCGCGCATCGACGCGCTCCTGGAAGAGCTGCCCCTGGCGGCGGTGGCGTGATGGCCCGCGACACCCCGAGCCCGCCCCGCTTCCATGTGATCCTGCCCACGAGGAGCCCCGTCCGTGCGGAGTTGCCCGCCTTCGTCAGCGACGTGCGCCCCGCGCTCGCCGACCCGGCCGGGCGGACCGCCGTGGCCGCCGACCTGGCCGGGCTCGCCGGCGCGCTGGTGCCCTTCGACCCCGGAGGGCAGGAGTCGCTGACCGTCGCGGCGAACGTCCTGCGCCGCACCCGCCACCTGCGCGTCGTCGCCGAGTTCCACCCCGGGGTCGCCACGCCCGTGTACGCGGCCAAGCTCTCGGCCTCCCTGCAGCGCTTCGCCGCCGGCCGGCTCGGCTGGCAGGTGGCGGTGGATCTGGACGCGGCCGTGGCCAGGGCGCAGGGCGACTTCCTGACCGGCGACGACCGTTACGCCCGCGCGGCGGAGTTCCTGACCGTCGCCAAGGGTGTCTGGCAGGGCGCCTTCGACTTCCACGGCGACTTCTACGAGGTGGCGGGGGGTGGTTTCGCGCCGCCGCTGTCGGCGCCGCCCTTCCCGGAGATGTACCTGTCGGGGACCTCGCCGCAGGCTCTGGCCCTGTCACGGCGCCACGCGGACGTGCACGTCTTCTCCGCCGACGACGATCTGGGCACGCTGATCCCCGAGCTGCCCGGTCTGCGGTACGGCCTGCGACTGCCCTCCCTCGACGCCGTCGGCGAGTACGCCGCGCGGGGTGTCACCGAGTTCTTCCTCCAGACCGAGGACGTCTACCACCTCGGCGAGCACGTGAAGGAGCGGTCTCTTGCCGGTTGACATCTACTGGCGCATCCACATGGAGGGCGACCAGCCCTCGCTGCGCCGCCGGGTCCGCAGCCGTGGCGGCTTCACCCCCGGCGGGACCGCGCCCGGCACGCGAGACGGCCTGGACGACGGCTACAGCCACGCCGACTACATGGCCGAGGTGGCAAGGGCCGCCGAGGAGTCGGGCTTCGTCGGCGGGCTGCTGCCGAACTTCCCGCACACCGACGACCCATGGGCGGCCGCCGCGACGCTGGCCCGCGAGACCACGTCCTACCGGTTCATGGTCGCCTTCCAGCCCGGCTTCCTGCATCCGGTGCAGGCCGCCCGGATGACGGCCACGCTCCAGCAGGCGACCGGCGGCCGGATCGTCTACAACGTCATCTCTGGCGGCGGCGGTCCCGCGCAGCTGTGGTGGGGCGACAAGGTGGACCACGACGACCGCTACGCCCGTACCTCCGAGTTCCTGGACGTGCTCAAAGGCGTCTGGGCGGGCGCCCACACCCACCACGGCCGCTTCTACCAGGTCGAGGACGCGGGACTGCCCGAGGAACTGGCGGGGCAGCCGTTCCCGGAGATCTTCTTCTCCGGCTCCTCCCCCGCCGCCATCGACGCCGCCGGCCGGCACGCCGACTACTACCTGTCGTGGCTGGAGCCGTTCGAGGCGCTGGCGGAGAAGTTCGACGCCGTGCGCGCGCACAGCGACACCCCGCCCCGGTTCGCCGTACGCGTGGACCTGCTCGCCCGCGAGAGCGAGGAGGAGGCGTGGGAGGAGATCAGGCAGGGCTGGCAGGCCCGCGCCGCCGGGGAGGGTCACGCCGGGCGGGGCGACTCGGTCGGTGTGCGGCGCAGCCGCTCCTTCCTCGCCGAGGCGGGTGACGACTACCGCCGTCTGGAGGCCGCGCCGAATGTGTGGGGTGGGTTCAGCGCGCTCCGCGACGGCCCCGCCTTCGGCCTGGTCGGCGACTACCACCAGGTGGCCGAACGCCTCGACCAGCTTCTCGACCTCGGCGTGGACGCCTTCATCCTGGCCGGGGTCCCCCATCTCGAAGAGGCCCGCCGTGTGGGCCGCCACGTGTTGCCGCTCTTGAAAGGACGCACCTCATGACCACCCGAGTCGGATTCTTCCCGCAGAACAACACGCTGTGGGTGGCCCGCCACCGCGACCTGCTGCCCGATGTGGAGTGGGTGGACCTGAACGCCCTGGGCCGGGGCGAGCGGGTCGATCCCACCAGGGCCCTGCCGTCCTCGCACGGAGACCACCTGTTCGACGGCGGGTACGACTTCATCGGCACCGGCTCCACTCCCCCGGTCACCGCCCAGGCCAAGGGGCACGACATCGTGTACGTGGCGATCTCCGGGCCCCGCGTCGAGAACGGGCGTCTGGTGGTCCGGGAGGACTCGCCGATCGGCTCGGTGGAGGAGCTGAAGGGCAAGAGGGTCGCGCTCGGCCACGGCTCATGGCAGACCACCCTGCTGTTGCTGGCACTGGAGCGGGCCGGGCTCGGCTGGGGTGACATCGTCCCCGTCGACGCCTACGGCAACGCCGCCGAACTGCTGGTCAACGGCGGCGTGGACGCCTGGGTGGGCTCGTATCCGTACCTGACGCCGGTCGAATCGCGCACCAGGACCCTCGTGGAGACGGACGGGCTGTTCAGCCACCGCTCGCTGTGGTTCACCCGCCGTGACTTCGCGCGGGAGCAGCCCGAGGAGCTGGCCAGGATCGTCGCCGCGCTGCAGCGGGCCGACCGGTGGACCGAGGAGCACCCGCGCGAGGCGGCGGCCCTGTTCGACGGCGACCTCGACGCGTGGGAGCACGCGCTGCGCACCCGGCCGTGGGGCCTGCATCCGGTGAGCGAGGAGTTCGTCGCCGAGCAACAGCACGCCGCCGACCTGTTCCACGCCAACGGGCTGATCCAGCGGAAGATCACCGTGGCGGACGCCGTACTCCCTGACGTCGCAATACCATGACTTTTCTGAACGTAGCCGAAGGAGTACCGCATATGCCGCTGCCCTCGCAACCGTTGCGCAAGCTGGGTTTCCTGACGATCGGGCTGTTCGACGAGGCTGATCCCGGCCGCGGCCACGAGTCGACGCTCGGCGTCATCGAGCTGGGTGAGCGGCTGGGTTTCGACAGCGCGTGGGTGCGGCACCGCCATCTGCAGTACGGCATCTCCTCACCGGTCGCCGTTCTGGCGGCGGCCTCACAGCGGACCAGCCGCATCGAGCTGGGCACGGCGGTCATCCCTGTGGGCTGGGAGAATCCGTTGCGTCTGGCCGAGGACCTGGCGACGGTGGACGTCCTGTCCGGAGGCCGGCTCAACCCGGGCGTCAGCGTCGGCCCGCCGATGCACTACGACCAGGTCAAGGACGCGCTCTATCCCGGCACCGGTGACCTTGAGGACTTCGGCTACGAACGCGTGCGGCGGCTGCTGAGCTTCGTCCGCGGCGAGCCGGCCACCGACTTCAGCGGGGTCGAGGGCTTCGAGGTCTTCTCCCATCGGGTCCAGCCCCACTCCCCCGGCCTCGGCAGCCGGATGTGGTACGGCGGCGGCAGCCTGCGCTCGGCCCGGTGGGCGGGCGAGAACGCCATGAACTTCCTGACCAGCAGTGTTGTGAAGGCGGAGAAGTCTGAGGAGTTCGCCGAGATTCAGCTCTCCCACATACGGGAGTTCCGCGCGCACCACCCCGACGGCGACCGCGCCCGCGTCTCCCAGGGGCTCGTGGTCATCCCCACCGACACGGCCTCGTCCGAGCAGCGCGCCAGGTACAAGGAGTTCGCCGAAAAGCGTACGCCCAGGACCGCCGTACCCCAGGGGCCGGCGCGGATGATGTTCGCGCCCGATCTCGTCGGCGACTCCGCCGAGATCGCCGAACGGCTCTACGCCCATGCCGCCTTCCAGGAGATCGACGAGGTCGCGTTCGCGCTGCCGTTCACGTTCGAGCATGAGGACTACGTACAGATCCTCACCGACATCGCCACCCGCCTCGGCCCTGAGCTGGGCTGGCGGCCCCGTCCCTAGACCGTCGACGGGCTCATCTTCTCGTCCGGGTCCCGAGGAGCGAGACGATCATCGCGGAGGCGGCGACGCCCGCGCAGGCGAGCGTCGCGTGTAAGTACGCCGGGCCGTACCCGCCGGGCTCGGCAGCGTTCAGGTAGACGCCCGACACCGCCGAGATGCAGATCGCGGCCGAGATGCGCTGCGCCATCTGAAGGATGCCGCCCGCCACTCCGGCCGCCTCCGGCGGCGCGTGCTGGAGCACCGACGCCTGGAGCGGCGCGATGACCAGCCCAGAGGCGGCGCCGGCGCACATGGCGCACACCCCCAGCAGCAGGGGCTGGCCGGCCCGAGGGGCGAGCAGACCGACGAGGCCGCTGGCCACCATGGCACAGGCCGACAGCGCGAGCCCCGCCGAGACCGTGTGGCGCCCGAAGCGCCGCGCCACGCGCCAGGCCAGCGCGGAACTCGCCGCCATGGCCGCCGCCGAGGGCAGCGTGACGGCCGCCGCCGCGATCGCCGACAGCCCGAGGCCCTCTTGCAGGAACATGACCAGGACCAGCGACGACGCCAGCCCGGAGCCGAAATATCCCATCGCCGTCACCGCCCCCGACGCGAACGGCAGCGAACGCATCAGCGCCGGATGCACCAGCGGCCGCCGACCGGAACGAGCGTAGCGCCGCTGCCACCACACGAACGCCCCGGCCGGCACAGACACCATGGCGGCCCAGAGGCCCCAGGCCGAGCCGGCCGAGGGCTGGACGAACGGCAGCATCATCGCCACCGTCAGACCGCCCATCAGCAGCAGGCCGACGACGTCGAGGTCCGGCGAGCCCACGCGGCCCCGCGCCGGAGGCAGGTGACGGGCCGCGAGCATCAGCGTGACCAGACCGAACGGCACCGCGAGAAGGAGGACGAGCCGCCAGCCCACGCCGGGTCCCGCGACCGCGATGACGGCCCCGCCGAGCGGCGGCCCGAGCCCGCCCGCCACGCCGCCGGTCACCGCGTACAGGCCGAGGGCGCGCGTCCTGGCGTGGCCGGTGAACACGTCCTGAATGGTGCCGATCATCTGGGAGTTGACCAGCCCGCCGCCGAGCCCTTGGAGCAGCCGCGCCGCGACGAGCGCCCACGGGTGAGGGGACGACCCGGCCAGCGCCGCTCCCAGCGTGAAGATCGCCACTCCGGCGAGGAAGAACGGCTTCCTGCCCCGGATGTCGCCGAGCCGCCCGCCGGGCACGAGGGCCAGGCCGAAGGCCAGGGAGTATCCGGCCACCATCCACTGCACCTGCGTGACGTCCGCGTGCAGCGAGTCGCGCAGCGCCGGGATGGCGATGTTCAGCACGGATTGGTCGAGCAAGGTGGTGAATCCGCCGGCGGCGCAGACGACCATCACCCGGCGCCCGGCGGGGTCGAAGCTCCTGGTCAACTCCGGCGGACTGGTGGCCGCGTTGGTGTTGGTCATGCGGCGGCGTGCAGCCAGGATCCGGCGACCTGGGCCAGCACGGTGCAGGCCAGCGCGTCAGCCTGTAGCAGCAGTTCCCCCGGGCCGCCGGGGCGGTCGAAACCGGGGGCGCCGCCGCCGGTCCAGGAGCCGAGGGCGAACCGGCGGTCGTGCACGGCGCCGGTCCGGGTCACCAGCCGCCGGTCCGGGAGACGCACGTCCAGCAGGCCCGCCGTCTCCCGGCACTCGCCGCCGGCGTACAGCCCGGCGATCAGGGGGTCGGAGCCGCGGCGCACGCCGGGCACGGGCCGCCGGGCCTCGAGAAGCGTTCGCGCCGCGGTGGAGCCGGGCACGGTGGGGCTGGTCGCGCGCCACGTTCCGGACTTTTCATCCTGGTGGATGCGCAGGTCGGCGCCCAGGAAGGTGACGATGCCCGCCCGGGCGAGCGCGCGCAGTTCGGCCTGGCGGGCGAGCGACGGGCCACCGGCGAGCAGGCCGACCAGCCCCTGGACCCAGGGGTCGTCCGCCAGGGTGGTGCGCGCGGAGAGCAGCCAGTGGATCATCGCCAGGTCGGCGCTGAAGGCCGGGTCGGCGCCCCGCTCCAGGTCGGCCGCGAGATAGCCGTGCATCCACCGCTGCAGACCGGCGAGGTCGCCGAAACGCATGCCGTGCAGCGGGCGTTCCAGCCGGTCGAGGCGCAGGCGGTCGGCGAAGCGCGGCACGGACTTGGTGACCAGGGCGCGCATCTCCTTGCCACCCCACTCGGCCGCCTCGAAGGCGCTCTCGAACGCGGTCCACGTCGTCCGGGTACGGCTTGGATGTCGGGTGAACAGCTCGTGGTAGTACGCGTACGCCAGTATCTTGGCCGCGTCCTGCCCCCCGCTGGTCGGGAGCCGTTCCAGGCCGGGAGGTGGGCCCGCGAGGCGGTAGCCGGGCCGGGCGTGGTGCGGCACGCCGCGTCGCGAGCCCACGTGCAGCAGCGGCTCGTGGCCGCTCGGCAGGTAGACCGGCTCACCCCGGTCTCCTTCGATGAACCGTCCGCCGCGTCCGACGGTGAGCAGCGCCACCAGGTCGGCGAACGCCCGTCCCGTGCCGCGCGCCAGCACCGGCCGACCGGCCGGGACGACGTCCGGATCGAGGTCGGCGGCATGACCGGCAGGCAGGTAGGCCAGCCCGTGCCGGGCGGCGAAGGCGATCTCCGCCGTCTCCGCCGTCGAGGGCGGCACCTCGGGCTGCCCGTGCGCCAGCACCACCGCGTCGGCCTCCAGCGACCCGCCGGTGGACAGCGCCACCCGTTGCCGTCCCGCCGACTCGGTGAGGCCGACCGCCCTGGCCTCGTGCACGCTTACACGGACATCGCCGGGTGCGAGGCGTACCGTGCGCTCGAACGCGTCCGCCAGATACCCGCCGACCTGGGACCGCGAGGCAGAGTGCCCGGACCCGCCACCGAGCCAGTCCGCCAGCGACGGACCCGCGCCATCGGGGAAGAGGGTGAGATCCTCGGTCGCCGAGTCGGCTTTCAGCGCGTCGGGCTGCCCGATCCGCCATCGGCGGCCCGCACCCGGCGGATACGGGTCCACGATGTGCAGGTCCAGCACACCTCCCCGGCCGATCCGCGCGGCGTTGGCGCAGATCCGCTCCATCAGGCACGTTCCGGCCGGACCCGCGCCGACCACCACGACCGCGCTCATGCGCGTCCTCCCCGCATATGTCGGTTCCCGCTGCCACTCAGGTCGTCGGACGCCGGGAAGAACGCACACCGGAGTCCGCGCCCGGATCGATCAAGACGGCCTGCCCTGCCGGAGATGCCGCCAGGATGCGTACAGGTGAGGCGGTCAGCGACACTGCGCGCTGGCGACGCGGGCGAAGTCCACGTGCGGGCGGGTCGTCAGGAGAAGACCGTGGATCATGAACATGAAGCTACCACATAATCGCTATTGCCTACTGGATATACATGGAATTAGGTTCCTGGCGAAGGCCACCCCGCTCCAACTCGCGCACGACGAGGCGGCCGAGCCCGGCCCCCCGGTGATGCGGACGCGTCCAGACGCGCTTGAGCTCGGCGGTCGCCGCGTCGTAGCGGCGGAACGCGCCGTGCGGCGGCGCGAACTCGGCCTCCGGATACCTCGCGAGCTCATCGTTGGAGCCGTAGCGAGAGGTGTACTCCAGGCCGTTGCCCTTCTTGGTCATGGCCGCGATGAGTCCCTGCAGGTCCGGCCCGGCACCGGAGAACGTGCCGACGATCCTGGATCCGCCGCTGACGGCGATGTTGTAGGCGATGGACGGGTTCGGGCCGAAGTACGCCTGGACGCGGCCGGACTTGAGCCCCAGCAGTACGTCGCCGTACTTCTCGTAGTAGAGGATCTCGACCGGCTTCAGCCCGGCGGCCTTGTTCTGCTTGTCCCAGTCGAGCAGGATCTTCTCCTGGTTCGTGCCGGAGCCCACCGAGACGCGCAGCCCGGCGATGTCGGCGGGCTTGGCGATCTTCTTGATCGGGCTTTTGTCGGGGACCTGCCAGCCGAGCTGGTCGATCCGGTATGTCGCGAAGTCGTAGGTATCCTTGCGTTCCTCGGTGACCGTGACGTTGTTGAAGACGATCTCGTACTTGGCGACGATGCGGCCGTCGTCCATGAAGACCACGGTGTCGGCCACCTCGCGGGCGAACCCGATCTCATGAGTGACCACGATCATCGTGGTGCCGCCGCGGGCGAGGTCCTTGATGACGTCCAGCACCTCCCCTACCAGCTCAGGGTCCAGCGCGGAGGTCGGCTCGTCGAACAGCAGCAGCTTGGGCTCCAGCGCCAGCGCCCTGGCGATGGCGACGCGCTGCTGCTGGCCGCCGGACAGCGTACGCGCGCTCGTCATCGAGCTCCTGCCGCGGGACCGGAGCGTGTTCACCACCTCCAGTGAGACCTTGCGGCTGTCCGGCATCGCCGCCGACATCGACGAGTCGGGTGACTTCGTGTCGGTCCGCGTGCGGGCCGGCGACCTCGGGAGCGACGTCGACGCCCATATCCGCCTGGGCGCCACTCCCGATGTGGTGGTCGGCAGCGTACACGCGGTGACGGAGGACGGGCGCCTGGTCGTCGCCTCCGCGAGCGGCAGTCAGCTCGCGCCGTACGCCTCCGGCGCCCGCAAGGTCATCTGGGTGGTCGGCGCCCAGAAGGTGGTCCCGGACCTGGAGACCGGCCTGCGCCGGGTGCGCTCCTACAGCCTGCCGCGGGAGGACCTCCGGCTGCGGGCGATCGGTCAGTCGTCCTTCATCGGCAAGATCCTCATCGTGGAACGCGAGGCCCTCCCGGAACGCGGCACCGTGGTGCTGGTCCGCGAGGAGATCGGCTTCTGACGGGCCGACGTCGAGGGGTGGGGTGGTCACCTATAATAAACCTTACCTACCGGATATACATAGAAGCGCCCCGCGTGGTGGCCGCTTTGCTCAGGAGTTACGTTGACCAGGAAGTTCGCCGGTGTCGCGGTCGCATTGGCCCTCGCTCTCGCCGCATGCGGATCGGGACCGGCGGCCGCGCCCCAGAAGGGCCCGAGCAGCGGCACGGCCGCCGCCACGATCGAGATCGGTTCCCTGTACGAACCGCAGAACCTCGACAACACGGGCGGCGGCGGCCAAGGCGTGACGGAGGCGTTCAACGGCAACGTCTACGAGGGCCTGTTCAAGCTCACCGACGCGGGCAAGGTGGAGAACCTCCTGGCGGAGAGCCAGGAGGTGTCCGGCGACGGCCTCACCTACACGTTCAAGCTGCGCCAAGGCGTGAAGTTCCACTCGGGCAAGGCGCTGACCGCCGCGGACGTGAAGCACAGCATCGAGCGGGTCACCGCCGAGGACTCCCAGTCGGCGCGCAAGAGCCAGCTCGAGGTGATCAAGTCCGTGGCCGCGCCCGACGACCGCACCGTGGTGGTCACGCTGGCGAGCAGGTCGATCTCCCTGGTGTACAACCTCAGCTACGTGTCGATCGTCAACGCCGACGCCAAGAACCTGGCGACGGGCGAAGACGGCACGGGACCGTACAAGCTGGGGGCTTGGAAGCGCGGCTCCACGCTCAGCCTCGAGCCCTTCCCCGGCTACTGGGGGCCGCGGCCGGCCAACGGCGGCGTGGTGTTCCACTACTTCACCGAGGCCACCGCGCTCAACAACGCGTTGCTGACCGGCGCCGTGGACATCGTCACCAGCGAGCAGAGCCCGGACGCGCTGAGCCAGTTCACCGGCAACGCCGACTACAAGGTCAGCGAGGGCCACTCCACGACCAAGCTGCTGCTCGCCTTCAACGACAGGAAGGCGCCGTTCGACAAGCCGCTGGTGCGCAAGGCCGTCTCCGCCGCGATCGACGACGCCAAGCTGCTGGAGTCGATCTGGGCGGGCCACGGCAGCCTGATCGGCTCGATGGTGCCGCCCACGGACCCGTGGTACGAGGACCTGACCTCGATCGACCCGTACGACGTGGAACTGGCCAAGCGGCAGCTCGCCGAGGCGGGGTACGCGAAGGGCTTCCGCTTCACCCTCGACACGCCCAACTACGACCCGCACCCGACGGCGGCCACGTTCATCAAGAGCGAGCTGGCCAAGGTCGGCATCACCGTCGACATCAACGTGATCACCGCCGACGAGTGGTACAGCAAGGTGTTCAAGAACCACGACTTCGCCGCCACCTTGCAGGAGCACGTCAACGACCGCGACGTGGTCTGGTACGGCAATCCGGACTTCTACTGGGGTTACGACAACAAGCAGGTCACCGAGTGGATCAAGCAGGCGGAGCAGGCGAAGGCCGCCGAGGAGCAGACCGGGCTGCTGAAGAAGGCCAACAGGCAGATCGCCGAGGACGCGGCCAGTGACTGGCTCTACCTGTATCCGCAGATCGTCGTGGCCTCGTCGAAGCTGTCGGGCTATCCGGTCAACGGCCTGAACTCGCAGTTCTACGCGTACGGGATCAAGAAGGGCTGATGGCGCGCTACCTGCTGCGCCGCACCGCCTTCCTGCTGGGTTCGCTGCTGCTGGCGGCCTCGCTGCTGTTCGTGCTGCTGCGGCTGCTGCCCGGCGATCCGTCGAACGCGTTGCTGCCCATGGGCGCGACGCCGGAGCAGATCGCGTCGGCGCGCCGCCAGACCGGCTCGGACCTGCCGCTGCCCGCGCAGTACGCCGCCTGGCTGGGCGGGCTCGTCCGGCTCGACCTTGGCACCTCCTACGTCAGCAGGCTGCCGGTCGGGGGCGAGATCGCCGCCCGGCTGGCGGTCACCGTGCCGCTGACGCTGCTGGCCTTCGTCCTGGCCGTGGCGGTGGCGGTGCCGGTCGGCTTCCTGGCCGCCCGTCGGGCCGGGCGCTGGTACGGGCCGCTGCTCAGCGGGTTCGCGCAGTTCGGCATCGCGGTGCCGGTGTTCTGGATCGGCATGCTGCTGGTGACGGTGTTCGCGCTGCGGCTTCGGCTGCTGCCGGCTGGCGGGTTCCCGCGCGAGGACTGGGCCGAGCCGGGTCGCGCGCTGGCGGCGCTGGTGCTGCCGGTCGTCACCATCGCGCTGGTCATGTCGGCCTCGCTCATCAGGTACGTCCGCTCGGCCACGCTGGACGTGCTGGGCAGCGACCACCTGCGTACCGCGCGGGCGCTGGGCGAGTCGTTCGCCGGCGCGATGTGGCGGCACGGCCTGCGCAGCGCGGCGGCGCCCGTCATCTCGATCCTCGGCATCGAGCTGGCCACCACGTTCCTCGGCGCGGTGGTGGTGGAGAGCGTGTTCGCGTTGCCAGGGCTCGGCGCCCTGCTGGTCAAGGGCATCGCCGAGCACGACTATCCGGTGATCCAGGGCGTGCTCGCGGTCAGCACGTTCGCGGTCCTGGTGATCGGGTTCGCCGCCGACGTGGCGCAACGCCTGGTCGATCCCCGCCTGCGCACCCGGCTGGGGCGGCCGTGAAGGGGTTCGTCGCGGGTTGTGTGCTGGTCGGGGTGGTGCTCGCCGTGGCCGCCGTGTCGCTGGTGTGGCTGCCGTACGATCCGGCCGACACCTCGGGCGGCCGGCTGGTGCCGCCGGGCGGAGCGCACCTGCTGGGCACCGACAAGCTGGGCCGTGATCTGTTCACCCACCTCATGATCGGCGCCCGCATCGCGCTGACGGCCGGGGCCGGGTCCGTGCTGCTCGGGGGTGTACTCGGGGTGGCGGCGGGGCTGGCCGCCGGGTTCGCGACGCGGTGGCTGGACGACGCGCTGGCGGCGGCGCTCGACGCGCTCATCGCCTTCCCGACGCTGCTGCTGGCCATGCTGGTGGTGGCGGTGCGCGAGGCGTCGCTCGGCTCGGCGGTGCTGGCGATCGGGCTGGCCATGTCGGCGGTGGTGGCCCGTTTGACCAGGATCCTGGTCAAACGGGTGCTCGCGCAGGACTACATCACGGCGGCCCGCACGTCGGGCAGCTCGTGGCCCCGGGTGATCGTCGAGCATGTGCTGCCGAACATCTGGCCGACGCTCCTGGTCAACCTGGCCCTCCAGTTCGGTCTGGCGGTGCTGGCCGAGGCGTCGCTGTCCTACCTCGGCCTCGGCCCGCCCCCGCCGAACGCCTCCTGGGGCCGGCTGCTGCACGAGGCCCAGGCCACCGTGCTCACCGCGCCGGTCGGCGCCATAGCGCCGGGCATACTGCTGGTCGTGCTCGTCGTCGGCGTGAACCTGGTCGCCGACGGCCTGCGCGACCTCGCACCGGGGAGGAGCCGATGACGCTACTGGACGTCGACGACCTGTCGGTGCGCCGGGCCGACGGCCACGAGCTGCTCCACGGCCTGTCGTTCACGCTGGCGCCCGGCGAGCGGCTGGGCCTGATCGGCGAATCCGGCTCGGGCAAGTCGCTGACCGCGCTGGCCGTTCTGAGCCTGCTTCCCGCGGGCCTGACCGCGCAGGGCAGCGTGCTGGTGTCCGGTACGCAGGTCGTCGGCGCGGCGGACCGGCGGCTGGACCGCGTCCGCGGCCGGGCCGTGAGCGCGGTGTTCCAGGAGCCGCTCATGGCGCTGGACCCGCTGATGCGCATCGGCAGGCAGGTCGCCGGGCCCATCCGGCGCCGGCGCGGACTGCGGGGCGCGGCGTTGCGGACCGCCGTCCTGACGGCGTTGGAGGAGGTACGCCTGCCGGAACGGATCGCGAGCGCGTACCCGCACGAGGTCTCCGGCGGCCAGCGGCAGCGCGCGGCCATCGCCATGGCGCTGGCCTGTGAGCCGGACCTGCTGATCGCCGACGAGCCGACCACGGCGCTCGACGTGAGCGTGCAGGCCGACGTGCTGGCGCTGCTCGACGGCCTGGTCACCGAGAAGGGGATGGCGCTGCTGTTCATCGGCCACGACCTCGCCGTGGTCGCCGGCGTGGCGGACCGGTTGATCGTACTCAGGGACGGCTCGGCGGTGGAGTCGGGAAGGACGGAGGACATCGTGAGGGAGCCGCGGCACACCTACACGCGGTCGCTGGTGGACAGCGCGTGGGAGTTCGAGGCCGAGCTCGATCGGCTGGCGCCGTGACCATCCTGGAGACCCGGTCGGCCGGGTACGCCTACCGGGGCGGAGCGCCTGTGCTCTCCGACGTCTCGGTCGCCGTGTCGCCGGGGCGCAATCTGGCGCTGGTGGGCGAGTCGGGCGCGGGCAAGACGACGCTGCTGCGGCTGCTGCTGGGCCTGGCCAGGCCGAGCAGCGGCGAGGTGCTCTTCGACGGCCGTCCCCTGCGCCCGGACCGCGAGTTCCGGCGCAGCGTCCAGCCGGTGTTCCAGGATCCGTACTCCTCGCTGGATCCCCGGCAACGGGTGGACCGCATCGTGTCGGAGCCGCTGCGCGCGATGCGGATCGGCGCCCGCGACGAGATCGGCGACCGGGTGGTGCGGACGCTGCGGGCCGTCGGCCTGCCCGCGGACGCCGCCCGCCGCTATCCGCACGAGTTCTCCGGCGGACAGCGGCAGCGCATTGCGATCGCCAGGGCCATCGTGTGCGAGCCGCGGATCCTGCTGGCCGACGAGCCAGTCAGCGCGCTGGACGTCACCACCCGCGTGCGCCTGGTGGAGTTGCTGCGCGAGCTGAACACCGCCAGGGACCTGACGGTGGTGATGGTCTCGCACGACCTGGCCGTGGTCGCCGCCCTGTGCGACGAGATCGCCGTACTCGACCGGGGGCGGATCGTGGAGCGGGGGGCGAGCGCCGACGTACTCGGCTCGCCGGGCCATCCCCACACACGCCGGCTCGTCGCGAGCGTGCCACGGCTGCGCCGGAGCTGACCACGTGGGCGTCAGCTGACGGCTGCCGAGCTTCGTCGGGTCCGGACCACCGTTCCGCTGACCGGCTGTGGATTGCGGATCAGGTTGAGTATCGGGCACACCCGCTCCACCTCGGCGTGCAGTCTGGCCAGGTCATCGTCCGCGGCGGGCGAGTCGATCAGCACCTCGTAGCGGAAGTTGTGCGGGTGGACCGGGATGCCGCTGTCGCCCGGCTGCTGGGCTCGAGGGTCGTACTCGGCGTGCACGTCCACCTCGAGCGCGTCGATCGGCACCGCCAGTTCGGCCGCCTTGATGAGGAAGATGTGGGTGACGCAACTGCCGAGCACACCGGCCTGGAGCTCGGGGGAAGTGGGGCCGAGGTCGTAGCCGGCGAAGTCGGGGCCGCTGTCGCTGATGATCTGGAAGTCGCGGATCCTGACCCGCCGGATTCCGCTGCGGCCCTCGGCGGTGACGTGGGCGTGCAGCGGGACCGGTCCGGCGGCTGGCGCCTGCCGGCGGGCCAGCAGGGCCGTGCGCTTGTGCGACAGGTACTCGCGTAGGGTGCTCATGGTCTTCTCTTCCTGGTCAGCGCAGGGCCACGGGGCCGAGTGGGGTGTCGATCACGGCGCGCAGCACCGTTTCGGGTCCTTGTGAGATGTCGAGCCGGACGCCGAGGGCGGCCAGGTCGCCCCGCAGCGCGTCCGGGGCCGGGTGCACGACGGAGAAGGAGGTCAGGCTCACCAGAGGCAGGTCCGAGTCCGCCGGGTGGGGTGTGGCGCCCCAGTCGATGAGGAACGGCACCGGCCTGACCGCCGCCGGGTCCGCACGCCGGGTGAGCCGCCACTCCAGCAGCTCGCCCGCCGGGGTGCGCCTGGACAGAGGTTGTACGTCGCCGGGGTCGTAGCCCTGCTCGCGGGCCCGCCGCACCGCCTTGTCGAGGTCGTCCGGGCGTACGGCCCAGGCGGCGAGCCGCGGCTCGGTGAGGGTTTCCAGGCCGAAGGCCCGCGGCCGTACGGACGCCTCAGGGTCGGGCCCGATGATCTCCAGGTAGGAGGTGGGGCCGAAGCGGACGAGGTGATTGGCGGTGCCTCCAGGATGGCTGCCTCCGGCCACCGGGCGGACTCCGGTTCGCTCGGCGAACTCGGCGACTCCCGCGGCGAGGTCGGGCACCGCGTACACGAGGTGGTCGAGCTGTGGTTCTGTCACTGGTCCGCCTTCAGGGTGGTTCGCCGAGCGAGAGCATGAGCCGGGTGGGGTTGCTTGCGCGTCATAGCCCCCGCCCGTGCGGCGCGTCCCACGTCGCCGGCAGGCCCTCGGTCGTCTCCCGGAAGGCGGGGCGCTGGTACAGGTCGCGGGCGTACGGCCAGAGGTGTTCGAAGTCGGACAGCTCCCGCTCACTGATGAGGTGGCCGCGGTTGTCACCGGAGTCGAACCTGGCCAGGGTCACCCACAGCCGCACGTCCGCCTCGGTGATCGTGTCGCCGGTCAGGAACCGCCGCTCGGCCAGGCGTTCGTCCAGCCGCTCCAGCGCGGAGACGACCCGGTGGCGCTCCTGCTCGCGCTCGTCCTCGGTAGCGGCGCGGGCCACGCGGGAGACGCCGGTGTTGACGTCGAAGTAGATCCACCCGTTCAGCTTGTTGATCTCCGGGCGCAGCTTGCCGGGATAGAGGTCGACGGAGGTGTCGGCCCACTGCTCGAACTGGGTGGCCAGGTCGATCGTGATGTCGGGGAAGTTGTTGCTGACGATCGCGCCGGTCCGCCGGTCCCAGAGGACGGGGACCGAGATGTGGCCGCCGTACCCCTTCTCAGTCGCCTCGTAGGCCTGCTCCAGCAGGGTGAAGCCGTTGACCGGGTCGGCGCCGCGGTGCTCCCTGAACGCCCATCCGCGGCCGTCGCGGTCGTCGTCCACGTACGACAGTGTGACCACGTCCTCCAGTCCTTTGAGCTTGCGGACGATGGCGGCGCGGTGGGCGTACGGGCAGACCCAGGCGAGGTAGAGGTGGTAGCGGCCGGGTTCGGCGCGGAAGCCGCTGGAGCCGTCGGCGGTGATCCGGCCCTGGAACGGGTAGACCGGACGGTTCCAGTCCGGCGACAGGTGCAGCCGGCCCGGGCCGTAGTGGCCGTACGCGGCGAGGTCGACAGGGGTCGCGTAGAGCGCCGTCTGCGTGGAGATGGACACGGGTCCTCCGGGGTTCAGGAGTCGGGGTGGGCCAGGAAGCGGCCGAAGCGGCCCTGGTGGTAGAGCAGCGGGCGGCCGGGCCGCTGCACGTCCGCCTCGGCGACCAGGCCGACCACCAGGATGTGGTCGCCGACCACGGCCCGCTCGTAGGGCAGGCAGACAAGGTGCGCCGAGACGTCCTGCAGCAACGGAGCGCCCAGCGGTCCGGGGCGCCAGCGGGTGGGCGCGGCGAACCGGTCGATGCTCTTGCGGGCGAAGCGGGCCGCCAGCTCGGCCTGGTCGCTGGTCAGGATGTTGACCGCGAAGTGGTCGGCGCCGCTCAACTGGGGCCAGGTGGTCGAGGAACGGTCCACGTAGAAGGAGACCAAGGGCGGCTCCAGGCTGACCGAGGAGAAGGACGTGGCGGTGAGGCCCACGGGAATGCCGTCGCTCTGCGCGGTGATGACCACGACGCCGCTGGCGTGCACGGCGAGTGCCCGCCTGAACTGGTCGGCTGCGATGGCCCGATCGGGCAGTGTGTCGGTCATGCGGGTGTCCCGTTCCGGTGCGGGCGGCCGGCGGGGTGGCCGGATGTGGGTGATTGCATGATCACGAGAAGGTTCCTCACGGAGAAGGCATGCTCACGCGGCTGCCGGGGCGCCGCGGAGAAGAGGAGTCGGCGGCGGCGTGGGCGGCGCCCGCCACGCCAGGAGCACGAGGGTGGGATGCGGCGGCTACGGGTCCGTGATCAACGACACTGCGCGCTGGCGACGTGGCAGAAATCCACGTGAGAGCGCCTGGTCAGCAGAAAGCCCTGGCTCATACCAACGAAACTAAGCCGCGATCCCCCAATAAGTCAATATTTCCTACTGGTTTATAGGGTAATTAGCGCGGCTATTCGGTGTCGCTAGCTACTGGTAGTCAGTGTTACCGTCTACTGGTAGTTAGCATTACTGGGTAGCCGAAGGTGGCGTACATGGGCAAGCTGGCGACGGAGCTGCTCAAGGGAACGCTGGAGGGCATCGTCCTGGCGATCCTGTCCAGCCGGCCCGCGTACGGCTACGAGATCACGGCGTGGCTGCGAGATCAGGGCTTCTCCGACATCGCCGAGGGCACCATCTACGCGCTGCTGGTCAGGATCGAGCAGCGCGGCTTCGTCGACGTGCAGAAGGTCCCGTCGGAGAAGGGACCGCCGCGCAAGGTGTACACCCTCAACGCCCAGGGCCAGGAATATCTCGCCGAATTCTGGAGGACCTGGAGCTTCCTCGCAGAACGGCTCGAACAGCTCCGCGAAGGAGGCAAGTAGCCATGACCACAGGGCCGGGCGAGCCGAAGAGGCGCTACCTGCAGTATTTGGAGGCGGTCACAGGGTCGCTCGAGGAGAAGAAGCGCTGGCGGCAGTACAAGGCGCGCATCAAAGAGCTTCCCGAGAACTATCGCACGGCGGTCGAAGCGCTGGAGCGCTACCTGATGCACTTCGGACCGGGGGACGACGTGGTTTCGATGCACGAGGACCTCGCCGATCTGTTCGAGCAGAGCGCGACGGACGGCACCCCGATCCGCGAGATCGTCGGGCAAGACCCCGTGGAGTTCGTCGAGGCGTTTCTCGCGAACTACCCGGAGGGCCAGTGGATCCGCCGGGAGCGTCGATCGGGATGCACGCCGGCACGACTTTCCTCCTGTCGACGGGCGGCGTCATCGCCCTCCTGCTGAACCTCATACCGTTGTAGCGCCAGGACCGCGAGGGGCTCAGGGTGGGTCGTTCCCGCCTGCGTCGCGGACGAGCAGCGCGATCTGCACCCGGTTGGCCAGGCCCAACTTGGCCAGCGTACGGCTGACGTGCGCCTTGACCGTGGTCTCGGTCATGTTCAGCTCGCGGGCGATCTCGGTGTTGGACAGCCCCCGAGCCACCACCCGCGCGACTTGGCGCTCGCGCTCGGTGAGCCTGGACAGACGCTTCCTGGCGGCGGCCGCGTCGGGGGTTTCCCACCTGGCGAAGGCATCGAGCATGCGCTTGGTCACAGTCGGTGAGAGCATGGCATTGCCTTGCGCCACCGCGCGCACGGCGGCGATCAGGTCGCGAGGCGCGGTGTCCTTCAGCAGGAAGCCCGCCGCCCTGGCCCGCAGGGCGCTGTAGACGTACTCGTCGCGGTCGAAGGTGGTGAGCATGACCACCTTGGGCGGCTGGAGGGAGCGGTTGATCTCCCTGAGAGCCGTCACGCCGTCCATGACGGGCATCCGCACATCCATGAGGACGACGTGCGGCCGGTAGCGGGCGGCCTCGGTCACCGCCTCGGCCCCGTTCGGCGCCTCGGCGATCACCTCGATGTCGTCGGCGGCCTCCAGGATCGCGCGCAGGCCCGTACGCACCAGTGCCTCGTCGTCCGCGATCAGCACTTTGATCATGTCGGTAGCCTGACGCTGACCAGGAATCCGCCGTCGGGTTCCGCCCCGGCCGTGAACTCTCCCCCCAGCAGTTCCACGCGCTCGCGCAGCCCCAGCAGCCCGGACCCGCCGCCGGGCAGGTCCAGGGCCGGGCTCGGCGGGGCGGCGTTGCGCACGTCAATGTGCAGCGCGGCGGGCAGGTGACGCAGGACGACCTGGGTCGCGGCTCGGCCCGCGTGTTTGTGGATGTTCGTGAGGGCCTCCTGGACGACGCGGTAGGCGGTGTGCTGGACCATGACGGGCAGCGCGCCAGGATCGCCCTCCTCGTGCCGTTCCACCGGTACGCCGGCCGAGCGGGACTGCTCCAGGAGCCAGTCGAGCTCGGCCAGTGTCGGCCGCGGGTGGTAATCCCCGTCCTCCTCGTCGAGGACCCCCAGCACCGCTCTGAGCTCGGTGAGCGCGTCCTTGCCCGTTGCGCGAATCAGCTCCGCCTCCGCCGCGGTCTTCTCGTCGGTGGCGTTGATTTCCAGCGCTCCCGCCCGCAGGACCATGAGCGAGACCCGGTGCGTCACCACATCGTGCATCTCGCGCGCGATCCGGGCGCGCTCCTGCGCGCGCGCCTGCTCGGTTCGCGCCGACTGCTCGCGCTCCAGCCGCCGGGCGCGCTCACGCAGCCCGTCGACCACTTGCCGGCGGGCGCCGGCCCACAGTCCGAGCGCCAGTGGGAGCCAGGCGAACAGGGGCGCGCCGCCGAGAGCGGAGACCAGTCCGACGCCGGGCTGCGGGATGACCGCGACCAGACTGGCCGGTACCGCGTACAGCGCGAGCGGCGCCGGGCGCCGCAAGGTGGTCGCGGCGACGTACGAGGCCACGGCCAGCAGCAGCCCCGGCGCGCGAAGCACCGCGTCCACCAGTGCGAGCACCGGCAACAGCCACGGCCGGCCGGGGGCGACCCTGGCCGCCGCTGCGGCCAGCAGCCCCACCACGGCGGCGGGAACGTAGGCGGTCAGCCCACCGCCGGCCGGCAGCCCGGCCAGCGTTGCCGCGTACCCGAACGCCTGCGCGCCGGGCAGTGCCGCCGGCACGAAGGCCCCGCAGAAGGCGGCCGCGGGCAGCACCCACGACAAGACCCCGGCCCGCACATCCCTCACCCACGACAGCGTAGACACCGCCAAGCGGTGCCCGGAGCGGCGTGTCACCAGCTGAGCACCCGCGATGACGCCCTGTCCCCCGCAGGCTGAGCTTGTGTGCGCAACTCCGGCATCGCATCGCGCAGCAGCTTGATCCCGAGCGGCACGAGCACCAGGCACAGGGCAGCGCCCGACAGGACCCCGTCGATCAGCTCGCTTCTCTTCAGCACACCGGTCCACATCCATCCCGAGAACAGGAACAGCACCAGCCGCCCGGTGCCGAACGTGCCCGAGCGGAAGGCGGCCAGGCCGAGGAGCAGTGTCCCGATATAGAGACCGAAGGCCGCCGAAACCGGCACCCGCCAGGGCCCGTAGGAAATGTCACAGGCGGGCCAGCCAGGGTGAGCGCGCGGCAGCCACCCGGGCCAGGACGACGATGGCCAGGCACAGCACGATGGCTCCCGCCGTGTAACAGGCGTACCCGGCTGTGGCCAGCCCCGGGTTCACGGTGTAAGCGGCCAGTTGCTCGGGCGCGGCGAACGGCTGCGTGGCGAAATGCGCCCGCTGCTCCGGCGTGAACTCCGCGGTGCTCACCGCCAGGTGGCGCAGCGTCAGCCCGGCGAACCACAGGAGCGGCCCGAGCACCAGGGCGCCGCCACCGAGGAACCGCCCGGGAAACCAGGCGTTGTGGTGAACCGACGCGGGAGCGATGTTGATCAGCGACATGCCATCACCCTGGCGTGCGGGAGAAGGCCACCACACCTGCCGTTCGGCACGTACGGATGTCTCTTTAGTTGCGTGCTGCCGCAACCCGGCCGGCTCAGCTCGTACGAGGCACGTACCTCCCCTGCCCCCAGCGGTCCACGGTGGGGTCCAGGAGCCACTGGTCCATTTCCAGGCCCGCCTTTACAATGTAGATTTCTTAGGCACGCGCCGGATCTCGAGGCGGCACCGGAGAAAGTACCCTTGACTGATGTTCTCGCCTCAAGGCCCGTCGCTGCGTGAGCTGGTGGTCCAGGCGCTGTCCTCGGTCGAGCGCGGCTACGACCTGCTCGCCCCGAAGTTCGACCACACGCCGTTTCGCACCCCCGACAGCGTTCTTGACGCGACCACCGACGCCCTGCGGCCGCTCGGGCCGTTCGAGCGGGGACTGGACGTGTGCTGCGGCACCGGAGCGGGCATGCGGACCCTCGAACCCCTGTGCCAAGGACGGATCACGGGCGTCGACTTCAGCACCGGCATGCTCGCGCAGGCGCGCCGAGCGTACCCGGACGCCGAGTGGGCACAGGCCGACGTTCTAGCCCTGCCCTTCGCCGAGGCCTTCGACCTCGCGGTCAGCTTCGGCGCGCTCGGACACTTCCTGCCCGCCGAACGGTCCTCGCTCTTCGCCGGGGTGTATCGCGCACTACGGCCGAACGGGCTCTTCGCCTTCCCCATCGGCGCGCCACCGCCCATCACGTCGGGCCAGTACTGGACGCTGCGCGGATTCGACCTGGCCATGCGGGTGCGGAATGCCGTGTGGCGTCCCCCCTTCGTCATGTACTACGGCACCTGCCCGCTGCACGCGGTCCGGGACGACCTGGCAGCAGCCGGATTCACCGTGACGACGGCCCCCTTGACCGCCCTGGGCCGACGCGAGGACGGCAGCCCGAAGTGCCGGCTCGTCCTCGCGCGCAAGACGTAAGGTACTGGCGAACTCGATACGGGCGCCGCCGCCGATCACGTCGGTCAAGCTCGGTCACGGGCGGATTCCGCTCGGGAGGACGGCGCACCGATCGCGAACACATCCATCAGCTGCGCGGGCGTACGTGCGCGCCGTGAAGACCGGCCGGGCCGAGCCACGTCGTGAGGGCGGTCCGGAGAGCGTCCAGGTCTGGCCGCTCTCCGGCGCGGGTGACCCAGGCGACATGTCCGTCGGGACGGATGAGTACCGCGTCCGCGCCGAGATCGGAGCCCTCGGCAGGACGGGCGCGGACGAGATCGACCCGGTCCGACCAGCCGGTCACGACGGCGTCGAGCGGCGGAAGACCACCAAGATCCAGCAGAACCGCAGGGGCGCGGTGCAGCAGCTCGTAGATGCGGCCGTGTCCGATGTCGAGATCCGGAATCCGCCGGCCGAGGAGGTCATCCGTCCCCTCCATCGGGTACCTGATGTCGGTCGCCGTGATCATGCCGGCCAGGCGCAGCCGTACCTCGTCGATGCCGATGAGATCGTCCAGCACCTCGCGCAGAGCGGAGGTGTGATCGTCCACCCGCCAGAGGGCGGTCTGGGCGCGGGTGTTCTGCAGGACGCGGGCGGCGACCGGGTGGCGTTCGGCCTGGTAGGTGTCGAGCAGCAGGTCCGGACTCTGGCCGCGGACGACGGCGGCGAGCTTCCAGCCGAGGTTGACCGCGTCCTGCACGCCGGTGTTCAGGCCCTGACCGCCCGCTGGGAAGTGGATGTGCGCGGCGTCGCCGGCGAGGAGAACCCGGCCCACGCGGTAACGGTCGGCCTGACGCGCCGCGTCGCCGTGCCGGGAGAGCCAGCGCGGTGAGTGCATCCCGTAATCCGTCCCGGCGATCTTGAGCAAGGACTTGCGGAGGGTCTCCAGGGTCATCGGTTCGTCCCGGTCGGCGACGTGATCGAACTCGTTGGTCAGCACCCGGTACCAGTCCGAGCCGTACGACAGCACCGAGAACCTGCCGTGCTCGCGCCGCTCCTGGAAGATGTCGGCCGCGGGCGGCTCGGCGAGCTCGACGTCGCCGAGCCTCGCGGTCATCGTGGCCGGGGTGCCGGGGAACTCGATGCCGGCGAGCCCACGCACGATGCTGCGGCCGCCGTCGCAGCCGACGAGGTAGTCCGCCCGGACGCGCGACCCGTCCGCGAGCTCCACCATGACACCCGTTTCATCCTGGGTGAACCCCCTCACCTCGGCGTCGCGGCGCAGCCGTACCCCCAACTGCGCCGCGCGCTCCTCCAGCAGCCGTTCCACCTCGGCCTGCAAGATGAGCAGAGCGTACGGATATCGCGTCGCCATATCGGATAGGTCGAGACCGAGTCCGGAGAAGTGCACCTCCTGCCTCGGGCGTCCGCGCTCGAGAAACCGGTCGAGCAAGCCCCGCTGATCGAGCGTCTCCATCGTGCGGATGTGCAGACCACCGGCCCGTGATTCCACCGTTCGAGGCTCCGGGAGACGCTCGAGCACGAGCACATCGACCCCGGCGAGCCGCAGCTCGCACGCGAGCATCAACCCCGTCGGCCCCGCACCAGCGATCACTACCTGGGTGTCGGTCATGGTCGACTCCTTGGTCATCGTTCCCCCTACCGGCTGATCTGACGCGGAACCGACACCGCGAGAAGTTTGTCCGGGTTGCGGATGGCATAGAAGTTGGTGATCTGCCCATCGGCGATCTCGATCAGGAAGACGCCTTCCAGGCGCTCGCCGCTGAGCACTATCGCGGGCGCGCTGTTGCAGTTGACCATTTCGATCCGCAGGTCATCCAGCCGCCCCAGGCGGAACAAGCTCATGAGGACCGCGGCCACCTTCTCCGCGCCCATCACCGGCCGGCGTGCCGCAGTGGCCCTGCCGCCGCTGTCGGCGGTCCAGGTGACGTCCGGCGCGAGCAGCGAGAGCAGCCCTTCCAGGTCACCGCTGGCCGCCGCGGTCATGAACTGCTCGGTGATCCGCGCGGTCGTCGGGGCGTCGACGGGCTCGAAGCGCTTGCGCCGCGCCTGTACGTGCTCGCGGGCACGGTGCGCCACCTGGCGCACCGTCGCCACGGATTTGCCCACCGCTGTGGCGATGTCGTGGTAGCCGAAGCCGAACACCTCACGCAGCACGAACACCGCACGCTCGTCGGGGGTGAGTGTTTCGAGCAGCACGAGCATCGCCATCGACACTGACTCGGCGAGCAGCACATCGGCCGAGGCATCGCTTTCGGCGAGCAGCAGCGGCTCGGGCAGCCACGAACCGACGTAGTCCTCGCGCCGCCGCGCGCCCGCCCGCAAGGCGTTGAGCGCCTGACGGGTCACCAGCTGTGCCAGATACGACTTGGTGTCCCGTACGGTCGCGAGGTCCACATCGGCCCACCGCAGGTAGCTGTCCTGCAGTACGTCGTCGGTCTCGGTTACCGAGCCGAGTATCTCGTAGACGATCGTGAACAGCAGCGGCCGCAACAGGGTGAACCGCTCGGCATGCTCGTCGGTGCTCACGGGGAGGTGACCACCCGCGCGGCGGAGGCCGACTGCTCGGGACGCGGGCCGCCCCTGGGCCAGCCCATGGAACCCGGCTTGCGGGCCTCACCGCGAATCCTCTTCGACACCACGAACTTGCAGGTCACCTCCTTGATCGCCGCGCCCATGCGGCCGCCGATGTAGACGTTCACCGTGGTGTCGTCCTTGCGGGCGAGCTGCCGGATGCCCGCGTGCCGGCCGAGGCTGACGCACGCCCCCGTGAAGGCCAGGTTGATCACCGCCGGTTCGGTTCCCGCGATGCGGCTCAGCACGGTGTCGGCGGCCTGTGCCCCGAGCGGCCCGGCGGCGTAGCCGCTCATCCGCAGCGCCTGGCCCGATGGTGCGGCGGCGTCGCCGGCCGCGACGATGCGGTCGTCGTCGACGCTGGTCAGCGTCTCGTCGGCGAGCAGCCGGCCGAGCGCGTCGGTGCGCAGCCCGCTCGCCGCCGCCAGCCCCGGCACGCCGAAACCGGCCGTCCAGATGGTCAGCGCGCTCGGACGCACCGCACCGTCGGCAAGGACGACCTCATCCTGCCGTACCTCGGTCACCACACCGGCCTCGAGTACGGCGACACCGTGCCGGTTCAGCCACTTGGCGATGTATCGGCGCCCCGACGCACTCATGTAGGGCGCCAGGGTCCGGCCGCACACCAGTGTGACCGCGCGTCCTTGTTCGGCCAGTTCGGCGGCCGTCTCGATGCCGGTCAATCCGCCGCCGACCACGGTGACCGGAGCGTCAAGGGGCAACTCCTCCAGTCTGGCGCGCAGCTGCTGCGCGGACTCGAATTCAGCGATGGGCAGAGCGAATTCGACCGCGCCGGGCACCGATGACGGTGTCGCCGCGATGCTGCCGACCGCGTAGATGACGTAGTCGTAGTCCAGGGCGCGGCCCGACGCCAACCGCACGGTGCGGGCGGCGGTGTCGATGCGTGTGACGCTGTCGACGACCAGCTGGATGCCTTGGCCGAGGAGCGTACCGTAGGCGATCGTGGCGTCGCCGGTACGGGCCACGAACTGGTGCAGCCGGATGCGTTCGACGAACTCCGGGCGCGGATTGACCAGAGTGATGTCGACGTCGTCGCGCATCCGCAGACGGTTGGCCGCGAGCGTTCCGGCGTAACCGCCGCCGATGACCACGACCTTGTGGGATGTGTTGTGTTCGGTCATGCCCTCAGGACACCGCTGATCGCTGAGACGTGACATGACGCGACGTGACGTGCGTCACTCCACTCAGGAACCCGGGGACACGTGACCGCAATGCCCGCCTTGCGGCATGACACGACGCTGCATATCGTGACGATGTATCAAGCCGATATATCGGGCCGTTAGTTTGCCCAGCCCGACTGGACGCGGGAGGTGCGATGAGGCGGATCGATTACGACACGGAGCAGTACCAGGACTACGCGCGTGGCCGTGCGCTTGCCGAGCAGCAGTTGCAGACGTGGATCAGTGCCTTCGGAGCGGTGCTGCCCGAGCGGCGTCCGCTGGCGGGGCTGGACGTCGGTTCAGGGACCGGCAGGTTCACCCCCGCGCTGGCGCGAGCGTTCGGGCCGGTCACCGGGGTCGAGCCGTCGGTCCGTATGCGTGAGACAGCTCAGGCGCAGTCCCCGCATCCCGGTGTGCGGTATCTGGCAGGCTCCGCCGAGGACATGCCGGTGCCGTCCGGCAGCGCCGACTACGCTCTCATGTTCCTGTCCTGGCACCACGTCCAGGACAAGCCGCGGGCGGTGCGGGAGCTGGCCAGGGTGCTCAGGCCCGGCGGGCGGCTGCTACTGCGCGCGAATTTCAGCGACCACCATCCCAGGCCGTGGTGGCTGGCGCACTTCCCCCACGGCTACGAGGTGGACGCCTCGCTGTTTCAGCCGCTGCACGAGGCCATCGCGATGTTCACCTCGGAAGGCTGGCGCGTTGCCGGCTTCGGCACGGTTACCGAGCCGTCCTCCGGTACTCGCGCTGACATGCTCGAACGGCTGCGCCTGCGCACCCTTTCGTTCTTCGCTCAGCTGAGTCCCGACGAACTGGAGGCCGGCTTCCGCCGCCTGGAGCAGGCTGTCGCCGCGGATCCCGGAGCGCCGGCGCCGGTGTTCTCTGAGCCGCTGCTCACGCTCGAACGACGCTAGACGCGTATTTCGATGTGTCTCCGTCGCTCAGCGGAAGGCGGGGACGGTTGGTGGCCGGCCCATGAAGACGGCGCCCGCGGCGTCGTACATCGCCGGGCTGAGGAAGGCGTGCTCCTGCGGCACCAGCGCGTCGCCGAGCAGGGCCTGCAGCGGGTGATCGCGGTAGATCGCGGCGGTGCCGGAGAGGGAGACGACCTTGTGGACCACCTCCGAGGAGGTCCGGGCGAGGTAGGCGGCGGACAGTCGCAGATGCGCGTTCTGTTCGTCGCTGACCAGGCCGCCGGCGACGAGCGTCTGCCAGGCCTCGTCGGCGGCCTCGTAGAAGTAGGCGCGCGCGGAGCGGAGCACGGCCTCGGACTCGGCGATGCCGGCGCGGTAGTAGGCGCGGTCGGCGAGTTTCGGGGCGCCGGTGATGCTGCCCCGGCCGCTGCCGACCTCCTTGGCGAAGTCGAGGGCGGCCCGGGCGACGCCGGCGGAGACGACGGAGAGCGACTGGGCGGCGTACGTGATCGCGGGGTAGCGGTAGAGCGGCTCGTCCACCACCGGCTCCCCACCGCGGATGAAGGTCCACTCGCGATCGACCTCGACATTGTCGGCGAGCAGATCGAAGGAGCCGGTGCCCCGCATGCCGACGACGTCCCAGTCCCGCACGATCTCCAGATCCGCCGGATTCACCAGAGCCCCACGGGGCTTGCCGGAGGTCGAGTCGTCGCCGGGGATGCCGACACAGATGATGTCGGCGGCCATGCAGCCGCTGGCGAACTTCCATCGGCCGTTGACCAGGAAGCCGCGTTCGGTGGGGGTGGCCTGCTGGATCGGGAACAGCGCCCCGGCGAAGACGACGTCAGGGCCGTCGGCGTACAGCTTGGCCTGGGTCTCCAGCGGCAGCGAGCCCAGATAGACCAGCTGGGAGCCGAAGCTCGCGACCCAGCCGGTGGAGCCGTCGACGGCCGAGATCCGCTCGATCTTCTTGAGGAACTCCGCGGGCGGCATCGTCTGCCCGCCGAACCGCTCCGGCGTGGCGGAACGGTACAGGCCAAGCCCCTTGAGCCGGTGGACGAAGTCCTTGGAGACGTAGCGCTGCTCGCGGAACTCCTGTCGACGCTCGGCCAGCTCGGCGAGCATCTCGTCGAACGCGGCGGCACTGTTTCGCGCCGCGCGTTCGGCCTCGGTCCCCTGACTCTGCGCCATCACAGCTCCTCATGAGGTTCGGTATGTGCTCCAGCGTAAGAAGAGCGCCACCGATCCGTCAGTCGTCATTTCCTCGGGCCGGCGTAGGGGATTTCTTTAACACCCGTTCTCCGGCCCGGGACCTACGCTGGGGTGATGCCAGTAGATCCGCGGGCTCCCGAGCTCGTCGCCGACGACTTCGTGGCGATGATGAACGCCTCCCGGATGTGCGTGCTCGTTCACGACGCGGCGACCAAGAACATCCTGTGGGCCAACCCGGCCGCCTGCGAACTGCTGGAATTCACGCTGAACGAGATCCGGCCGCTCAAGGCCAACCACATGAGCAGCTCGGCACAGCAGTACGACCGGATCATCGGCCGGGACTGGCTGCAGGACGCCGTGGACAAGGGCGCGAGCCGGATCGAATGGCACTACCGCTCCAAGTCCGGGCGGGTCATCCCGACAGACGCCCTCGCGGTGCGGGTCGAGCTCGCGCAGGGGCCGGCGGTCATGGTGCAGTTCCGCGACATCGAGCGCGAGCAGCGGGTCGAGCGCGAGCTGCGGCTCACCACGTCGTACGTCGACGCGCTGGCCCACTACACCTCCACCCTCGCGCTGATGCTGGACGCGACGGGGATGATCCGTTTCGCGACCGACACCGCGCTCAGCGCGATCGGCGCACCGGTGAACGAGCAGGCGGACGAGCCGATGCGGCCGCTGACCGCGTTCGCCCGGCCGCGGCTCGACGGCCGCGAGGCGAGCTGGCAGGACGTCCTCACTCGCGCCACCCCGGTCACGTCGGTCCAGCTGGAGGTGTGCCACCCCCATGGCGAGCGGGTGTGGCTGGAAGGGTCGCTGGAACGGCTACGTGAGGAAGACAGCGACGCCCTGCTGATGATCCTGCACGACGTCTCCGACCGGGTCCAGGATCACGTCCGCCGCACCCGCGAGCTGCACCGGGAGAACCACCTGGCCCGCTACAACGCCATGGGCGACATGGCCATGGCGATCGCCCACGAGCTCGGCCAGCCGCTGGCCGCCGCCGCCAACTTCCTGGCCGGGGTGCGCCACCGGGCCGACCGGTTGGAGCAGCGCGAGTGGCTGACCCACGGCATCACCGGTGCGGTCGACCAGATCGACCGTGCCTCCGCGATCGTGAGCTCGGTGCGTGCCTTCGTCGGCCATCTGGAGCAGGTGGAACAGGTGGCCGACCTCAACGACATCGTCGAAGAATGCCGCTATTTCGTGCGGCTGCGAGCGGCTCCGCTCGGCGTCGAGGTCCAGGTCCGGCTCTGTCCCGAGCCGGTGCTGGTGCGCTGCGAACGGGTGCTGACCGGCCAGGTGGTGCTCAACCTCGCCTTCAACGCCGTCGACGAGATGGCGCAGTCACCGTCCGCGGCGAAGTCGATCGTCATCGCCACGTCCGCTGACGGCACCTTCACCGTGGACGACCGGGGCCGGGGCCTGCCGCGCGACCCGTTCGCGGAGTCGTTCACCTCCAAGGAACACGGCAGCGGAATCGGCCTGGCGCTCAGCTACCGGATCATCACCCGTCAGCACGGCACGATCTGGGCGGCGAAACGGGACGGGGGCGGGTCGCGGTTCGGGTTCACACTGCCGCTCGCGCAACCGGAGCGACCCATCGGCGAGTAGGGGAAACCTTCAGCCGGTGCGGATGAAGTCTCACTATCGGCGCCCAAGGGCCGCGGCCTAGCTTCGGAAGCACCCGCTCACCATCAGGAGGCAGCCGTGGACGACCAGACCGAGGCCCAGCGCGGTTTCCGTACCGCGATGGCGAACCTGTCCGCCGCCGTCAACGTCGTCACCACCGACGGCCAGCACGGCCGAGCGGGCGTGACGGTGAGCGCGGCGTGCTCCGTCACCGACACCCCGCCCACCATGCTGGTCTGCGTCAACCGGTCCAGCAGCTCGCACGACATCGTCCTCGCCAACGGGCGCGTCTGCGTCAATGTCCTCGGCACCGACCAGGAAGAGCTGGCGATGCACTTCGCCGGCGCGACGAACGTGCCGACCGCCGAGCGCTTCGGCGCGGGCTCCTGGGACTTCGACACCCATGGTGTACCCGTCCTGCGCGACGCGCTCGCCTCGATCGTCGGACGCATCGTCACCAGGCGTACGCAGGGCTCGCACACGGTGGCCTTCGTCGAGATCGACGCGGTCACCGCACGTGTGGACGGCGGCGCCCTGGTCTACTTCCAGCGCCGCTTCCACGCGCTCAGCGCCTGACCGGTCGTGTCCTCGTGACAAGCGTCCGGCCACCGGGCCGTCACGGCTCGATCCGGTTCTGGAGCACATCACGCACCAGCGCCCCCAGGCTCTCGGCGCCGGTCTTGGCCTTGATCCGGGCGCGGTGCACATCGACGGTCTTCACGCTGGTGCCGAGCTGGCGGGCGATGAGCCGGCTGGGCAGGCCGTCGACGACAAGCCTGAGCACCTCGAGCTCCCGCGCGGTGAGCGACTCGACCCGTTCACGGACGGTCTGCCGGTGAGCGTGCTCGCTGAAGCGCCGCCCGGCTTCCCGCGACTGCTCCTGAACGACTTCGAGCATCTGCTGCGGCTTGTACGGCTTCTCCAGGAAGTTGACCGCCCCCCGTCTCAGCGCCCGTACCGACATCGAGATGTCACCGTGAGCGGAGCAGAAGATGATCGGGGCGGGATAGTCGAGCCCGAGCAGCCGCTCCTGCAGCTCGAACCCACTCACGCCAGGCATCCGGACGTCGACGATCAGCACGGCCGGCTCGGCCGGGTCGTACTCGGCGAGGAACGTCACGGCGTCGGGGTACGTGAGCGCTTGGATGCCGACGCTCTCAAAGAGAAAGGCCAGCGACTGTCTCAGGTCGTGGTCGTCATCGACGATGTGCACGACCGGGCCGCTCATCATTGCTCCTCGTGCTCCGGCCGCAGGAACCTTTACGTGTGCGCGGCCGCCCATGCTCCGCACAACCGGACGCTGTCCTCCGGCGTCGCCTGGGCGCCGCGGTCGACCTCGATGATCAGCCAGCCGTCGAAGTCCTCCGGCAGCGCCCGCAGGAAACCGTCGACATCCGCGTCGCCATGGCCCGGTTCGGACCACAGGCCGGCCAGGACGGTCCGGCGGTAGTCCCAGCCCTCGCTCCTGGCCCGTTCGGCGAGCGTCAGCCGGAGGTCCTTGATGTGGACGCTCGCCACCCGGTCGGCGTAGTCGCGGACGAGCTGTGCGGCATCCGCGCCGGCCCAGGCCAGGTGGCCCATGTCCGGGCCGAAGGCGAGCACCGACGCGTCCACGGTGTCCAAGACGAACCGGGTCTCCTCCTCCGTCTCGGCCCAGGTGCCCACGTGCGGGTGAAAGGCCGGAGTGATCCCGCCGGCCCCGATGACGCCGGCCACCTCGGCCAGCAGGTCCCGCACCCGTTCCAGACGGTCTTGGTCGGCCAGGTGACCGACCGCCGGCCGGGCCACGCGTGGCGCGTCCTTGGCCATGCCCATGGCCAGGAACATCGTCGGCACGCCCAGCACCGCGTGTTGCTCGGCTGCGCGGGCGGCGCTCTCCAGTGCCTGCGCCTTCTCGGTCGCGTCGTCGCTGAGCCGAACCGGGAGGTACCCCGGCGCGGCACTCAGCCCGTGATCGGCGAGCGACTTCGCGTAGTCCTCTACCGTCACACCGGCGGGTACGGAGCTGTGCACGGCCATGAGTCCGGCCTCACGGATCGTCCTGAGCTGCGCGTCCAACGACGGCGCGAGCGAAGGGTCGATCCAGCCATCAGGACTGGCCACCCACTGCAGGGGGTTGATGGCGATGCGAGTTCGGCTGATCTTCATAGCTGTTCCTTTCCGGTAGTCAGCGGGTGTAGCAGCAGGTTCTTACGGATGACTCCGGCCTGAGCGACCAGGACGACGCTCCGCGGACTGCCGAGGAGGGAGATGTCGGCGAGTGGGTCGCCGGCCACGACGACGAGATCGGCGATCTTGCCTGCCTCGACGGTGCCGAGGGTGTCGGCGAGGCCGAGCAACTCCGCCGAGGTGCGGGTGCCGGCGACGATGGCCGCCATCGGCTCCATGCCGAGTTCGACGAGGTAGGACAGTTCCCGCAGGTTGAACCCATGGGGTGTCACTCCCGCGTCGGTGCCTACGGCGATCTTGACGCCATGGGAGATGGCGCGGGCGATGTTCTCCTTGGTCACGCCCGCCCAGCGGGACTTCTTGCGAAAGTGGTATTCGGGCATGCCGACCGGATCGAGCGGCCGGAACGCGGTCGCCAGGGTCGGCACCAGGAACGCGTCCTGCTGACGAGCGAGGTCGCACAGCTCATCGGTGATGCCGTAGGCGTGCTCGACGCTGGCGACTCCGCTGAGCAGAGCGTTGCGGATTCCGGCGGCTCCCTGCGCGTGGGCGGCGACCTTGCGGCCACGGTGGCGGCGTCCCTCGGTGACCGCCGCCCGCATCTCCTCTATGGTCAGCCCCTCGTCATCGGGATCGTCGTGTGGGCTGCCCATGCCCCCGGTGGCGCACACCTTGATCACATCGGCACCGTCCCGGAACATCCGGCGAGCGGCCACGCGTACTTCATCAGGGGTGTCGGCGAGCTCGGTGAGCCAGGGAGCGGCGTTGATCCCGCTGGACAGCGAGCAGTCCGCGTGGCCGCCGGTATGCCCGATGACCTTGACGGCGACCTGCAGGCGAGGTCCTTCGATGAGGCCTTGCTCGATGGCCGTACGGAATCCGGCGGGGGTGCCGCCCAGATCGCGGACCGTGGTGACCCCCGCGTGCAGGGTCTCGCGCAGCCGACCGGCGGTGGCGATGACGTCCACCACCGGGTCGGCGCCGAGCCCCTCGGCCGGCCGACGGCCGGGAGTCATGGCCATGTGGACATGACAGTCGAAGAACCCTGGCAGCAGGGTATGCCCGGTCACGTCGATCACGACCGCCTCGGAGGTGGCCGGCGCCTCGGCGGCCGAGCCGGCGTAGCGGATCCGGCCGCCCTCATCGGCGATGACCGTGGCGTTCGGAACGGGCGGGGCGCCGGAGCCGTCGATCAGCACGGCGCCTTCGAACCGCAGGGAGGTGTCGCAGGCCGGAGCCCAGGTCATTGGCTGTCTCCAGGGAGTGAGTTCGCGCCGGTGGCGTGGAGCCCTTAGGCCGGTAGTCTCGGTACGGCATTCACCGCACTCAGCGAAATCGCCGGATTTTTTCACCACGGTCGGCTGAATGCCGGATTCCGTGCAACATAGACATGCAGGGATGTGACATGGCCGAGCTGCCCGACGAACTCGACCTGGCGATCGTCAACGCCCTGCAGATCCACCCCCGAGCCCCGTGGTCACTCGTCGGCGAGGTCCTGCAGGTCGACCCGGCCACGGCGTCACGGCGCTGGCGCCGGATGCGGTCCGCCAACCATGCCTGGGTGACCGGCTTCCTCACGAACGGGTTCACGCAGGAGTGCGGGGCGATCCTGGAGATCAACTGCCATCCGGGACGCGTCGTCGAGGTCGCCGAGACCCTGTCGGCGGATCCACAGGCCTACGGCATCAAGCTGATGAGTGGTCGCCGGGACCTGGTCGCGTTGGTCGTGGCGCGGAACCTGGAGGAACTCTCGCACTACCTGCTGGAACGACCCGGTCGGCTACCTGGCGTGGCGCGCATGGGCAGCTACCTGATGGTCGGTGACGCACGGGCCAGCAGCCGCTGGCGGCTGCGCAACCTGGAGCCCGCCGCGGTGACTCGCCTCAGCGAGGCGGCGCGCCCGCGACCGGCGCCGCCCCTCGTGCTGCGAGAAGTGGACCATGCCCTGGCCGGCGCGCTGGCCAGGGACGGCAGGTTGGGCCTGGCCGAACTCGCCGCGGAGATCGGCACCAGCCTCGCCACCGCCCGCCGGCGGATGAACGCGCTGCTGGGCAGCGGTCAGTTGACACTGCGCTGCGACATGGCGCGGACGCTGTCGGGCTGGCCGGTCACCGCTTGCTTCTGGGCGCGGGTGCCGATGGACTCACTGGCCGAGACGAACAAGGAACTGGCCGCCATCCCCGAGGTCCGGGTCGCCTTTCTCACCGCCGGGCCGCAGAACCTGTATCTGGAGGCATGGTTGCGTACGACGTCGGACGTGGTGCGCTTCGAGGAGCGGCTCACCGCCCGCCTGCCCCGCATGACAGTCGACGACCGCGCCATCACCCTGCGCGTCATCAAGCACAGCGGACGGATCCTCGACGCGGCGGGCCGATGCGTGAACACCGTTCCCCCGTTCTCGGCGATGCCCCAGCACCGCTGATGGTGTTACATGAATCAGATGATCGACGAACCGCTGGACCGACTCCGCGCCGCCGCCCGACGCACCCGCGAACTGGCCCTGAACCGGGCGAGCACCAGCCTGAGCCACCAGGACGCCGACGTCGTCGGCACGATCGGCACGGACGATGCCATCGGGTTCGACCCGTTCCCGCTGCTCGAAGCCCTCCATCACAGCGGTGTCCGAGCCGTGGTGATCGGGCAGGTCGCCGGCATCATGCATGGATCCACCGAACTGACCGGTGATCTGGACCTGCTCTGGGATGGCGCCCCGGCGCACGCCCCAGCCCTGGCGGCCGCCTTCACCTCCGTCAATGCCCAACTGATCGACGAAAAGGGCATCCCCGTAGCACCTCACCCGGAGTCCTTTCTCCGCCCCAAAGCGCTGTTCACCTCACCCGGAGCCAGCGGCGACTGCTGCACCCCGGCGCTCCCCTGGGGCGACCTTCGAGTCCAAGACTTCCTCGACCACGCGATCACCGCGGTCGACCCGGGCGGCCTGGAAGTTCACTACGCCTCCCGAAGAGACCTCATCCGGATGCGTCGCGCCATAGGCCGCCCCAAGGACCTCCGGCGAGCAGACGAACTGGACTCCTTCACCTCGGTCCACTCGGGCAGGGTGCCTGGTGATCCCGCTTGACCTTGACACAGTGACAAGGCCTTCACTGTTGCCAAGGAGGTGGTCCCGATGACCATGCAGAAACCAGCTTTCGAGGGGCTGGAGGACAGCGACTCGTCAGTGCGGCTGCGGGCTGCGATGGCGGTCGGTACGGCCCCTGACCCGCGGTTCATCGACAAGCTCATCGAACGATGCGCGATCGAACCCGAATTCCATGTGCGCGATATGCTGACCTGGGCACTCACCCGCCACTCAGCATCCATGACGGTTCCAGAGGTCCTCAAGGAACTCCGCTCGGAGCGCGGGCAGGCACGAAGCCAGGCACTGCATACGCTGTCCAAGATCGGGGATCGGCAAGCCTGGCCGGCGATCACCCGGGCGCTTCTGTCCGACGCCGACGACGAGGTGGCGCGGAGCGCTTGGCGGGCGGCGGTCGTGCTCGTGCCCGAAGGTGAGGAGCCCGAGTTGGCCGCGGTGCTGTCGACACAACTCGGGCGCGGCGAACGTGAGATGCAGCTGAGCCTCAGCCGAGCGCTGGTCGCGCTCGGTGAGGTGATCGTGCCCACGCTGCACGCTGCGATGACGGATCTCGACCCACGCGTACGCGCCCACGCGATCGCCACGGAACGGCTGTTGAACGACCCGGATGCCGGATTCGAGTTCGCGATCGAGGAGGCGAAGCGCGTGGTGGCTCTCGGCACTACCAGCAAGGAGGAGTGATGGGCCGTGTTGATCGGTGATGTGGCCCGGCGGTCCGGGGTCAGCGCCCGCATGCTCAGGCATTACGACTCGCTCGGCCTGGTGCGGCCAACGGGCCGTACCGAGGCGGGCTATCGCGAGTACTCCAGCGAGGACATCCGGCGGATCTTCCAGATCGAGAGCCTGCGGTCATTGGGGCTGTCGCTGCGTGAAGTCAGGCGCGCACTCGATGATCCCGACTTCACGCCCTCAGAGCTCGTCGACGACCTCATCCGCCAGACACGAGAACGCATCGCGGCGGAGACGGAGCTGCTCACGCGACTGCGCCGGATCGACGCCGTAGAACCCACCGGCTGGGAGGACGTCCTCCAGATCGTCGCACTCCTGCAGGCGTTGGGGTCGAACAGCGCCGACAAGCGCCAGCGCGCGGCCTTGTCCTCAGTCGGAGAGGCGCCGATGCCGGTGGAAGCACTGGTCGAGGCAGTGCTGAGCGAGACGAACCCGAACGTCGCCGGAGCCCTTCGATGGGCTTTGGCGCAATCAGGCGATGACGGATTCGCGCTGCTGGCGGAGGGCCTCGGCTCACCAGTGGCCGAGGTGCGCAAACGTGCCGTCCAGGCCATCGCCGAGATTCCGAACGGTGCGGCGACCACACTGCTGCAGGACGCCCTCACGAGCCCCGACATCGTGGTCCGCAGATATGCGGCTCTGACGCTCGGGGCACGTGGAGTGGTCGACGCGATCCCGACGCTGATCGACATCGTCGTCGAGGGGACGAATGACGTCGACGCAGCCGACGCCCTGAGCGCGCTGGCTAGTCGTCCCGCGTTGGCGGATCAGATCGCTACCAGGCTCGTTGATCGCCTCGCCCACGCCACCGTTGAACCGTCCGCACGTCTACGGCTGACACAGGCGCTCGCGGACATCCCGGGAACCACGGCGTCACGAGCCCTCGCAGAGCTGTCCCATGACGAAGACCGTGCCGTCGCGCTCACCGCGACCTACATTCTCGGGATACGCGACGCACGATGACGGATCTTTCCTGGCCGGCAAAGTTGTCCCGTAAGCAGATGGGGTCTTGGCGGTGTCGAATGCTGCTCGGGCGGACGGCAGTGCGAGGAGCGGTTACGTCGTCGGGAGGCCGACCGCGTTTGACGCGTCGGCCTCGAAGTAATCCGTCGTGGCGAAGGCGCCGGCGTGATCCTCGAAGAAGGTCCTGACGCCGTCGATCGAGTCATGGACGATGACGTTCACCGCCTTGGTCCCGTCGGTGCTCGCCACCGCCAGCGTCCACTTGGCACCCTTGGGAAGCCGGCCGTACGCCGTCTTCAGGCAATCCCAGAAACCGTCGGTGTCGGAAATCGTGGAAACAGCCATGACGTGCATCGTGGCACCCTCCTCATTAACTCTCGGATTTACTCGGCAATTGAGGTGAAGATACTGTGCGGCACCATTCTTGAAGTCGTAGATCGCGACGGTCTGCGGGTCTTCGAGCGGATCGTTCGAAGGCATCAAGAAGTGGGTCTCGCTGATCGGGAGAAGTTCGTAGTCGAGCTGTTCTGGTTTATCGAGGAGTTGCGCCTCCATGGGGTTCAGGGTGAACCTGAGGTGGAGTTTTCCGTGTTCGGCCGCCACTTCGTAGCGGGTGCCGGGACGCTCGTAGGAGCCTTCGTACCTGGACAGATCGAGGGCCAGGGTCGAATCGGGCTCCGGCAGGTCGGGGATCGTGACCGCGCCGAGGTCGGCCAGGATTTCGTTGAACACCTTCCGGTAGAAGCTGTCGCGCGGCCCGGCGTTCGCCAGCATCGAGATGGCGATGTTCGATTCCGGCAGGATCCGCAGGCGGGCGCACTGGCTGACCGCGCTGCCGTCGTGGGCGTAGACGGTTTGGCCGTGCCAGTCGCACACGATGAGGCCGAGTGCCCATTCCGGCCCGAACATGTACGGGTCAGGTATGGGGACCCGCGATTCCGTCATCTCGCGGATGATGCCGGGTGAGACGATTCTGGTCCCGTTCGGCGCCTTTCCTTCGTTGAGGAAGACGTACGCCATTGTGAGCAGTTCGCGGGCTGTCGTGTTGACGTTGCCTCCGGGGCCGAAGGAGCGCGGCAGGTGATCCAGCGGCGAGAGGATGGGGCCCTCTTCGAGGGATCGGATCAGGTATCCGGTCGCGGCCCGGTTCTGGTCCGCGTGCTCATGCCGGCTGCTCGTCGAGGTCAGTCCCAAGGGGTCGAACAGGCGGTCCTTCATGATGTCGTCCCACCGCTTGCCGTCGATCACCTCCATGATGCGGGCGAGGATCGCGTAGCCCAGGGCCGCGCTGTAGCCGTGCGTGTGGCCCAAGGGGTGGACCTGGCTTGCGCCGGCGATGTTCGCCACCATGCGCTCGTACACGTCGTCGTCCTCCCCCGGATCTCCGTAGCTCTCCTCGATGCCGTTGGTGTGGTTGAGGAGATGGCGGGGTGTGACCTTGGCGCTGACATCGGGGTCGGCGACCCGGAAATCAGGGAGATAGGTCCGCACCGGCTCGTCCAGGGCGACTTTCCCCTCGTCGACGAGCTGCATGAAGGCGAGGGCGGTCCACGTCTTGGATACGGAGCCGCACTGGTAGATGGTGTCGGTCGTCGCGGGCTCCCGCGTGGAGATGTTCTTGACGCCGACGGCGAAGTCGGTGATCTCTCCGTCGCGGAGGACGCCGATCACGGCGCTCGGGATCCGGTATTCCGCGAGCAGCTCGGACACGCGAGCTCGCATCCGGGGCACATCCAACGCTCTTGTCATAGGTGCTCCTCGTTTCTTTCCAAGCGAGAAAAGGCTACGTTGCATTTCAAATGCAGTCAACGAGAAATTCCCCATGATGCGCCTTCATACTGGTCATTCGCGCAGATCGTTGCAACAGCATTGTCGATAAATGCAACCCACGCCGACCAGCCGTTGCAATGTACTGTTGGTGAACGCACAACTGACAGGAGGGCGGGCCCATGCCCGGAGGCAGGCTGACCCACGAGAATCGCCGGCAGATCGCGATCTGGCTGGCCGACGGGCTGGGATATGCCGAGATCGCCCGGCGGCTGGGCAGGCCTACGTCCACGATCAGCCGCGAAGTGGCACGCAACAGCGCGCGCGACGGATATCTGGCCGACCGCGCCCAGCAGGCCGCCGGGCAGCGCGCCCGCCGCCGCAGACCGGTTCAGGTCCCGGAGCCACCGGCCGACGGGCGGCCGGACGCGTCCGTACGCGGTTTCGTGGAGCGGTTCGCGACGCTGCTGGTCGAGACCGGCCTTCCCCGGATGCCCGCTCGCGTGTTCGTCTGCCTGCTCACCTCCGACTCCGGGGGCCTGACGTCCGCCGAGCTCGTACGCCGGCTGCAGGTCAGCCCGGCGTCGGTGTCCAAGGCCATCGGCTACCTCGAGGCGATCGAGCTGGTCAGGCGCATGCAGGAGGCCGGCCGCCGCGAGCGGTACGTCATCGACGACGACGTCTGGCTCCGCGCGTTCAAAGCCGACACCGGGGCACACGCCGAGGTCGCGGCGGCCGCGCGGCACGGGATCGAGATCTTCGGCGCCGGCACGCCCGCCGGCACCCGGCTGGGCCAGATGGCTCAGTTCTTCACCTGGATCAGCGAGCAGATGAACGGCAGCGGCCTCACCGACGCCGTCGTGCGCGACGCGCTGACGGTGCTGGCCGCGCTGGTGTACGCCGCTCGGCCACTCACCGTGGACGAACTCGCCACGGCACTGAACTGGCCCATCCAGCGGGCGGCCGGCGCCCTGGACACGATCAGCCGTCGTCCGATCCTCTCCGACCCGCTCACCGTGGAGCAGGTCGGGCGCGGCGCGTACGGCATCACCCCGAGGCCTGACCGCCTGAGCTCCGCACAACGCGACGCCCTGATCGTCAGTCCGCGCTCGACCCGAGGGACTCGACAATGACGAAGCCGGTCACAGCATCAGCATGTCCCGCCATCCTGCTGCACACATGCTCTCGCCGCCACCGGGGTACGTGCGGGCGGACGCATCATGGCATGGGCCAGCACGCCCAACGCGCCCGCGACCAGCACGGACAGCCCGGCCAGCATCGCGGCCCGCCAGTCGCCGCCGTCCAGCGTGCCGAAGAAGACGGTGCCGGTGATCGTTGCGCCGAGCACTCCCCCGGTCTCCTGAACGGTCCCGAGCACCCCGGCCGCGGCTCCCGCCCGCTCGGGGCGTACGGCTGACAGCACCGAGGAGAGCAGCGGCGACATGAGCAGCCCCATCCCGGCGCCGACCACGACAAGGGCCATGGCCACCTGGTACGGCTGCGCCGCACGCGCCACGACCTCGTACAGGAGGCACAGCCCGAGCAGCAGCACGGGTGCGCCGAAGCGTCCCGGGCGGAGCGAGGCGGCGAAGAAGCCCGCGTTGAGCGCGGTGCACACGGCTCCGGCAGCGAGCGGGCCGAGGCCGAGGCCGTCCTGCAAGTAGAGGGCGAGCACGAACGACAACCCGGCCGAGGTGCCGAAGAGCAGCGCCACGGCGACCAGGCCCCAGGCGAACGTCCTGTCGGTGAACACGTCGAGGTCGAGCAGCGGGGTCCGCCTCGCGTGCACCAGCCGCCGCTGCCGGCGGACGAACGTGACCAGGATCGGACCAGAGGCGGCCAGGCACCACCAGGCCCACGGCGGCCAGCCCTGTTCACGGCCCTCGACCAGCGGCAGCACCACCGCCACCAGCCCGGCGGCCACGAGCCCGGCTCCGCCCACGTCGAGCCCGGCCCGCCGTAACGGTGACGGCACGGGCGCAGGGAGCACGCGTCCGGTCATGGCCAGCGCCGCGACGCCGATGGGCACGTTCACCAGGAAGCAGGCCCGCCAGCCCAGCCCCAGGTGCTCGGCGGCCACCAGCGCACCGCCGATCACCTGACCGCTCACCCCGGCCAGGCCGACGACCGTGCCGTACCAGCGGAAGGCCGTGGCCCGGTCGGTGCCCCGGTAGAGCTCCCCGAGCAGCGTGAGGACCTGCGGTGCGAGCAGCGCCGCCGCGACGCCCTGCGCGATCCTGCCGGCCACCAGCCAAGCCGCCCCGCCCGCGAGCCCGCACTCCGCCGACGCCAGTGTGAACAGCGCCAGCCCGGTACGGAACACCCGTCGATGCCCGTACAGGTCGCCGAGCCGCCCGGAGGCGATCAGCCCGGCCGCGTACGCCAGCCCGTACCCGGCGATCACGAACTGCACCGAGGCGTCGCCCGCCCGCAGGTCGGCGCGGATGGACGGGAGGGCCAGGTTCGCGACGAAGAAGTCCAGTGTGGTCACGAACACCGCGACCAGCAACACGGGTAGAGCCGTCCAGCGGCGGGTGGTCATGAGGGCTCCGAAGACCGAGGAAGGTGGGGGCAAGAACGTCGGCAAGAACACCGCGGCGCGGTGAACGGTTGCCCCTCACACTCGTGCGACGGACTTATGGATTCCTTCGGATCGGCTACGGCTCAAAAGCAGTCAGCTGCGAATCGGGTAAAGTTGTACAAGTTGCTCAGGTTGTACAACTTTTCAGTGCCAGCCGCGTATCGTAGAACCGTTCGGGCAGAGCGAAGCGGGAGAGGATCCACATGACCATCGAGGCGCTGGGCATCGCCGAAGCCCGCTCCCAACTCGGCACCCTGGTATCACGCGCCGTACACGGCCACCAGCCCACCACCATCCGCCGTTCCAGCAGCGAGCGCGCCGTCCTCGTCTCCGAGCAGGATTACCAGGAACTACTACGCGCCCACCGCGAACTGGAGGCCGGGCGCGTGGCGGAGGCGATCGCCGCCAATGAGCGAGGCGAGCGCGAGATGATCACGTACGACAGCAAGGCCGCCCTGTACGCCGACCTTGACCTACCAGCCCCCGGCGAGCGGTCTTGAAACGACTCCTCCACGTTGATGTCCCGGTCCGCGAGATCCTGAGCCGTGCCGCGCCCGGCCTGCGTTCCATCATCGCGGACACCTTGTTCGACCTCGCCGAGGATCCTGAGCCGCTCGCGGCCGTACCGTATGGCGGCATTCCCAGCGCGTTGGAGTTACGTACCGACACTTTCCGCGTGATCTACACCCACAACGCGGATCACGTCTCCATCTGGGTCCTCCAGATCAACACCTGAGCCCGGACGCGAGGGTCGTCAGCCCTTACCGCGCGCCTCGAACCGGAGGTAGAGGCCCTGCTTCTTCGGCACCTTGAGCAGGGTCTCGACGACCTTGCCCTTGAGGTCCACGACGCCCACGCCCTCGGGGGTCGGCGCGAGCAGATGGCTCTCGTCGTACCAGCCCAGCACGGGACTCCAGACGGGGCTGAAGGCCAGCTTGATCCTGGTGACGGCCTTGCCGGTGGCCGTGTCCCACACGCAGGCGGACTTCTCCAGCGACATGCAGGCGGTGACGAAGCGGCGGCCCGACGGGGTGAACGTCCCCTGTCCCTGGGCCGCCGGGCGTCCGCGTACGTGCCAGGTCCGCTTGACGGCGCCGGTGAGGTCGTACTGGCGGATGGAGGATTTTCCGTTCTTGCCCCAGCGCACCACGACATCCTTGCCGTCGCGGGTCCACTGGAAGCCGCCGACGGTGATGAGGGCCTTCTCGATGCGGACGAAGCGGGCTTTCAGCGTGGGCACGTCGATCAGGACGATGCCCTCGGAACGGGGCTCGAACCCCGCCTCGAACACGTTGAGCAGCAGGTGGCGGCCGTCCGGGGACCATGTGGGCCAGAGCGTGTGCAGATACTGGCCCTCCTGCTCGGGGTCGGCCGGGACGGGCAGCTCCACGTTCGTCCTGTCGCCGGACTGGCGGTCCACGAACGTCATCGTCGGCTTGCCGGGGGGCCTGGTCTCGGCGAGGGTCGCCGTCCAGCGCTCGTCGGGCGACACGGCGACCTCCCCCTCGGTCTCTACGAACGCGCGCTTGGCCGGATCCCAGACCCGCTTGCTGAAGGGCGGCCTGGTCGACGGCGTCGAGTAGGAGGTGAGCTGGATCGGCCGACCGGCCATCTTGGCCACGACCTTGGCCGAGGTGCCCGGCAGCTTGCCGACCGGCGGCTGGGCGGGGGCGGTGCCGAGCGTGGCGGTCATGGCCAGAGCGGCGGCTAAGTTCATGATCATGTCTGCTCCTGACAGGCTCGGGTGCGTCCTACAAGATCACGAGGAAGCCGGGATGCGGTAGTACTCGGCTGCGGTGAAGGTGGCGGGGACGCCGGGTGAAGCACCCGGGTGCGGTGTGGGGGGCGTGCACCGCCAGCCGCCGGCCCGCCAGGTCGGCCAGGGAGGTCAGGCCGGAACGGGCGAGGAACCAGAACAGCGGGCGGTCGGTGTTGACATTGAGCGCGACCCAGGGGGCGCCATCGGTCAGCCGGGACAGCAGCGCCCGGCCGAGCCCGATGGTGGCGCCGCGGCGCAGCCGCTCCTCGTCCCAGACGCAGCCGTCGCGCAGCGTGACGTGGACGCCCTCCTCGGCGTAGAAGTCCTGCTGGTCGGCGATGTAGGCGGCCAGTTCCTCGTGCAGGCCCCGTCCCACGTAGGCGAGATCGATCGTGTACATGAACGTTTTCCTTGATCGTGTCACCGCCGCGCGCCCGCGCGCGTATGCGTCAGTACATGGACATCCCGCCATTGACCGCGGCTGAGGTGCCGGTCATGAAGGCGTTGTCCTCGCTGGCGTAGAAGGCGACCACTTGGGCGACGTCGCCCGGGTATGCCAGGCGGCCCAGAGGGGTGACGGCCACCTGCCGCCGCTTGTGCTCCTCGTCGATCACACTCGCCATGCGGGTGTCCTCCACCGGGCCGGGCTCGACGATGTTGACCGTGATGCCCCGCGGGCCCAGTTCCTGGGCGAGGTATCGGGCGAACTGCGCCAATGCGGCCTTGGCCGTGCCCAGGGCGATCATGCCCTCCCGGGGCGCGCGGCTGAGGCCGGTACCGAGATAGATGATGCGTCCCCAGCCCTGTTCGAGCATGGCGGGCAGGACGGCCTAAGTCACGAGGATCGTCACTTCGTTGTGCAGGCGGGTGACGCCGGGCGCTCCCATGAGCGCGGCATCCTTCCTGTCGGCGGCCCGCCGTGCGATCCTCGATCCCGGTGGTGACCAGCGTCTGGCGGTCGTGCGCCGCCGGAAGCGGCCGGTGGCTGAGCACGATGAGCGGCGCGGTCGGGTGTGGTGTCCCACCCACTCCGACCGGCCGGTAACCGCCTCCACGGAAGCTTCGGATACAGCGGACGAATGAGGTGTGCGGAGTGTGTCGATGCCCATGCCTGCCTTGAGTCACCGTCGGTCGATCCGGCCACGATGACCGCGGACGCGGCGGCGTTCAGCGCGGCAGCACCCACTCCGGTACCCAGGTCCCGGCGGCGTCGTGGCCGGCCGTTGTGGCGGCGAGGTGCGCGCGGAGGGTGGCCAGCGCTGGATGGGGGCTGTCGCGGTGCCATAGGAGCGAGTGCGGGTAGACGGGCGTCGGGCCGGTCACCGGGATGCGGCGCAGGCCGTGGTCGGCGGGCCAGACCAGGCGGGTCTGCTCGCCCATGAACGTGGCCAAGGCCGGGGTGTCGGCGATGGTGTCGAGGAGCGCGTCGGAGCCGAAGTTGGGGCCGGTCGCCTCGATGGTGAGGCCGAACTCGGCGACGAGATCGTCGTAGTAGGCGGCCCACTCGGTACCGGGGACGATGCCGGGCATCCAGATCCGGTGCCCGGCCAGCTGAGCGACGGTCACCGACCGGGCGCCGGCCAGCGCGTGGGCGGGTCCGGTGAGGAGCTGGAGCGCCTCGTCGAGCACCCGGACGGATTCGATGTCCTCGGGAAGGGGCCGGCCGGGCACGCCGACGGCGCGGAAGGACGCGTCGATCGTCCCGGACCGAATGGCGGCCAGGGCCGTCTCGACCTCGAACAGCATCACCACGTCGAGCTCGATCTCGGGGTGCGCACGGTGGAAGCCGCGCATCAGGCCCGACGCCGCGCTGCGCGAGGCGATCATGTCGACGCGCAGCGGACGGCGGCCGGTGCGTACGGACGCGACCGCGCGCTCGGCGACGCGCAGCAGCTCGCGCGCGTGGGGCAGGAACGCCTGCCCATCGATGCTGAGCTCGGCGCCACGCGCGGTGCGGGCGAACAGCCGCACGCCGAGGTTGCGCTCCAGCGCGGCGATGCGCTTGGAGACAGCCTGCTGGGTGACCGCCAGCTCGGCGGCGGCCTCCTGAAACTGCCCCGCGTCGGCGGCGGCGACGAAGGTCCGGACGGTGTCGAGGTCCATGCCGACACCCTACGGGAACAACCGTTGGTTGTGGCCGACAGCCCTGCAGTTGTTTGATCTCCTGGTATGGCGCGCGCTTTGATGCCTTCGATCGCGGATCGGTTGTACGGATGAGTGACGAGGAGCATCGGGCATGAGGAACAGGCACCGGCTGGGACGGCGGTTCGGGTGGCTCTGGGGAGCGTATGGGACCAGCGCGCTCGGTACGTGGCTCGCCTTCGGGGCGTTCCCGTTGATCGCCGTCCAGGTGTTGCACGCCGGACCGGCCGAGGTCGCCGCGCTCTCCTGCGTGGGGGCTTTGGTGGGTGCGGCGGTGGCGGTGCCGCTCGGGCCGTGGGTGGAGTTCCGCCGCAAGCGGCCGGTGCTGATCGCGATGGACCTGGTACGGTTCGCGGCGCTGCTGACGATCCCCACCGCGTTCGCGCTCGGCGTGCTCACCTTCCTCCAGCTCCTGCTGGTCTCGGTCGTCGTCGCGGCGGCCGACATCACCTTCCGCGCCGCCTCCGGCGCGTACCTGAAGACGCTGCTGCGGGCCGAGGACCTGCTGGCCGCCAACGCCCGATTCGAGTCCACGACCTGGACGACCACGATCATCGGACCGCCGCTGGGTGGCGCGGCGATCGGGCTCCTCGGTCCGGTGGCGACGGTGGTGGCCGATGCGGTCAGCTACCTGCTCTCGGCCTTGGGCATCGGCGCGATGGGCGGGCACGAGCCGCGGCCCGAGCGCCGGGCGGCCGCGCGCCTGCGGGCCGGGGACCTGGTCGACGGTTGGCGGTACATCCTCGCCGACGCGGCGCTGCGTCGGCTGTTGTTCAACACCGCCCTGTTCAACGGCCTGGTGATGGCCACCCAGCCGCTGCTGGCCGTCCTGATGTTCGGTCAGCTCGGGTTCACACCGTGGGAGTACGGCCTCGCCTTCGCCGCGCCCTCGATCGGTGGGCTGCTCGGTTCGCGACTGGCCCGGCCGCTCGTCACGTGGTTCGGGCAGCACCGGGTCCTGGTCGTGGCCGGGGCGCTGCGCGCGCTCTGGCCCATCGGTCTGGCCTTCCTGGGGCCGGGCACCGGAGGGCTGTTCCTGGTGATGGGCGTCGAGCTCGGGCTCATCTTCTGCTGCGGGGTCTTCAACCCTGTCAGCGCCACTTACCGCCTCGAGCGCACCGCGACCGACCGGGTCGCCCGAACGCTGTCCGCCTGGGCGGTGACGACCAAGGCCTCGGCCGCGCTCCTGACAGCCGTCTGGGGCGTGCTGGGCGGCCTGCTCGGCCCGCGTACGGCCATCGGCCTGGCCGGCGTGCTCCTGCTGGCGACCCCGCTGCTGCTCCCCCACCGCCCGGCCGCCCTTCTCCCCGACCCGGAGCAGACACCGAGCCGCACCTGAACGGCGCCAAGGCTGTCACCGCGATCGGGGTGCGCCGCCCTTGTTCGGAGCGCTGCGATCGGCACCTACTTCCGCCGTCCGCTCCCGCGTCCGATGCCACGAGGACGGAATCGTCTTGTGGGAGTCGGGGTGCCGTCAAGAACCGTGCGATGAGCCGCCAAACCGCGCCTGAGCTGGGACGCGACCCGCTGGGCTCCGGCCGCGCATGGCTACTGCGGCGCCCGGAAGCCTACCTGGTACGGCAACGGGCGGCGGGGTAAGGGCGTCTGGTTCGCCCTTACCCCGCCGCCCGTAGGAGCCGGCAACTCCTATGACGGCCGTGCGGTCGCGGTGATCAGGTGGCCTTGCCGCGGGCGATGTAGAGGTTCATGTCGGTGAAGTCGAGGGTGACGTTGTAGGGCTTGTGGATGCTTCCTGTTGTGCGGATTACGGACGAAGCCGTCGAGCCACCGATCGAGTGAGTATTCGTGGTGGAGCTGGTCGAAGGTGTCGGCGAGGTCTTTGATCGGGCCGGGGAAGGGCCGGCGGCCCGGCGCGCTGAACGCCGGCAGCTCGGCGGCCTCGAAGCCGCCGGGATCGGAGGAGCCGGGCGGCGTCGTGGTGGCGCCGTAGGCCTCGGCCAGGAGGGCCGCCAGGTCCGGGGGCAGCGCGTCCGCCGCCTCCCGCACCGCCTCGGCTCCGGCCGGCGTGAACCGTCGCGCGTGCTTGACCGCCAGCCGGACCGACCGCTGCCTGACCTCGTAGGACTCGCACAGGAACGCCGAGACCAGCGCGGGCGCCAAATGGTCGAGGTCATCGCCGGCCGCACGGGCGGCCTGGTCGAGCAGGGTGAGCCCGGCACGTACGAGCTTGCCTTCGGGGCGGAACAGGAGCGCCGCCACGGCATCGTTGACGTCCTCGCCGCTCAGCCCGTCCCCGCCGCGCAGTTGCCGCAGAGCCAGCTCGGCGACCGGACCCGGAGCGGCGGGCAGCAGCCGCAGGTAGTCGCGCATACGTTCCGGGCTGTGCCGGGGCTCCAGCAAATCGTGCAGGCGGACGAAGAACCGCAGGTCCGTCGTGCTGCCGCCACGCAGGAACCGGCGTACGCACCCGTCGACCAGCGCCTCCCGCTCGATACGCCCGGCCTCGGCCAGGTCGCGCAGCGCGTGCAGCCAGGACCGGCGGCCGTCCTGCCCCTCCGCGCCTCGGTCGTCGCGCAGCAACCGGCCCACGCCTTCGGCTTCGAACAGGCGCGGAATCAGGTGCTCGGCCAGCGGATCGTCGTCGAGGTCGGGCGGTGTGGACGCCCAGGCGGCCACCAGCGGCTCATGGTCGGGAAGCGGGGCTCCGGTACGGCGCAGCAGTTCCAGCGCCAGCGCGACGGTGCCGTCCGCCCGCTGCCGGCTGGTGCCGCGCAGGCGTCCTGCCACGCGTACGGCAAGGTCGGCCTGCCATTCGGGTGGGCGCGCGGCGATGACCCGCAGCAGCGGCTCCAGAGGGAGGTTTCCGTTCCGGCCGGCGAAGTCGCGCCGGAAGATCCAGGTGGCGACCGCGGCCGCGCCACCCAGGGTGCCCGCGCCCGCGACCAGCATGGGGGCGATCCAGTCGTCGCGCATCGTCCAGTCGACGTCGTGGTGGTGGGCCCGATAGGAGCCGGTCGACCACCACCGGTGAAACGCCTCGTCCTCGGACAGGCCGCGGGCCACCTCGGCGTCGATGAACGTCTTGCGATGGTGTTCGTTCTCGGTTGTGATCTGTGCCCGCAGCCGGTCGAAGTGCTCCTGCGTGGCCTGCCGGGCAGGGCCTATGTGGCGGGGCAGCCGGCGGGCCGTCTCGTGGCATCCGGCCGTATCCAGGCGTAACACCTCGTCAGCCGTCCTGGACGCGTCACCTGCGGCGATGGCCTGCGCCACGTGCTCCCACCCGCTCACGCGCCCACCCCCGCGAGGCCGTCGCGCCGAGGGGCGCGGGGATGCGGGATGAGGAGGCGGGCGCCGCCAGGCGCCGGCACGGCAGTGGTCATGACGCAGACCATAGAGATCGTCCCCGACAGAAGCCGTCGGCTCCATCACCGAGACCGACGCGATCGAAACCGGCGAAGCCAGGCAGTCAGACCGTGGCCGGTTTGGGAGTCGGGGAGAGGTTGGTGAAAAGGCGTTCCTCGGCGACGTCGAGGGCGCTGCGTACGGCGCCGATCGCGGACGAGTGGTCGCCCATGACCGAGCAGACGACCGTTGGCGGGAAGGCCGTCTCGCGTTCGACGCGGACGCGCACCGGCTCACGGATGGCCTCGCCGGCGGCCGAGATGCCGCCCCCGATGATGATCAGTTCGGGGTCGATCGTCACCATGACCGGCGCGAGGCCCTGGACGAGCAGGTCGGCGAACCCGTCGATGCCCGCCTGGGCGGCCGTGTCGCCCGCCTTGGCCGCGTCGAAGATGGCCTGGATCGCGTCGCCCTGGTCGGCGCTCCGTCCGGCCAGGGCTCTGGGCGCCAGTTCCAGCAGTCGTTCGTACGCGTGCGCCCACGGCAGCCCGCGCCAGAGGCCGATCTCCGCCGCGGCGCCGTGCCCGCCGGCGTGCGGCCTGCCCGCGACCAGCAGGCCGGTGCCCATGCGGCGGCCGACGTGGACGTACACCACGTCGGAGGCGTCGCGGGCCACGCCCTTCCAGTGTTCGGCCAGGGCGGCCATCCGCATGTCGTTGAACACCTGGGTCGGGATGCGGAAGTGGCGGTGGAGGTGGTTGCCCAGGTCGACGCCGTCCCACTCGGGGATGGCCGGGGCGTGGGCGACCTTGCCGTCAGGGCCGACGACGCCAGGGGTGGCGACGGCCGCGCACATGATGTCGGCGGCGGACAGGCCGGCCGCGTTCAGGGCGGCGGCGATCGCCTGGTTCATGATCGTCAGGCGTCTGGCCCTGGAGGAGGTCGGGCGGAGGGTCTCGCGGCGTTCGGCGACGATCTCCCCGGACAGGTCGCTGACCAGTACGAGCACCTTGTGGCCGCCGATGTCGACACCGAGCACGTGGCCGGCGGCGGGGCGGAACTCGAAGCGCTGCGCCGGCCTCCCCACCCGGTCCTTCTTGTCGACGGTCCGGTCGGAGCTCTGGATCCAGCCCGCCTCGAGCAGGTCGGAGATCGCCTGACTGGCGGTCGGGCGGGAGATCTTGGCCGCGGCCGCGAGCGCGGTGATCGTGTGGCTGCCGCCCCCGTAGAGCTCGCGCAGGACGGACCGCAGGTTGAGCAGGCGGACCACGGATGTGTCGCCGCTGAGCTGCGTCGCCGACCGAACCATGAACGAGGTCATCCGTTTCGCTTTCTGCTTCGTTACCTACAGCTTGGACCGAACACCGGCGACTCGCAGCCGAACGACGCGCCGCGCGACGTCGGAGGACTTCGTCATCCTGAACCTCCTCGAGCTGTCATCGGATGTCTCAAGTGAAGAGTATCGCAGCCGGAGACTCTCGCAGTGCCCTCAGAATCTCACCATCTGGGACGCATTTCCCTGCTGACAGCCACCCATTGTCTTCTGTGAGATCGCCTCCTATTGTGGATAGAGCTTACATAAGTGAGCGCAACCCCCTGCAATACATCCGATGGGTGCGAGAACGATGAACGTGACCGTGTGGAACGAGTTCTACGAGGAGAAGAAGTTTCCCAGCGTCTCGTCGGTGTATCCCGACGGCCTGCACGTGGTGCTCGAACAGGCGCTGGTCGAACACCTCGGCCCCGAGGCCGACGTACGCGTCGCGCTTCAGGAGCAGCCCGAGCACGGTCTCAGCGAGGCGGTGCTGGACGCCACCGACGTGCTGCTGTGGTGGAGCCATCTCAAGGACGACGAGGTCGGCGACGAGGTGGTCGAACGGGTCAAGCGGCGCGTACTCGACGGCATGGGCCTGCTCATCCTCCACTCCGCCATCGGGTCGAAGATCGCCAAGGCCCTGCTCGGCACGTCCGGCCAGATGACCGGCTGGCGTCACGGCGACAGCGAGCTGCTCTGGACGATCCTGCCGGGCCACGAGATCGTCAGCGGCGTCCCCAACCCCGTCGTCATCCCCGCGGGCGAGATGTACGGCGAACCGCTCGACATCCCCGCGCCGGACGAGCTCGTCTTCATCAGCTCCTACCAGGGCGGCGAGGTGCTGCGCAGCGGCTGCGGCTTCCACCGGGGCAGGGGCCGGATCTTCTTCTTCGCCCCGGGGCACGAGGAGTCCCCGATCTACTTCCAGCCCGAGATCAGGCGCATCCTGGCCAACGCCGTACGGTGGGCGGCCCCGCCCACCCAGCCCCAGCCGAAGGCCGCCAGGCAGGGCGAGTACCCGAAGAACTGGTGGGTCCAGGCATGACGGACCTGATCCAGATCGGCCTGGGCCCGTGGGGGACCGATTGGGCCACCAAGATCCTCCCGCGGCTCGCCGACGCCAACGTGACCGGCTGGGTGGACGCCTCCCCCGACGCGCGTACGGCGTTCGTCGCCGCGACCGGCGCCGACCCGGGCACCGTGTTCGCCACCGTTGAGGAGGCGCTGGAGGCGACCGGGGCCGTGGCCGCGATCGCGCCGGTCGCGATCGGCGCGCACGTGGCCGTCGCCAGGCAGGTGCTGGAGGCCGGCGCCCATCTACTGCTGGAGAAGCCGTTCGCGCTGGACACGGCCACCGCCCGCGAGCTGGCCGGCCTCGCGGCCGAGCGCGGCCTGGTCTTCGGCATCGACCAGAACTACCGGATCTTCCCCGGCGTCCCGATCGTCCGTGACCTGCTCGAACGGCGGGCCGTCGGAACCATCCGGCGGGTCTCGCTCGAATGGCACCGCATCCACCAGGGCGTCAGGGACTCCAACGCGCTGATCGAGCTGGCCATCCACCATTTCGACCTGATGCGCCACCTGTTCGGGCGCGACGGAGTGGCGATCACCTGCGTGCCGGTGACGCCGGTGCGTTCGGCCCAGGACCGTACGCCGGGAGCGAGCCTCATCGTCGAACTGGACGGCGGGATCACGATCGACTACGTGCTGTCGAGTCAGGGAGTCGACGCGCAGACGCCGTGGCCCGGGGTGTGGCGGATCTCCGGTGACGACGGGCTGCTCAGGTGGGGGGCCGCGCCGGACGACCACCGGGCCGTGTCGATCACCGACGGGGACGGGAACGTGACCCCGGTCGAGGTGCCCGAGCTGCCGCTGTTCGAGCGGGCCGGGGTGCTGCGGGCGTTCATCGACGCGGTCGAGGGCACGGGCGTGCCGACCTCGCCCGCCGCCGACAACGCGCACAGCGTCGCGATGCTGGAGGCCGCGCTGACCTCGGCCCGCACCGGGGAGCGCACGAGGGTCGAGCGGTGGTGACGGCCGTGGCCGACCGGGCCGCGGCGCGCGAACAGCGACAGAGCACACGGCGACGGAGCACACGGCGGCAAAGCGGTGGGGGCAGCACGCTGTTCGGCCGCAAGACGATGCTGTTCCTGCTGCCGGGAGCGGTCTACCTCGCGGTGCTGTCGGTCTACCCGCTCATCGACCTGTTCCGTACGGCCTTCTCCGACGTGACCGCGGCGAACCTGCTGGGCGAGCGGCCCTTCACCGGGCTCGACAACATGTGGCGGGTCATCGAGGACCCGGCCTTCGGTGACGTGGTGCTGCATACGCTGGCCATCGTCGCGATCGTGCTCGTCGTCGGGCTGGCCGGCGGGTTCGCCGCCGCGCTGGTGCTGCGCCCGCGTACCCGCCTGAGCAGCCTGACGCTCGGCGTGATGGTGTTCGTGTGGACGCTGCCCGCCGTGGTCGCCGGGAATCTGTGGAAATTTCTGCTGGAGTCGGGCGGGCCGGCCAATTCCGTACTGCTCTGGCTGCACGTGGTCCAGCAGCCGATCCCCTGGCTCGCCAACGGCACGCTGGCGATCGTGGTGCTGGGGCTGGTCAACGCCTGGATGGTGGTGCCGTTCTGCGCGCTGGTCCTGCGCGCGGCGCTGCTCGACGTCTCCCAGGAGCTGCTGGAGGCCGCCGCGCTCGACGGCGCGGACGGCTGGAAGGCGACCAGGCACATCGTGCTGCCGCTGCTGCGTCCCGTCATCTCCATCCTCGGGGTGCTCGTCGTGATCAACGCCTTCCGCTCGTTCGACCTCATCTTCGTGATGACCAGCGGTGGGCCCGGCACCTCCACCACCACGCTGCCGTACCTCGGCTACCAGCAGGCGTTCAAGTTCTACGAGTTCGGCCAGGGCTCCTTCACCGCGACGTTGTCGCTGGTCATCGTGCTCTTCCTGGGCGGCTTCTACCTCAGGATGAACCGGAGGGAGCAGCCGTGAGACGCACCACCGCGCTCAGCGTGCTCGGCTGCGCCGGCCTGCTGGCGATCTACGCCCTGCCGCTGTACTGGCTGGTCGCCACGTCGTTCAAGAGCCTCAAGGACGTGTTCGCCGAATCGGCGGCGGTGATCTTCACCCCCACCGTGCAGGCGTACGTGGAGGTGTGGAACGGCGGCTTCGCCACCTCGGCGGTCAACTCGGTGATCATCGCCGTGTCGACCACGGTCATCGTGCTCGCCATCGCCGTGCCCACCTCCTACGGCCTGGCCCGGCTCAACGGGGCCGTGGTGACGGGCGCGCTGGCCGTACTGATCATCCTGCAGATGGTCCCGGCGACTTCGACCCTCATCCCGCTGAACAGGCTGCTGGCCCAGTGGGGCCTCACCGGCAACCTGTACGGCGTGGCGATCGCGATCGCGGCGACCAACCTGCCGTTCAGCATCCTGCTGCTGCGGCCGTTCTTCACCGGGGTGCCGATCGCCATCGAGGAGGCCGCCGCCAGCGACGGCGCGAACAGATGGCAGCGGTTCGTGAAGATCGTGCTGCCGATCACCCGCAACGGGATCGCCACCGTGGCGACCCTCACCTTCATCGGCGCGTGGGGCGAGTTCCTGTACGCGATCACCTTTCTCAACGACCCGGGCCTCTACCCGGTCAGCGCGCTGCTCGCGCAGCAAATGTCCTCCTACGGGGTGAACTGGCCGGGCCTCATGGCGGTCTCCGTCCTGGTCTCGGTCCCGACCGTACTGATCTATCTGTTCGGGCAGCGTCTGCTGGTCGGCGGCATCACGATGGGAAGCGTCCGTTGATTTCTGCGAAACTCCGCGGCCTCGCCGCCGCGGCGGCTCTGTGCGCCCTGGCCGCCTGCGGGACCTCCGGTTCCGGCGGTTCGGGCAACGTCAACCAGGTCACGTTCTGGCACTACTACGCCCAGGGCGTCCCCGCCACCGCGAAGTTCACCAAGGACCTGAACGACGTCTACGCCAAGGCCAAGCTGCCCAAGCCACTGAACAGCGTGTACGTGCCCGGCGAGCAGCTCACCCAGAAGGTGATCGCCGCGGCGGCCAGCAAACAGGGCCCCGACGTCTTCGTCCAGGGCGGCGCCGACCTGCTCCAGCTCGTCAAGGCCGGCGCGATCACCGACTTCACCGCGCAGTACGAGGCGTTCAAGGACAAGGACCAGATCCCCGACACGGCCGTCATCAAGCAGGACGGCAAGGTGTACGGGGTGCAGGGCTTCAGCAACACGACCGCCCTCTGGTACAACCAGGCGATCCTTGACGAGTTCGGCATCACGCCGCCGACCACGATGGACGAGCTGAGCGTCGACCTCGCCAAGATCGGAAAGAAGTACGTCGGCATCGGCCTTCCCGGCCAGGGCGATCAGGACGTCAACGCCTTCTCCTTCATCACCGCCTACGGCTTCGACTACGCCAAGCCCGACGCCGCCGCCCTGGAGAACGCCTTCAAGCTGGTCGGCGGCTGGGCCGACAAGGGGTACGTGCCCCGGGACGCCGCCACCTGGACCCCCGACGTCGCCTTCCAGAAGTTCGCCGCCGGCGGCATGGCGTTCGTGCTCGGCGGCAACTGGCAGTACGGCAACGCCAAGAAGACCGCCTCGTTCAAGTACGGTGTCGTGCCCGTGCCCAACGGGAGCGCCCCGGCCAAGGTCTACCAGTTCGGCGACAACGTCCACATCAGCGCCTTCACCAAGGACAAGGACGCCGCCTTCAACGCCATCGCCACCCTGTTCCTCGGCAAGGACGGCGAACTCGCCGCCCTGGAGGCGGGCAGCATGCCGATACGCAAGGACCTGGCCGACACCAAGGGCATGCAGGACCCGATCTACAGCCAGTTCCGCAAGGCCCTGCAGAACGGCGTGCCGTACCTGCTGCCGGGGTTCGGCACCGAGCTGACGCAGATGCGCAAGCCGGTGGCCGAGGCGTGGAGCGCCGTGATCGCGGGACAGTCCTCCCCCAAGGACGCCGCCACCACCGCGGTGGCCGCCGTCCAGCGCGCCGCCAAGTAGCACATCACTCTCCGAGGGAGAAAACCGCATGCGCCTGCGTGCCACCCCCATCCTTGCCCTCGTCCTCGTGCTGCTGACCGGCCTGCTCACGGCGGTGCCGGCCCGCGCCGAAGTCGTTCACCCGCGCCAGCAATGGTTAAGAGACTCCACGGCGGGCCTGTTCCTGCACTGGGGCATGTTCACCGCCCCCAGGCATCTGGACTGCGCGCAATGGGAGAAGGACGTCACCGAAGGCGGGTGGAGTCCCGACTACTGGATCGACCAGGCCCGTGACCTCGGCGCCTCGTACATCGTCCTGGCCACCTTCCACAGCGCCCTGGGCTACGCCCGCCCCTGGCCGTCCGCGATCCCGGGAAGCTGCTCCACCAGCCGTGACTTCCTCGGCGAGCTGGTGAAGGCCGGGCGGGCGAAGAACGTACGGATCATGCTCTACATGACCGACGACCCACAGTGGCACAACAACACCGGCGTCGAGATGCTCGACTCGGCCGCCTACTCCGCCTACAAGGGCAAGCAGGTCGACCTGACCACCCGGCCCGGATTCGGCCAGTTCAGCTACGACCTGTTCCTTGAGGTTATGGAGAAATATCCGGACCTGGCTGGGTTCTGGATCGACAACGAGAACGAGTACTGGCAGCAGAACGGCCTGTACGAGAAGGTCCGGGAGAAGCGGCCGTCCTGGCTGCTGAGCAACAACAACACCGACACCCCGATCATGGACACGGTCAGCAACGAGCAGAAGACCGGCATGATCCCGGCCTACGACTACCCACAGGCCGCCTTCACCCCGATGCCGCGCCTGACCGAGGCCGACTACAAGCTGCCCACCACCGGCGACTGGTGGTACGACGGCGCCGACCACCCCGTCGACGCCCGCCTGTCCACCGGCCGCTACATCACCAACGCCGGCTCGTCGATGAAGTCTCTCATGGCCGAGACCGCGATGGTGAACGGCAGGTTCCCGCCGCAACAGGAGGCCTTCAACACCTTCATGTCCGCCTGGGTCCCGCCGATCAAGGAGTCGCTGCAGGCCACCGAGGGCGGCGGCTACCTGTACGGCGGCATGCGGCCCGGACACTGGAACGACGGCGCCCACGGTGTGATCACCCTGCCGCGCACCGGGAACGTCCAGTACCTCCACGTGATCACCAAGCCCAGCACCGATCACGTGCGGCTGCGCGACAACGGCTACCGCGTCACGAAGGTGAGCGACCTGCGCACCGGCGAGCGGCTGCGCTTCAGCCAGTCCGGCGGCTACCTGACCGTCCTCGGGATCACGCGGTGGGACGACTACGACACGGTGTTCAAGGTCGAGACGGCCGGCCGTCAGGGCTTCTACGGCTCGCTCAAGGCCACGGCGTCCGCCGAAGGGGCCGGCCATCCGGCCGCCGCGCTGGTGGACGGCGGGTTCGAGAACTACTGGGACTCGGACGGCCGGGTGCCGGTGTCGATGACGTTGGATCTCGGCAAGCCGGACAAGATCTCGTACCTGGCGATCAATCAGCGCGAATGGTCTCCCACCTATGCCAGGTCGACCTTCGGCCGGCCGGAGGACTCCGCCCGGATCAAGGACTACCGCGTCTACGTCAGCGACGACGGCAAGCACTGGGGCAAGCCCGTACGTGCCGCCGCCATGCCCAGCGCGCGCGGCACGCAGGTGATCGATCTGGGCGAGCAGCGCGCCCGCTACGTGAAACTGGAGGTGCGGAGCACCTGGTCGGGGCCGCAGGCGCCGCGCTTCTACCACCGGCTCCGGATCGACGAGATCCAGGTGGCGAGCTCGTACCCGACCTCCCATGACGCCTTGCCGCTCGAGGCCGAGGCGCAGCAGCGGACGGGCAAGGCCCGCGTCGAGAGATGCGCCGCCTGCTCGGGCTCGGCCCAGGTCACCGGGCTGCGGGAGGGCACCCTCACCTACCGCGACGTGACGGTCCCGGCGGCGGGCGAGTACCGCCTGCGGATCGACCACACCGCCGCCGCACCCACGTCCCTGTCGGTCGCCGTCAACGGGGCGGCCCCGGTCACGGTCCAGGTGCCCGGCGACAACAAGGCCGTGCCCCTGTCCACCGCCCTGCCGGTCACCCTGCGCGCGGGCGCCAACACGATCACCCTGTCCGGAGGCGCGGGAGTGGACCGCCTCGCGATCGCTCCCATGCCGCCCGCCTCCTCCGTGCCCAAGACCACCATGACCGTCGACCCGTCGGGCCTGCAGTGGGTCGGCTCCGGCCGGCAGTCTCTGAAGGTGTCGGCCACGCTGCGCCTGGACGACGACGACGCGCTCGACCAGGTCACCCTGGCCCCGGTCGCGCCCGAGGGTTGGACGATCGAGGGCGAGGCGGCCACGTCGGCCACGATGCGGCTCGGTCAGACGCTGGCCGGCTCCTGGACGCTCACGTCACCGCCCGGAAAGGAGGTGACCGCGACCGACATCCCGATCACGGCCGCCTTCCGGTCGCTCGGCCGCCAGAACACGGTCACGAGCCCCCTGGGGGTGCGACCGCGTCCCGCCGGCCGGGTGTTCATGCGGGAGGCCGAGGACTCACGCAACAAGATCGGCGAGGCGGGTATCACCGCCTGCGCGGCCTGCTCGGGCGGGCAGAAGGTACGCAACATCGGCGGCGGACCGGACCAGGGCAGCGTGCCGGACGCGTACGTGCTGTTCGAGGATGTCACTGTCCCGGAGGCGCGGACGTACACGCTGGACATCGACTTCACGGTCAACGGCAACCGGTCCTTCTTCGTGACCGTCAACGGCGGGACGCCGATCGAGGTGAAGGTGAACGGCGTGGGCAACAACACCCCGTACACCGTCAGCATCCCCGTCGCCCTCAAGGCCGGCCCCAACACCATCAAATTCCACAACGACACGACCCCGGGGCCTGACCTCGATCGCATCTCCCTGGGCTGACGGTTCAGGTGGACGCCCGTCGCACGAGGCGGTCGATGCCGCGCACCGCGACCTGGTCCGGACGATGCGTTCAGGCGCTGACTTCGGCCTCGCGCGGACGGGCGTCCATAGCGGTGCGCAGGTGGCGCACGGGCGACAGCAGCATCCACACCGGTGGCCCGGCGAGGTGCTACGCCGGGATGAGGCCCAGTTGCCGCAGCTGTGAGTAGATGTCGACCACTCCCCAGATGTCGATGATCTGGCCGTCGGCGAAGCGGGCGATGAAGATCTCCTGGTAGGTGACGGATCTGCCGGTCGGGGGCATGCCGCGGTATTCACCGGAGTTGGTCCCGGTGACCGTCTGCCGAGCGACGATCTTGTCTCCGTCGGCGAGCAGGTCCTCCATCGTCACGTGAATGTCGGGGAACGCGCGCAGGAGCACCGCCCAAATGCGCTTCTGCGCCTGCACCGCGGTCGTGTCGGTCGGCTCCGCTGTGTGGAAGCGCCCGTCCGGGTGAATGAACTCGTCGATCGCCTTCGAGATGATCTCCAGATCGCCGCTGTTGACCGCGTCGTGGAAGCGGTGGTACGTCTCCTTGTTGCGTACTTCCTGGCCTGCTGACATGACGTCTCTCCTTAGATCGTGGTGAAAGCAGCGTCCCGGTAGTTACGACCAGACAGCCCCCTGGATTGTGAGGCGGCGCCACCGGGACGATCACTGCGGTTCGCCGGTGATCCAGTTCCAGCCGGTGATCGTGGTACGCATCAGGCGAGCGGCGGTTGACAGGTTGCTGTCGGCGCCCCACAACAGGGTGAGCGCGCGACGGCAGTCGGGGCTGTCGACGGCGATCCAGGCGCTCCGATCAAACGCCGCGCCACCACCAAGAACTGCCTGAGCGTGTGCAGGTCCATCATGCCTCTCAGTACATAACACCATAGCAATATTGATCTTAGGCAAGATAGCTAATAGGCCATAGTGTCGAGGCGTTTGCGAAGGAGACAGAGTGAGGAGGATCCTGCATGCTTACCGTTGCCGCGTATCGGACGACACCTGCGGGGTGGACACTTCGGGCCGTCGTCAGCGCGCACGTGGTGGCGATCGTCGGCCAGCCGGTGTTCGCCGGGGCGTACCTGACCGGTGACTTCGACAGCCTGCGCCGGCACGCGGTCGGCGCCGACGTGGTCACCTCCATCGGCTACCTGCAAGTGATCGTGGCGATCGTGGTGTGGGTCCGGCTGCGTCAGGTCTGGCCGTCGCTTGCCACGATGGCGGTGGTGGCGGCCGAGACCGTGCAGTACTTCGCCGGATTGGACGGCGCGCTGTGGTTGCACATCCCGTTGGGGGTGATGACCGTCGTCGCGCTCGTCGTGCTGTTCATCGCGGTCTGGCGCCAACCCATGCTCCGGCGGCCGCGAGAGGCCCGCGATGCGTGAGCGTGACATGACCAGGCGGCAGGTGCTGGGCATCGGCGGGGCGCTCGGGCTGATGACGGCCACCGGACTGTCGGCCTCGGCGGCGCTGGCGCGCAGGCCGTCGATCACCGGCGCCGAGTTGCGCAGCGCCGTACCGCTGCCGCCGCCTTTCCAGGTGCCGCTGCCGATTCCTTCCGTGCTGGCGCCGGTCAGCACCTCGGGCGGCGCCGACCGTTACGCGATGACTCAGCGCGAAGCGAGCGTGGAGATCCTGCCCGGTGTCAGGACGCCGCTGTGGACCTATGACGGCACCTTCCCAGGGCCGACGATCGAGTCGCGCCGCGGTCGGCCGGTCACCGTGACGCACCGCAATGAGCTGCCTGTGCCGACCGTCGTGCACCTGCACGGCGGACGGACCCCGGCGGCTTCCGACGGCTACCCGACCGACCTCCTCCTGCCCGAGGGCTGGCAGGAGGCCGCCATGCACATGGGGCACGGCATGCACGATCCGCGTGCGGTGGTCACCAGGCTGACACGGGACTACACCTTCCCGCTGGACCAGCGGCCGACGCTGCTGTGGTACCACGACCACCGGATGGACTTCACCGCACCCGCGATCTGGCGCGGCCTGGCCGGACTGCACATCGTCCGCGACGACGCCGAGGACGCGCTCGGCCTGCCCGCTGGGCGGCGCGAACTGCCCCTGATGATCGCCGACCGGGCGTTCGCCGCCGACGGCGGCCTCGCCTACCCCGCCCTCGACCCCACCCTGCGGGAGCGGCCGGGCGTGACCGACCCGTACCTCGCCGGCGTCCTCGGCGACGTGATCCTGGTCAACGGCGCCCCCTGGCCCGTGTACGAGGCCGACGCCGCCCGCTACCGGCTGCGCATCCTGAACGCCTCCAACGCCCGCCACTACGAACTCGAAGCGGTCACCGACGACGGCCACCGGCTCGACCTCGTCCAGATCGGCGCCGACCAGGGACTGCTCGCGGCGCCGGTCACCCACCGCGTCCTGCCGATCGCGCCGGCCGAACGCTACGACGTGATCATCGACTTCTCCGGTGTCGCGATCGGCAGCCGCGTCCGGGTCGTCAACCGGCTCGGCTCCGGCCGTACCCGCGACGTGATGGCCTTCCGCATCGCGCGCGACGCCACCGACGGCAGCCGTATCCCGCGCACGCTCTCAGACGATCTGCCGGACTGGCGCAGGTCGGATGCCGTCAAGGTGCGCGAGTTCTCCTTCCGCACCGGGCGGATGCACGGTGGTCACGGGTGGCTGATCGGCGGGCTGCCGTTCGACCCCGGCCGCTCCGATGTCACCGTCGGGTTGGGCAATGTCGAGGTGTGGCGGCTGGTCGCCGACGTCCATCACCCCGTCCACCTGCACCTGGTCGGCTTCCGGGTGCTCTCGCGCAGCGGCCGGCCGCCGCTGCCGCACGACGCGGGTCTCAAGGACACCGTCTCCTTGCGGCCGGGCGAGTCGGTGGAGATCATCACCCGGTTCGACGGTTACCGCGGCCGTTACCTCTTCCACTGTCACAACGCCGAGCACGAGGACATGGGCATGATGGCCAACCTCGAGATCATCTGACATTCCGCGGTGCGGCTGGACTCGGCGAAGGTGAACGGCCTGTTGGCCGCGGAACTCCGGGGTGCCCGGAAGTCCGCGGCCAACAGCGTCTTCTAGCGGGTGGCGATGTGGGTGGTGAAGAAGTCCCGGACGTCCTCGGCGAGCAGCTCCGGCACCTCCATCGCGGCGAAGTGGCCGCCGCGTTCGAACTCCGACCAGTGCCTGATGTCGTACAGCCGCTCGGCCAGCGGTCGCACCGACTGCGTGATGTCGCGCGGGAACACCGCCACGCCAACCGGCACCGCGCAGGGCACGCCCTGCCCGCGGGGAACATCGTGGTGCAGCCGCCCCGAGGAAGCCGCGGTCGCGGTCAGCCAGTACAGCGAGATGTCGGTGAGCATCCGATCGTCGCTGACCGGCGTGCGCGGGTCGGTCCACTGTGCGAAGCGCTCGGCGATCCAGACCAGCTGCCCGACCGGCGAGTCGGTCAGCGCGTATCCGATGGTCTGCGGGGTGAGGGCCAGCAGAGCCTGGAACGGCGGACGGTTGGCCATCAGGTGCCGGACCTTGTCCAGCCGGGCTTCATCCGTTTCGGACAGCTCGATGCCGGCGTCCGGGTCCGGCCGGGTCGGCAGGTAGTTGATGTGCACCCCGACGACCTGCTCCGGCGCCACCGCGCCGAGCGCCAAGGAGATGCCCGCGCCGAAGTCGCCGCCCTGCGCGCCGTAGCGCTCGTATCCGAGACGCCGCATCAACTCGGCCCACGCCCGCGCGATCCGGACGGCGTCCCAGCCGCGCTCGTGGGTCGGCCCGGAGAAGCCGTAGCCCGGAATGGACGGGATCACCAGGTGGAAATCGCGCGACAACGGCTCGATCACGTCGAGGAACTCCAGGAACGAACCGGGCCAGCCGTGGGTGAGGATCAGCGCGAGCGCGTCCGGCTTCGAAGAGCGGACGTGGACGAAGTGGATGTTCTGGCCCTCGATCTCGGTGGTGAAGTGCGGAAGCTCGTTGAGCTTGGCCTCGTGCGCACGCCAGTCGTAGCCGGTACGCCAGTATTCGGCCAGTTCCTTGAGCCGCGCCAGCGGGAACCCGTAGTCCCACCCGGCGTCGGCGACCTCGTTGGGCCAGCGAGTGCGGGAGAGCCGGTCGGTCAGATCGTCGAGATCGGCCTGGGGGATGTCGATGCGGAACGGCTTGATCATGGTCTCGGAGGAACTCATTCGATGTCCAAACGTTCGTATGGCTAACGTTTACTCGCCAAACGATAGCACATTCATTAGCGCTCCAAACGATTCGTTAGACTTGCCCCATGGAGAACCCAGCCGAAAAGACGCCCACCAGGTGGGAGAGCCTGCCCAGCTGGCTGCTCAACCAGACCGCCAACCACGCGCACCGCCTGGTGGGCGACGGGTTCTCGTCCGTCGGCGCCCGTGGCTACCACTACCGCCTGCTGGCGACGCTGGAGGAGCTCGGCCCGGCCAGCCAGGCCGCGCTGGGCCGCCGTAGTGGCATCCACCTCAGCGACATGGTCGCGACGATCAACGAGCTCGCCGATCACCAACTGGTCGAGCGCGCCCCGGACCCCGCCGATCGACGGCGCAACATCATCTCGCTGACCTCAGCGGGCCAGCGGCAACTGCGGCGACTGGAGAAGCGGCTGGCCGAAAGCCAGGACGAACTACTGGCTCCGCTGTCACCCGAGGAACGACAGCGGCTGACCGAGCTGCTGTCCAAGTTGCTGGACCACCACAACCGACGAACCGGCACCCCCGAAGAGCCGTGGCGCTGAAGATTGCACCAGCGCGTGGCCCTGACGACTGGCCGGAAATCCGGTCGACAGGCGAACCCACGGTGCACTGTGATGGTCCGGCCGCCCGCCGCACGGAGCGGGCCTATCGCAGGAGTTGCTCTTGGCGACCTCCATCCGCCCCACGATCAATGCCCCACTGGTCAGGAGGCTGGTCGATACGCAGTTCCCGCAGTGGGCCGCGTTGCCTCTGGAACTGCTCGATCCGGCCGGCTCGGACCATGTGATCTACCGGCTCGGCGAGCAGTTGTCCGTCCGGCTGCCCCGCCACGCCGGCGCCGTCGGACAGGCCGCGAAGGAACTCGAGTGGCTCCCCCGGCTCGGCCCGCGACTGCCCCTGGCCATCCCGGTACCAGTGGGAGTGGGTGAGCCCGACTTCGGCTATCCGTGGCGATGGGCGGTGTCCCGCTGGCTGGAGGGCGAGGTGGCGACCGTCGAGGCACTGGCCGGCTCGTCCGCGGCCGCCGTCGCATTGGCGGAGTTCCTGGCCGCCCTTCAGCGGTTCAGGCCCGAGGACGTTCAGTCGCCGGAGGCTCGCGAGGACCTCACCGGCCGGCCGTTGGCCGCCCGGGATCGCGCGACGCGGGCCGCGATCGCAGAGGTCGGCGGCGTGTTCGACACCACCGCCATGACCGAACTGTGGAACGCGGCCATGAACGCCCCCGGATGGGATCGCCCTCCGGTCTGGTTCCACGGCGACTTCCACACCGGCAACCTGCTGACCGTCGACGGCCGTCTCGGCGCGGTCATCGACTTCGGCGAGCTCGGCATCGGCGATCCGGCCTGTGACCTGACCATCGCCTTCACCCTGATGTCGGCCGAGAGCCGGGCCGTCTTCCGGGCCACGCTCGGCGTGGACGACGCCACCTGGACCCGCGGTCGCGGCTGGGCCCTCGCCACCGGCCTGAACGCCTACACCGCCTATGCCGCCGTCAACCCGAGGGTCGCCGCGCAGACCACCCGTCAGATCACCGAGGCCCTCATCGGCTAGATCAGGCTTCGGTGGAAGGCACAGCCGTAGCTGTCCAGCTCACGCGGACGCCCCACGGCTCTGGAAGAACTCCAGCACCCCGCGCGCACCCGACATGACCGTCTTCTGGACCGCCTCGGAGTGCCGAGCCGCCTCGGCGCCGCGGACGAACATCGTCTCCTCGTACGCGCGCACCGCCGCGTCCAGGTCGTCCGGACACGCGGCCAGCGCGAGCGCCAGTTCCGCGCCGTCGACCATGGCCAGGTTGGCGCCGATCCCGACCGGCGGCATCAGGTGCGCGGCATCGCCGAGCAGCGTCACCCCGGGGACGCCTGCCCAGCTCAGGCCGACCGGCAGCGAGGTGATCGCGCGGGGCGTGAACGGCCCGTCGCAGGCGGCGATCAGCGCGGTGATCTCCGGCGCCCATTCGGTGAACAGCTTCGCGAGCTCCGTACCGGCACGGGCGGGATCGTCGTACGGGATACCGCAGGTGGCGAACCAGTCTTCGGCGGTGTGCAGGCTCAGGTAGACGCGGACCCGGCCGTCGCCGTTGCGTTGCGCGGATACCCCCCGGTCCGGGCCGAGGGCCCAGTAGTTCCCGCGCCCGAGGCGGGCCGCGATCTCGGGATGGGTGCGGTCCACGTCGGCTATGACGCCCTCCAACGTGTTGAGGCCGATGTGCGCGGGCCGGGCGTCGGTGAGCAGCGGGCGGACGCGGGAGTTCGCGCCGTCCGCGCCGACCAGCAGGTCGCAGTCGGCGCTCGTCCCGTCGGCGAAGCGCAACCGCCACCCGCCCTCGGGCAGCGCTTCCGCGGACCGGTACGCGCGCCCCCACGCGACGGCGTCGCCGGGCAGCGAGCCGAGCAGCAGGTCGCGCAGGTCGGCGCGGTCGACCTCGGGCTTGGCGAGCGGCGCGTCGTCCGGGGTGTCGAAGCGCAGCAGCAGCGTGCCGTTCTCGTCCAGCAGTCGCAGATCCTGACCCTCGGAACGGGCGATCGCGCGGAAGCCCTCGGTCAGGCCGGCCTCCTGCAGCGCCCACTGCCCGGTGTCGGCGCGCAGGTCGAGCATGCCGCCCTGACCACGCGCGGCTCGCGACGCTTCCCGCTCGTACACGGTCGCCGCGATGCCGTGCACGTGCAGCACGCGCGCCAGCACCAGCCCGCCGGGCCCGGCTCCGACGATCGCGATCCGCGGGGGACGCCCGGAGATTTCCGTACTCATGGTCAACCAACCCTTCGTGATACATCGTATGGCTCGATACACTGTATCGAGCAAAGATACTGTATTAACCGATAGATGGAGAACGCAATGGTCGAACGAGACGGGGCGGCAGGCCGCCACCCTGCGGAGGACGCCGCACGGGAAGCGGACCAGCACGAGGCCGATGACGTACGGGATGCGGGTGAGCCGCTGCTGGTGTGGGAGCGACCGGAGCCGACCGATCGGGCGGTGCCGATCTGGCTCGACCGGGACCGGATCGTGCGCGCGGCGATCGCGCTCGCGGACGCCGACGGGCTGGCCGCGGTGTCAGTGCGCAAGGTCGCCGCCAAGCTCGACGCGGGCCCGATGCGCCTGTACCGCTATGTGGCCACCAAGGAGGAACTGCTCGACCTCATGGTCGACGCCGTGTACGCGGAGATCCACCCGCCCGGTCCTGGCGACGACTGGCGGGCCGCGCTGCGGACCCTGGCGCGCCGCACCCGGCAGGCCGCGCTGCGTCACGAGTGGTTCGCCGACCTGCTCGGCGGCCGCCCGCACCTCGGCCCGTACGCGCTCGCCCACCTGGAGGCATCTCTGGCCGCACTGCATGGCTCCCCCGGGTTCGACAACCCCGACACCGTCCGCGACGCGGTCGGCGCCGTCCGCGCCTACCTGGTAGGCGCGATCCGCATGGAGATCGCCGAGCGGCGTGTCGAACGCGCCGACGGCATGACCGAGCGCGAGTGGCAGCACGCCACCCGCCCGTATCTCACCCGCATGTTCGCCACCGGCCGCTATCCCACCCTGGCCTGGGTCGTCGACGACGCCACCCACCCCAGCCCGGCCGCCACCTTCGACACCGGCCTCGACCTGCTACTCGACGCCATCGACCCGGCTGGGCATGCCGAGGGACACCGGCCCGGCAGTTGAGCTCGCCTTTACGTTGTAGATTAATAGCGCGGGGCGGAGGAGAGCGGATAGCCGTACGAGCCGCGGAGGCGGACGAAGTGGGCCAGGGTGAGGATCTCGCGGCGCTCCAGCCCGGCGGCCACCCGCTCGAACAGCACGACCTCCTCCCGTCCCCCTGGGCCGATCGGCTGCACCAGGCGCCCACCGACCCCGAGCTGCTCGACCAGCGGCGCCGGGACCCGCGGGAAGGCGGCCGACACGAGGACGGCGTCGTACGGGGCACGCTGTGGCACGCCGCCACTGCCGTCCCCGACGAGCAGCTCCACGTTGCCGATGCCGTGGCGGGCGAGATTATGCCGAGCCTGCTCGGAGAAGCAGGGCCACAGCTCAACGGACACGACGTCGGCGGCCAGGCGCGCGAGCAGCGCCGTCTGGAAGCCGAGCCCCGTGCCGACCTCCAGCACGTGCTCGTCGCCGGACAGAGCCAGCCCCTCGATCATCCTGGCCGTGAGCGAGGGCTGGGTGGTCACCTGGTCATGCCCGATCGGCAGCGGGGCGTCCTGGTAGGCCGTGCCGATCGCGTCGGCGGGCACGAAGTCCGCCCTCGGTGTCGTCCGCACCGCCTCAAGCAGGCGCTCGTCGCGGACGCCCGCTGCCTGGAGGTCGCGCGCCAGGGTCCGCGGGGAGCCCGCCACAATCAGGCCTCCGCCAGGACGAGCATGCCGCCGGGCTCGCCGCGGATCCGCCGCCCGAAACCGCGTCCGGCCTCGTCGAGGGTCGCGCGCAGCCACTCGGCGTCGCCGGGGTCGGCGTGGCAGAGCCGCATGCGCCGGGCCCGCACGGGCGCCATGCGCAGGGCGGCGAGCCGTCCGGTGTCCGGATCGAGTGAGGCGAGGTAGAGCAGCCGCAGGTCGTCGCGGTACTCCTCGTACCCGCTGATCCCCTCGTAGTCGTCGACCAGGTCGCCGCAGCCGTAGAGGACCAGCCGGCCGCGGTACACCTCGATCGGGCGCGGATGGTGCGAGGAGTGCCCGTGCACCGCATCGACGCCCCCGTCGATGAGCGCGTGCGCGAAGAGGACCTGTTCCCGGGCGACCCAATACCCCCAGTTGGAGCCCCAGTGGATGGAGGCCACCACGATGTCCCCCGGTCGCTTCGCCTCCCGTACCCGCTCGACGATCGCGGCCGCGGCGGCCGGCGACGGCTCCGGGACGAAGTCGACGCCGGAGCGGTCCGCGGCCGCCGCCCAGTCCGGTGGCACGCCGCTGGAGGGCATGCCGAACGAGAACACCAGCACGCGCCCGCCTCCTGGCAGGGGCACGGTCGCCGGGCGGCGCGCCTCGTCCAGGTCCCGCCCCGCCCCGGCCGCCGCGAGCCCGGCCGAGGCCAGCGCGTCGAGCGTCTCGGTGAGCCCGGCGCGCCCGAAGTCCAGCAGGTGATTGTTCGCCAGTGCGCAGGCGTCGGGCCGCACCATGGCCAGGCACGGAAGGTTGTCGGGGTTCATGCGGTAGTGGACCGCCTTGCCCGGAGCGAACGCATCGCTCTTGGTCACGCTCGTCTCCAGGTTCACCACCCGGACGTCCCGCGCGTACGCGTCCAGGACCGACAGCGCGTCGCCCCAGGGCCAGGAGAAGTCGACCGGACGCGGAATCGGCCCGTTGACCGCCTCGGCGAGCTCGACGTAGGTGCGCGCGTCGTCGATGTGCGGCTCACGCAGGGCGGGATCACCGGGATGCGGGAGCACCTGGTCCACACCGCGGCCGAGCATGACGTCGCCGCCGAGGAACAGGGTCACCAGGTCAGCGCCCATGCCTCCATGCTAGGCGGCCAGGTCGGTTCACCGAGACACGCGGTTGGCGTCCGCCAGGGCGCCGTTGCCGCCCGAGCTCCAGGAGGCCGTCGACCATCCGATCGCGGATATCAGGGCCGGGACGATCGATGCGCTGGCCCGGCTGCGGCGCAGTCGCCACGCGGGTCTGGCCTTGGCGGCCCGGCTGACGCTGGAAAGGCTGGCCGACGACGACAGCCGGATGGTCTCGGCCGCCGCGGCCCAGGCCCTCGGCACCGACGTACGGGTCCACTCCCCTGCCGGGTCCTTCGCTCCTGTCGCTGTTCCGCCAGCAGTAGCACCCGTAAGACCGTCATCATCCGCGAAGGGCGCAGGGGAGTCCGTGGTACCCGCTCCCCCAACCGAGCCGGCGATCAACCGGCGATCCTACGAAGACGAGATCGTTTCCCGAGATACCTTCGCGGTCCGGCGTCGCTCGTGGACTCCGGCCCTGCGCGCCCTCGCCTTCCTGTCCGCGCTCCTCCTGCTGGTCGGCCCGATGGAGCGCAGGTCCGGTATCGAATACCTCTGGTTGCAGGACGGCGCCCATCCCACGTGGTTCATCCTGCTCGTGGGCGCCGCGATGGTGGTCGGCCTGCTCAGAGAAGGCCGAGCACGCATGGCGGTACTGGGCGCCGCGGCCGGTCTGGCCGCGCTCCACGTGGGCCTGTTCGCCCACATCATCGCGGTCAATCGCCTCCATGCCCCGTTCGAGGCGCTGCTGATCCTCACCGGCATCGTGCTCATCCTGCTGGTGGTGCTCGCGGAGATGGCCCTGGCCCTGGAGGGCCCGGCCAGGGTCGTCGCGGCCGTCACCGGCCTGCTGGCAGTGACAGCGATGGTCATCGACCTGGCGATTCCCATCCCGGTGGCTGAGGTGGACGGCCCGACAATCGTGTTGATGACAGTCTTGGTCCTCATCGGCGCGCTCATTTTCCGCGTGGGCCTGGACCCGGGGAGACAGATAGCCTGGCGGCCGATCGTGCTCGGTATGACGGCCACGGTTCTGGTCACCATCGGCGTCCTCAACCTCCAGAACGGCAGCGGTCCTGGAAGTTCGTGGGTACCCGCCTATCTACCGGTGCTGCTGGTGTTGCTCGTCGTTGAGTCCCAGGTGACGCACGACCGGCTGGAACTGCTGGCCGGCGTCCAGTTCATGGCGATCGCGGGCTTGATCCACAACTTCGCGCTGGTGCCGACCGGGCCGGCGTTCTTGGTGATGTTGTTGATCGCGGCGGCGTTCGCGGGTGCTGCCGCGTACCACGCGAGCGCCGGACCGGGGCCCGCGCAGTTGCTCCGCGATGGTTGACGGGTCACCAGGTGACAGGGAGTTGGTGGACGCCGCTCCACCGTGGCCAGGATCACGTCTCGCGTCGCGCTGCCCCGTTCCGACCGGATCGTCTTGCCGACCATCGCCATCACCTCATCAGGACTCCGTCTCAGGTCCCCTCCTCAGCGGGCCCGTACTCCCCTATATATAAATCACATGATTTACTCAGATAGCTGGACGGACGGAGGTTCCCGCGTGTCGCCATGCTGATCCCAGGTGGGCTCGCGTATGGGTGGACCGGGTCAGTCGTCCGTAGGTCCCACCTGCCTCGAACCACGCCGCGGCCGTTGCGGAATCACCGCCGTCGCACCGTCGATCCGGCCGCCCGCACATCGCGCACCTTCAGTACGTTTCCGTTCCGCCACGCTCCGAGGGCCGGATCGCCCGCCGCCCTGCGACGGCGCCCTCGGGGTGCCTACGTCAAGAACCGTTCCGCGAATCCGTCGCGGCTGGGACGACAGAGGCGCTCATGCCGTCCAGGGTGAGTCTGAGCATCGGGGCGATGGTGCCGCCGAAGCCGGCCCGTGCCTGCGCTGCACCCGCGTATCGGAGGTCCATGCCCTGGTGGGAGCGGTAGTTGGCGAAGCTGACCACGTGGCGGTCCGGCAGCACCAGCCAGGCGTAGGCCTGGTCGGGTTCGACAGAGGGATTCTGAAGCACGAGCCCGGATCCGTTGAGCGGTTCGTACGGTCCGGTCAGGCTGGGCGCGGCGAAGCCGTACAGCCCGGTGGGCGCACGACCGGCCGGGTGGAAGGTGTGGCGCTGGGCACAGAAGAAGAGGTAGTACCAGGAGTCGTGGACGATGACGTGCGGTCGTTCGAGCTCGTGGTTGACGCCTTCGGCGATGAGGAGGGGCGGGAGCAGCGACCAGGCGTCGCCCCGTGACTCGGCGAGGGCGATCGCACCGGTGAAGCCATCCTTCCAGGCGGTGGATGCGGCGACGAGCAGATAGTCGCGCCCGTCAGCCGGGTCCCGGAACCAGCCGGGATCGCGGAAGGCCCTGATACGGCCCGGCGCCCCGTCGGCCTCGTCGGCCGGCAGGTACATCCGGCCGTCGGAGCGCAGGACCTCTCGATGCCCGGCGTCTTGTCGCAGCAGGATCCGGCCGCGGTCGTCGGCGATCAGGACGGGTTGGGTCTCGATGACGCTCTGCTGATACGTCGGGCGTGCTTCGCCGCGCCGTCCGGCGGCCGTGTAGAACACCGACACGGTGCCGTCGGACCGGCGGACCGCCGATCCTGACCATTCGCGGCTGCCGGGCGAGGCACCGTCGGCGAAGGCGTCGCCCAGGTCTTTCCACTGCCCACCGTTCTTGCCGAGCAGGCGGATCCGGGCCTGATCGTGGCGCTTCTCGGGGTGCCCGAGGGCGGGCGCCGACAGGGCCATCCACAGCTCGTAGCCGCCGGTCACGCTCGTCGAGCCGTCCTCCTCCTGGACCGGCCACAGGTCCCAGAGGTCGTGGTCAGGCAGGATCCGCGGTACGGCCGCCGGGTCGATGACGGGCGCCGTGGTCACGCCGCTCTCGGCAAGCAGATCGAGGTGCCGGCGGGTCCAGCGCGCCGGTCGGCCACCGCTCACGTGGCACCCTGCCGGCGGCGGTGACCACCGGCCGGTCTCTGAAGCACGCGGGATCCGGTCGCCGCTCCTGGCCGTCCTCGTTGAACCATGGATGACCTCTTCTTTCACTCGTGGGAGGTGATTGAGCCAGCTGGGGCCTACCGGTCGTCAGCCCTTCAGGGAGCCCTGGAGCAGGGCCTTGACGAAGTGGCGCTGAAAGATGAGGAAGATCACGAGCGTGGGCGTCAGGATCAGCAGCGATCCGGCGCACAGCAGCGGGATGTCGGTGCCCCACTGGCCCTGGAAGGCGCCCAAGGCGCCGGACATGGTGCGCTTGGTGGGGTCGTCCACCAGGACGATGGCCAGCAGGAACTGGTTCCAGGTCCACAGGAACAGCAGGATGCCCAGGGACGAGATCGCCGGCATGGCCAGGGGGACGTGGATGCGCCGGAACAGCTGCCACACGTTGGCGCCGTCCATCCGTGCGCTCTCGGACAGCTCGCCGGGCATGTTGACGAAATGGGCGCGCATCCAGAAGACGGAGAACGGCATGAACAGGCCGATGAGCGGCAGAATGATGGCCCAGCGCGTGTTCAACAGCCCCATGTCGCGGACCTGGTAGTACAGCGGCGTGATGATGCCCTCGAAGGGGAGGGTCAGACCGAGCACGAACAGCAGGAAGATGACGCGGCTGCCGATCACGCGCAGGTGGCCGATGGCGAAGCCGGCCATGGTGCCCAGCAGGATCGAGATCGGTACCACGCCCAGCACGATGAGGACGCTCGACTTCAGCAGTTCGCCCATGTTCGCGACCTCGAAGGCCCGCAGGAAGTTGCCCCACTGCGGGTCGTCGGGCCAGGCCAGCCCGGCCGGGTAGGTGCCCGAGGGGTGCAGGGCGGTGACGAACAGGCTGAGGAACGGCAGGAGCGTGACCGCCATCATGAGGATGAGCAGCAGCCGGCCGGTCCAGGCCTCCCGCCCTGCGATGATCATCGGTTGCCGTCCTTTGCGAACCACTGGATGGGAAGGGCGCAGGCGATCACGAGGACCATGAGCACCACGGCCAGGGCCGAGGCCAGGCCCACCTCGCGTTCGGAGAAGGCCAGGTAGAAGATCTGCAAGCCGGGAACCATGGTCGTGTTGCCGGGGCCGCCCTGGGTGGAGATGTAGATGATGTCGAAGCTGGCCAGAGCCGCGATCACGGTCACAGTGACGCAGACCGCGATCTCCTGGCGCAGGCTGGGCACCGTGATGGAGACGAACTCCCGCCATGCTCCGGCGCCGTCCAGCCGGGCGGCCTCATAGAGGGCCGGGTCGATCTTGCTCATGCCGGCCAGCAGCAGGAGCGTGCACAGGCCGAGCAGCACCCATGCGCCGATCATGCCGACCGCCGGCAGAGCGGTGGCGAAGTCGCCCAGCCAGGCCCGGGTCACCCCGCCGAGGCCGATGAGCGAGAGCAACTGGTTGATCACTCCGGTGGAGGCCAGCAGCCAGCTCCACGCGATGCCGGCCGCCACCAGCGGGATGACCTGCGGCAGGAAGAGCACGGTCCGGGCCACGAGGGCAAGCCTGCTTGCGGCGATCCGCCGGATCGTCGCGGCGATGGCCAGGCCCAGCACGACCGGGATCACGCTGAAGAACACGATCAGCTGGAAAGCATTCACCAGCGAGTCGGACAGGTCCGGATCGGTGAAGACCTTGCCGTAGTTGGCCAGCCCCACCCAGGTGGAGGCGCCGATGCCGTTCCACTCGTACAGCGAGTACTGGAAGGTCAGGGTGATCGGGCGAAGGACGAACACCGCGTAGAACACGAGCGCCGGGGCGACGAACAGCCAGCCGACCAAGCCGCGCGCGTCGCGCAGCCTGGTCGCGACCGGCCGCCGGTGCGCGGATCGGGAGCCGGCGGAGCGGGTCATCAACTGCCTCAGTTCCCTTCGAGCTGGCCGGCGTAGTCGGCCTGGACCGTCTTCAGCAGCTCCTGCGGACTCTGCTGCCCGGCCACCAGCTTCTGCAGCTGCGGCGTCCAGCTCTTGGCGTAGATGGCGCCGGTGGCGTTGGCGATGAAGTCCATCGCGCCGTTGTCCTTGGCGATGTCCGCCCCGGCCGCCAGAGTGCTCGCCGTGACCTTGTCCGCTGCCACGGCCGGCATGTACGCCTCAGCCGGTCCCATCGGACGCGATCCGCCGACCTCGACGCCGATCTCGCGAGCCCGCTTGTCGGTGGCGACCCAGTTGAGGAAGAAGGCGGCACAGTCGGCGTTCTTGGCGTTCGCGGCGATCCCGAAGGTGAGAGGCGCTGACATGGCGGCGAGCTTGCCGCCCTGCTGCGCCGGCGGCATCAGCAGGAAACCCACGTTGCCCGGCATCTGCTTGTCGAGGTTGCCCGACTCCCAGTCGCCGTTGAACATGAACAGGCCCTGGCCGTCGATGAAGCGGCTCATCATGGTCGCGTAGTCGAGCGCGTTGACGTCCTTCGGGAAGTAGCCTGCCTTGACCCATTTGTCCAGGTGCTGGGCGGCCCGCAGGTTCGACGGGGTATCGATGGTGGCGCCGGGCTTCTGGAAGATCCAGTCGTTGACGGGCCCGGCAGGGCCGTAAGAGGCCATGAGGTTTTGCAGCGGGAATGCCAGGCCGCCGGTGGCGCCGCCGTTGAACTGCAGGATGGGCGTGATGCCCGCGCCCTTGGCCTTGTCCAGCACTTGGTCGAGCTCCGCCAGCGTGGTGGGCGGCGTGGACATCCCGATCTGGGCGGCGAGCTTCTTGTTGTAGAAGACGCCGGTCATGCTGAAGTTGAGCCCCAGGGCGTACAACGAGCCCTCACCCCGCGGCCGCCCGCCCGGACCCAGGCGCAGCTGCTGAAGCTGCGAGGCCGGCCACTTGTCCCAGCCGAACGCCGTCGCATAACCGTCCAGGTTCTTCAGCAGGTTGTCCTTGACCAGCTCGGACACCTGGGGCAGGCGCATCAGGTCGGGCGGGTTGTCCGCCAGCACCCGCGGGGCATTCTGCGTGATGACCGCGAACTGGTCCTCGCGGATATCCCAGGTGACGTTCGGGTGCTGTTTGGTGAACTCGGTGGTCAGCGTCTTGGGCAGCGGGAAGCCGGTCTCGAAGTAGCCGTTGAGCTTGATCGGCGCCGAGCCGCAGGTGGGCGCCGCGGACATCGACGACGTGCTGGTGGCCTTGGGCTGCGGGCTGTTGCTGCCGGGAGCCGCGCAGGCGGCGGTCAGCGTCCCCATGGCGATCACAAGCGCGGCACCGGACCTGCCGGGGCGGACTCGACGAGCCATGTGCATCTCCTCTGCTGCTTGGGACAATCGGCACCTGGCTGATGTCCCGACTCCGTTGCTAAATCGGGTTAGCGCCCGATAGTCTCACCATGCGCGTCGTACGATGTCAACCCCCCGTAACACACTCTTGACGATCGGAGATTTTGGGTGAGCCCACGACGGGTCACGCTGGCCGATGTGGCCAAGGCCGCCGGTGTCTCCCGCCCGACAGCCTCGCTCGTGCTGTCAGGCCGCGGCCGTGAACTGCGCATCTCTCAGGATGTCGAGGAGCGTGTGCTGCGGGCCGCCGAGGAGTTGCAGTACCGGCCCAACATCGTCTCCGTCGGGCTGCGTACGGGCAGTTCCCGGACGATCGGCTTCGTCTCGGACACCGTCGCCACCTCGCGGCTGGCCGGTGACATGATCAAGGGAGCGCTCGAGGCCGCCCGTGAACGCGGTTTCATGTTGTTCATCGGTGAGACCGAAGGCGACGCCGAGCTTGAACGCCTCCTGCTCCAGGCCATGCACGACCGCCAGGTCGACGGGCTCATCCTGGCCTCGATGTTCACCCGCACCATCAAGATACCCAAGGCCGTGACGGCCGTGCCCGCCGTGTTGCTCAACGCGCTGCCCAAGCAGCCCACCCATTTGCCCGCCGTCCTGCCCGACGAGGTCGAGGCCGGCCGCCGTGCGGCCCGCGTTCTGCTCGACGCCGGCCACCGTGACGGCATCTACCTGATCGGCGCCGGTCCGGGCCTGCGCGATGTGCCCGCCGAAAGCCTCGCGGCGGTGGAACGGCTCGTCGGCATCCGTGAGGCGCTCGGCGAGGCGGGCGTCAAGGTGGCGGGCGCTCGCACCTGCCCCGATTGGCAGCCGGAGTACGGCCTCGCCGCGACGCGGGACCTCCTGCGGACCGCCCAGCCGCATGCGCTGATCTGCTTCAATGACCGGATCGCGATGGGTGCTTACCAGGCGCTCGACGACTTCGGGCTCAAGGTGCCCGCCGATGTCTCCGTCGTCTCCTTCGACGACCATCCCCTCGCCTCGTGGGTGCGGCCGCAGCTGACCACCGTGGCGCTGCCCCATTACGAGCTGGGCCGCAAGGCGGTGGACGTGCTGTTCACCCAGATCGAGCGCGACCCCGCGGACACCGAGGCGGGCCAGGTGCACCGGGTTCCGATGCCCGTCCGCAACCGCGAGTCCGTCGCGCCGGGTTGAATCACAAGCTCAGAGAGGCCCCTTCTCCCCTCCCCCGATCACGAGTGACGCGTCACCGGAGCCTGCAACAGTCCGACGATCGCGTCGATCAGACTGGCGGCGAGGTCGTCCCAGCTCGGCTGGAGGGTGGATGTGCCCTCGCCGAGGGCACGTTCCCGCTCGACGCACATGTGCACGATCACATGACGCGCCATGGCCCAGCGTGCCTCGCGCACGGCGGGCGGCAGATCGGAAATACACCGGTTCAGGCCGTCCACGAGCAGCCGTAGCGAGGGCGACGGGAGCGACTCCTCGACCGTGATCTGATAGAGCGCCGGATCGGCCATCACCTGGGCACGGAACCGCGCGTACCAGGTGGGACTGCCCTGGGCCGCCAGATGCCGGATGAACGGGCGCACCAGACAGTCCACCCAATCGCGGACATCCGTGGAGCCGGCGGCGTCGGCCACCATCCACACCCGCAGCTCCTCCATCTGGTCGGCGTGTTTGCGGGCGATCGCACGGACCAGATCCGCCTTCGTGCCGAAGTGGTAACCCACCGCGGCACTGTTGCCCTGACCCGCCGCCTCACTGATCTGGCGGTTCGACACCGCGTGCACACCGTGTTCGGCGAACAACCGCTCCGCCGTGGCCAGGATCAACTCCCGGGTCGCCCCGCCCCGCTCGGGCCGTACCGTCCTACCCGCCATCACCGTCTCCTCGATCTCGACCGTCACCGCATCGTAGGGAACCGTCGCACCCACCCAAATCAATCATACGGTTTAATTAAATCAATCGTGCGGTTTACTTTTGATGTCGGCCGCTCTCACCTAACTGGAGGCTTCCCCCGTGTCCCAAGTCCTTGCCGGACCCGCTGATCCCAGGACAGCCGCCCCGCCGCGGTCGGGCGCGATCGTGGCGGTCCTGGCCTGCGCCGGGATCGTGACGGCGCCGATGCAGACCTTGGTGATCCCGCTGGTCCCCAGGCTCCCCTCGCTCCTGGGCGCCTCCGCCTCCTGGGCGGTGACCGCCACTCTGCTCGCCGCCGCCATCGCCACCCCCGTGGTGGGGCGACTGGGCGACATGTACGGCAAGCGGCGCATGCTGCTGATCAGCCTCACCCTGCTGGCGGAGAGCATGGCGAAGGAGGGCTCGGGCGGCATCGGCTTCATCATGATGGAGCCGATGCCGATCATGCCCGGCTGCGCCGCATGGTCACCTCCGCGTTCACCATCAAGCGGGTGGAGGCGATGCGGCCGGCCACCCAGCGGATCGCGGACGAGCTGATCGGCGAGAAGCTCGCCAAGCCCGGCGACGACCTGCTCTCCGTGCTGGTCGAGCGGGTCAAGGCCGGTGAGCTGTCCCGGCCGATCACCCACGGCGGGTGGCGCTGGAGGACATCGAGATCGCCGGCCAGGTCATCCGGGCCGGCGAGGGGATCATCATCGTCAACGAGACCGCCAACCGAGACCCGTCCGTCTTCCCCGACCCGGACCTGCTGGACCTCCAGCGCAACGCCCGGCGCCACGTGAGTTTCGGGTACGGGGTGCACCAGTGCCTGGGACAACCCCTGGCGCGGATGGAACTGCAAGTCGCCTACCCCGCGCTCCTACGGCGGCTCCCCACCCTGGCGCTCGCCACCGAGGTGGAGCAGATCCCCTTCAAGCACGACGGATTCGTCTACGGGGCCTACGAGTTGCCCGTCACCTGGTGACATTCCTCCTGGAAAAAGGAGCTACGCAACTCCCTGCCACTCTCAACCTATAGCGCACCGGGGGGCTTGCGGCAAGGCCCGGGTCGTGCTGCAGAATCGGCGGCCGAGGCCAGAACCTGCGGAAATCCGGACCGCGCGGAGCAGCCGGCCGGAATGCGACCTCGTGGAGTGGGGGGTTCATGATTGACGTGATCGTCGCCGGCGGCGGACCGACCGGCCTGATGCTGGCCAGCGAGTTGCGGCTGCACGGCGTACACGCGCTCGTGCTGGAGAAGGACACGGAGCCGACCGGGTACGTCCGCGCGCTCGGTCTGCACATACGCAGCATCGAGGTAATGGACCAGCGCGGTCTGCTGGAGCGGTTCCTCGCCCTCGGTAAGCAGTTCACGGGCGGTGGTTTCGCCGGCATCGCCAAGCCGTGGCCCGACCGGTTGAACACCGCGCATCCGTACACCCTCGGCATCCCGCAGACCACCACCGAGCGCCTGCTGACCGAGCACGCCACCGAGGTCGGTGTCGAGATCCGGCGCGGCTGCGAGCTGGTCGGGCTGAGCCAGGACGAGCACGGGGTGACCGTCGAGCCGGCCGACGGCACGCGGTTGCGCGCGCGTTACCTCGTCGGTTGCGACGGCGGCCGCAGCACGGTGCGCAAGCTGCTCGGCGTCGGCTTCCCCGGCGAGCCCACCAAGGTCGAGACGCTGCTGGGCAAGATGGAGCTGACCGAGAATCCGGCGACGGTCGCCGCCATCGTCGCGGAGGTCCGCAAGACCCAGCTGCGGTTCGGCGCCGGACCTCTCGGGGACGGGGTGTACCGCGTCGTCGTGCCCGCCGATGGGGTGGCCGAGGACCGCGCGGTTCCGCCGACCCTCGAGGAGTTCAAGCAGCAGTTGCGGGCCACCGCGGGCACCGACTTCGGCGCGCACTCACCGCGCTGGCTCTCCCGCTTCGGCGACGCCACCCGGCTGGCCGAGCGCTACCGGACCGGTCGGGTGCTGCTGGCCGGCGACGCGGCGCACACCCACCCGCCGGTCGGCGGGCAGGGGCTCAACCTCGGCATCCAGGACGCGTTCAACCTCGGCTGGAAACTGGCCGCCGAGGTCGGCGGGTGGGCACCGGAGGGGCTGCTGGACAGCTACCACACCGAACGGCACCCGGTGGCCGCCGACGTGCTGAACAACACCCGCGCGGGGATGGAGCTGCTGTCCCTGGAGCCGGGCCCCCAGTCGGTGCGCCGGCTGTTGTCGGAACTGATGGACTTCGAGGAGGTGAACCGGTACCTGGTCGAGAAGATCACTGGGATCGGGGTGCGCTACGACTTCGGCGAGGGGCACGAACTGCTCGGCCGGCGGATGCGGGACGTGGAGCTGAAGCGAGGGCGCCTCTACGCGTTGATGCACGGCGGCCGCGGGCTGCTGCTCGACCAGACCGGCCGGCTCTCGGTGACGGGCTGGGCGGACCGGGTCGACCACGTCGTCGACGTCAGCGACGAACTGGATGTGCCCGCGGTGCTGCTGCGGCCGGACGGTCACGTGGCCTGGGTCGGTGACGATCAGCAGGGGCTGCTCGGCCAGTTGCCCAAGTGGTTCGGCGCTGCCGTCGGCTGAGCGCCGCGGCAGGCGCCCGGCCACTAACGGGAGGGCCCCGTTCCCAGAGCGGGAACGGGGCCGTGGAGCAAGACGAGTCAGGTGACCGGGGCCGGCCGGTCAGCTCCGGTCGATGTACCAGTTGCCGCAGAAGCTACCGAGTATCGCGGTGCGCGCGCAGGCCCGGACCGCGTAGTGCCGTTGCTGGCTGGTGTTCCAGTTCAGGACGAGGCTGCTCTCCGAACTGGAGAAGGGGCCGCACTGCTTCCAGCCGCCGTTCGCGTTGACCTGTTCGGTGGTGGGATGCATGGGCAGGCTGCTGGGCATTCCCTGCAGACTGCGGTCCGCCCAGACCTGCTCGCCCGAATAGCGGGGTGAGAGCCTGGCGTAGCTGTAGTTGAAGGCGCCGCCGTTCCACAGTTGGAGTCTGCGGTCGCCCAGATCGGGGCTTGAGCCGACGACGACCTGGTAGTAGTCGGGGATCCCGGACTGGTCGCACTCGGACGGGGTGGCGCTCGCGGCGGAGACCGGAACGACGGCCCCGGCCGCCGCGCCGATGATCACGGCGAGGAGGATCTTCACGAACCGGTTGGAGGTCGTTGACTTTCCAGCACTCATGACTGTCCTTTCATTGGCGAAATGTGCGTGATCAGTTGGGATCGACCCAGAAGCCGTCGTGGTCCAGCAGTCGCTGATAGCGGACGAGGGATCCGTACTTCCCTCCGGCGCCCTCGTTCTCGTCCCTGGGGACCATGGCCCAGCTGAACGCGCCGCCGCTCGTCGAGGCGCCCTCCCACGTACGCGCCATGGGGTATTCGTCGCAGGTGTATCCCGTGGGACGGGGCCGCCAGTCGGGGCAGGCGATTCGCCGGTTCTCGTCGGCCTTGTCCTCGTTGGCCAGCCGGTGGAGCGGGGTGGTCCCCGGGGCTCCGGGGAGCCCGCCGGCCTGCGCCGTCCTGATGTGCGCCCTGACCTGCGGGTAGTCAGTCAGCCCGCTGAGCGTGGGGAGGAAGGTCGGTATGACGCAGCCGGCGCCGCTGAGAATCCTGTCGCAGCGAATGTCCGGCGAAGGGTAGGGGCCCTTCTCGGGCGGGAAGACGTTGACGACTTCCGTGTCGCCGCCCGGATGCGTCACCTGCGGATCGTAGGTGGTGTGAATGGTGCGTTCCCCATTCCCGGGCACGTTCACCAGATGAGGTACGGGCGGGGTCAGGTATTGCGGGGAGTTCTCCGGCAGCGTGATCGCCGGGCCGAAGTCGCCCGCCGTGCAGCCGTAGGAGCAACTGACCGCCAGACGGAAACCGATGGCGTCATCCGAGGTCAGCGCGCCTTGGGAGTTGAAGCGCACGATCGCGAAGACGTCGGTGAGTTCGAGGCTGTCGTAGAACATGGCGATGTAATGGATGTAGTTCAAGGTGGTGCGGCCGAGCAGGGCCCCTGTCGCGGTGTCGTAGAGGCTGACCGTCGCGTAGTTGATCAGGCAGGAGGCGAATCGCCTGGTCTTCCACGCGCTCTTCGTCTGGTCGTCAGGGGGGTCGATGCACCAGGCGGGCAGGGGTGGCGGGGTGGCGGCGACGCTCGCCGTGGTCAGGGCCGACGTGGAGGGCGGTTGGGTCACCGGTGCGACGCACAGGGCCTTCTTCTTGCCCTGGCGGGCGAGTGACGGTAATCGGTGCCTGATGCGGTCGCAGCCGTTGTCCGTCTTCGTCGGGGTGGTGGCGTACGCGTCGGCGCCCGGTGCCGCGAGCAACGCGCACATGAACAGGAGCAGAAGCGTGATGGTTCTCATCCGAATAGTGCCCATGGCATCCCGTCAGGCCGGTGGGTGAGACCCCCTCAGGGAACCAGCCGCGGCAGTCCGGACGGCAGGCGCTCGACCGGCGGTTGACCGGCGGTTAGGCTGCGGGCGCGCGGACATGATCGCGTACTGTGAACCGGCCGGAAGGGGATCGATGTTCGGCGACGCGCTGCGCGAGTTCCGGGTTCAGGCGCTGCTCACACAGGAGGAACTGGCCGCGCTGTCCGGCGTCAGCGAGCGGCAGATTCGTGAGATCGAGTCCGGCCGCGTCACGGTTCCCCGGGCCAGCACTGTCCGGGTGCTGGCCGACACCCTGAAACTGTCCCCGGCGGACCGCGCCGCCTTCCAGCTCGCCGCGCAACCGGACGCCGGTCATCCGCCGGCGCCCGCGCAGTTACCCGGCGACGTCGACGGTTTCACCGGCCGTGCCGCGGCGCTGCGTGCCCTCGACGCCGCCACGGCGGCGGTGGTCACCGTCTCCGGGCCGGCGGGCGTGGGCAAGACCTCGCTCGCCGTGCACTGGTCCCGCCTGGCGGCGCCGCGTTATCCCGACGGCCAGCTCTACGTGGACCTGCGCGGCTTCTCCCACCACACGACGGTCGATCCCGCCGAGGTGATCCGCGGATTCCTGGACGCGCTCGGGGTGCCGCCCGACCGCATCCCGTCCGGCTTCGACGCGCAGGCGGCGCTCTACCGCAGCCGGTCCGTCGGCCGCCGCCTGCTGGTCGTGCTCGACAACGCCCGCGACGCCGACCAGGTCCGGCCGCTGCTGCCCGGGGGCCCCGCCGCCCGTACGGTCGTCACCAGCCGCCATCAGCTCACCGCCCTGGTCGCCGAGACCGGCGCCACCGCGCTGCGCCTGGACGTACCGGAGGTCGAAGAGGCGGTCGAACTGCTCAGCCGCCGGCTGGGCACGGGCACCGATCCCGCGGGCGTGACGGCGATCGTGGCCGCGTGCGGACGGCTCCCGCTGGCGCTGGCGCTGGTCGGCGCGCGGGCACGGCTGACCGGCTTCCCGCCCTCGGCGATCGCCGCCGAGCTGCGCCACCCGGGCGGCCGGCTCGCGGCCCTGGAGATCGACGCCGTGTTCTCCTGGTCCTACGACGCGCTGAGCCCGGCCGCCGCCCGGCTGTTCCGGCTGCTCGGGCTCGCCACCAGCGCCGACATCGCGGTGGCGGCGGTGGCCGCGCTGGACGGACGGGCGCTGTCCGAGGTCCGGCTGACGCTGGCCGAACTGACCCACGCCAGCCTGGTCATCGAGCACGCGCCCGGCCGCTACCGGACGCACGACCTGCTGCACGCCTACGCCCGTGAACGTGCCATGGCCGAGGAGTCCGAGGCCGCGCGGCAGGCGGCGCTGACCCGGCTGCTCGACCACTACACGCACACCGCGTACCACGCCGAGCTGGTGCTGAACCCGGTGCGCGCGCCCATCCCGATGACCCTCGCCGAGCCTACGGACGGCGTCGAGCCGAAACGCGCGTTCGACCTGCCCGCCGCTCTGGACTGGCTGAGAACCGAGCAGGCGGTCCTGCTCACCGCGCTGCGGCAGGCCGAGGAGGAGGGTATGCATCGGCACGCCTGGCAGTTGAGCTGGGCGCTGGACACGTTCCTGAACGACCAGCGGCGCTGGCAGGACGAGGGCGCGGCGTGGGCGGTGGCGCTGCGCGCGGCGACCGCTCTGACCGACCGGCCCGCGGCGGCGCACGCGCACCGCTTCCTGAGTGCGGTGCACGGCCGCCTCGACCGGTTCGACGACGCGCACGACCACATGCGGCAGGCGCTCGACCTGAGCCTCGCCGCCGGACACCGGGCAGGCGAGGCGGAGAGCCGTTTCGTGCTGTCCTACGTCTATTGGCTGCAGGGGGACCGTGAGCAGGCGCTCGACCAGGCCGAGCAGGCGTTGTCGCTCTTCACCGAGCTCGACGACCCGCTCTGGGCGGGCAAGGCCAGTCTCGCCGTGGGTTGGTACCTCTCCGAGATCGGCGCCTGCCAGGAGGCCCTGTCCTACCACGAACGAGCGCTCGAACTGCAACAACGGGCGGGCGACCTGGCCAACGAAGTGGTCACCTGGGACACGCTGGGCGTGCTCCACCAGCGGCTGGGCGATGCGGAGTCGGCGATCAGGCACTACGAGAGCGGTCTGCGCCGGATCGGCACGATGGAGAGCCCGGGGTTGCGCGCCCAGTTGCTCGGGCATCTCGGCGACGTGAGCGAGGCCATCGGCGACTGGCAGACCGCCCGCGAACGCTGGCTGGAGGCGTACGAGATCCTCCGCGAGCTCGGCCACCCCCAGACGGGCGACCTGCGCCGCAAGCTTCAGTCGCCCGGCCCGTCGTCGTAGTCCGGGCCTGCCTGCGGTTTACGGCCGGAAGCATCGCCGTCTGCCGCAAAATCGTTGGCGTCGCCGTCAATGAGCGGGCTAGCGTTGCCGCGTTATGCGCCAGGAGGACGTGTCCTGTCTGCGCGGGTGGGTCAGCGGATTGGAGATGCTCTATGACTTCGCAGCTTGTCGCGCTCTGCTTCGATGCGAACGACCCCCTCGGTCTCGCGCGCTTCTGGGCCGGAGTCCTGGGCTGGGAGATGGCCGACGACCCCCACGAGGGCATCACGCTCCTGCCGAACGATGACACCGGGTTCCGGATCCGTTGTCTTCCGACCGAGGAGAAGAAGACCGAACCGAACCAGATCCACTTCGATCTGACGAGCAACTACGAGGCCCAGGAGCAGACGGTGGCGAGGGCGCTCGCACTCGGCGCCCAGCACATCGACGTCGGGCAACTGCCGGAGGAGGGTCATGTGGTGCTCGCCGACCCCGAGGGCAACGAGTTCTGCGTCATCCCGCCGGGCAACAACTTCCTCGCCGACTGCGGATTCATCGGGGCGCTCGCGTCCGACGGTTCGCAGGAGGTCGGCTACTTCTGGAGCGAAGCGCTGGGCTGGCCGTTGGTCTGGGACCAGGATCAGGAGACCGCGATCCGTTCACCGCACGGCGGTCCGAAGATCACGTGGGGCGGCCCGCCGGTGAGGCCGAAGACCGGCAAGAACCGGCTGCACTTCGACCTCGCTCCACCTGCGGACGGCGATCAGCAAGCGGAGGTCGACCGGCTCATCTCCCTCGGAGCGACTCGGATCGACCTCGGCCGGCACGGGTCCGGTCACGTGATGATGGCCGATCCCGACGGTAATGAGTTCTGTGTGTTGCCCCCTCGATAGCGTGACCCGGGGTCCGTTATCGCGGACCCCGCGCCAGGACGTAGACGAACAGGACCGCCATCACCACCGCGCCTGCCCACATGGCCTGCTGCCAGCCGTCGACGAAGGATTCTTGGGCGCCTCGGGTCAGCGCCCGCGCCTGAGGGCCGACCCTGTCGGCGGCCGCGAGGGCGTTGGCGACGCCCTCGCGGGCGGTGGCGGCGGCGTCGTACGGCACTCCGTCGAGCCGGGAGTCGATGGCGCCGCGATAGCCGGCGGTCAGGACCGCCCCGAGCAGGGCGACACCGAGCGCGCTGCCGAACTCCCGGGTGACGTCGTTGAGCGCGGACGCGACACCTTGACGCGCGCGTGGCAAGGCGGTGGTGATGGCCTCGGTGGAGGGTGTCATCGTCACACCCATGCCGAGTCCCATGGCGAGCATGCCGGGCAGGATCGAGAGATAGCCGCCGTCGACGGAGACGGAGGTGGCCATGAGGGCCAGCCCGGCGCCGCCCAGGAAGATCCCTGAGGCCATCGTCGAGCGGCTGCCGATGCGCGCGGCCACCCGCGGGGCGAGGCCGGAGGCGAACATCATCAGCAGCGCCATCGGCATGAGCGCCAGGGTGGAGCGAAGGCCGGACCAGCCGAGGACCGCCTGGAAGTACGGGAAGAGGACCACGAAGATCCCTGCCTGCACGCCGAAGACCGCCAGGAGCGACACGGAGCCGCTCGCGAGACCTCGCTCGCGGAACAGGCGGACGTCGAGGAGCGGAGCCTGCCGGCGCAGCTCCCAGGCCACGAACCCGGCAGCGGCGATGACGCCGGCCATGAGGCTCAGGAGCGTCGCGGGCGCGGTCCAGCCTCGTTCGGGGCCCTCGTGGAGGAAGAGGACGAGCCCGACCACCGCGACCACGGACGACAGCGAACCGACGACGTCGAACCCGTGCCCTGACTCCTCGCGTGAGTTCGGGATGGATCGCAGCGCCATGACGACGGCGACGACGACGAGCACGACCGGCAGGACGAAGAGCCACCGCCAGCTCGCCACGTCGACCAGGACGGCCGACAGGTACATCCCCAAGATGCCCCCACCGCCGGCGACGCCGGTCCACACGCCGATCGCCTTGGAGCGTTCCTCGTCCGGGAAGGTCGAGGTGATGACGGCGAGGGTGACCGGCATGATCATCGCTGCGCCGACGCCGCTCAGGAAACGCGCGGCGAGCATGAGCTCGGATGACGTGGCAAGGCCGGCCGCCGCACTCGCTGTTCCGAAGACGAGCAGGCCGGCCAGCAGCACCGGCCTGCGGCCCCACCGGTCGCTCATCGCGCCGAGCGGCAGGAGCGCCGCGGCCAGAGTGATGGTGTAGATGTTGATGAACCACAAGACCTCACTTTGCGAGGCGTCGAACGCGACGGTGAGCTCCGGCTGGGCGACGTTCAGCCCGGACACCGAAGCGATGACCGCCATGAGCGCGATGCAGACCGCGACCAAGATCGTACGTCGTCGTCGTGGGTCGTGGATGGTCGGATCGGGGGCTTCCGCGTCTGCGGACGGGTTCGTACGCATGAGATTCCTTTACCGGCGGCGGGTGGCGCGCACGACGACATCGTGGAGAGGGACCGCTCGGCCGGTGACCGTACGGAGGTGCTCTTCCGCTGTGACGATCTCCCACTCCGCGCCGTCCATGCGCGCGGTGATGGCCGCGGAGGTGACCGACGCCTCGGCAGGCGGGTGGTGTCCGTGGCCGGTTGAGCCCGGGGTGTGCAGGTGCCCCACGATGAGCAGCGTGCCGCCGGGAGCCACCCATCCGGCGATGCGGTCGTAGAACTCCAGTTGGGGCATCACCGGGTGGGCGTAGTGCGTCATGACCAGGTCGAACCGCTCGCCCGGGCTCCAGGCGCTCAGATCCGCCTCGACCCACCGCAAGCGCTCGGGCGCCCCGCTCGTCGCCGCGCGCTCGGCAGCGCGAGCGAGGGCCTCGGAGGAGATGTCGGCCGCGGTGACGTGCCAGCCGTGGGAGGCGAGCCAGATCGCCTCGGCGCCGCCGCCGCACCCCGCGTCCAGAGCCGTGCCCGGTGTCAGGCCGCTGGTCTCACGGGCGAGGTACGGGTTCGGCGGGTTGCCGCCCATGGATCCTGGACCCTGTTGCCAGTGCCGCTCCCAGAAGTCCTTGTCGAATCCGTGCGTCATAGGTCGTCCCCTTCGTTCGCGGTTCGTGCTTCATGGTGCTGATCGAGGAAGCAGATGTGCAAACGTCGTTGCCGAATGGCAAAATGGAAGGGTGGACGAAACCATAGACCGCACTCTTGACGCTGTCGGACCGAGGTTGAAACGACTGAGGCTGCATCGCGAGGTCACGCTCGCCGGCCTCGCGGCGGAGACCGGCATCTCCATCAGCACCCTGTCCCGGCTCGAGGCGGGCCTGCGACGTCCCACGCTCGAGCAGCTGCTTCCGCTCGCTCGCGCCTACGGGGTCACGCTCGACGACCTCGTCGACGCGCCGCCGACCGGCGACCCCCGCGTCAACCTGCGTCCCATCCCCTGCGGCGACGGCTCGGTCATCCTGCCGCTGACCCGCAGGCCCGGAGGAATCCAGGCGTACAAGTTCGTCCTCCCGACCGGAAGCGACGACGCCGAGCCCGACCTGCGCACCCACGAGGGCTACGACTGGGCCTACGTCCTCAACGGAACGCTCCGCCTCGTGCTCGGCGAACACGACCTCATCCTCAAGCCGGGGGAGGCCGCGGAGTTCGACACGCGCACCCCGCACTGGTTCGGGGCCACCAGCGCCGGCCCCGTCGAGTTCCTGAGCCTCATCGGGAAACAAGGCGAGCGCGCGCACGTCCGTGCGGCACCGAGACCTGGCCCGGCTAGCTGATCGGGACGGTGAGGCGGCGTCTGCTGGGTGGTTGCTCCTTGCGCTCGCCGAGCAGGGTCATGAGCTGGTCCATGGCCACCTCGCCGAGCTTTTCGCCGTCCACGTCGATCGAGGGGACGTCGCCCAGGCCGAGGCTCTCGACGATCATGCGCTCCGAGCTGACCACGACATCGCGGATCCCGCGGTTGAGCAGGGAGAACATGACACCAAGGCCGATCGAGGTCGCGTAGGGGACCACGGCGGTGGCGCCGGCGGCCACCACGGCCTCCGCCGTCTCCACTCCGGCGGCGAACGTCGAGGGGTAGGGGCCGAGCATGGTCAGCGTCGCGCCGCTCGACTCGGCCGCGGCGCGGATGACCGCCTGGCGCTGGCGATCCTGCCAGGAGCCCGCCGGGCCGCCGATGTAGATGATGCGTTCGTGGCCCTTCTCGGCGAACCAGGTGACGAGCGCGCCGAAGGCGGTGGCCGTGTCGGCGACCGCCGAGGTCATGCCGTCGATCTCGCGGTCGATGAGCACGGTCGGCTTGTACGACGCGGCGGCGCGGACGATCTCGTCCGAACCTCGGGGCGCGGTCAGCAGGAAGCCGTCGACCTGGTGCGCGAGTTGCTCGACCGAGGCGAGCTGGGCCGCGTGCTCCAGAGAGTGCACCGCGATGGTCAGCTGCATGCCCGAGTCGGCCGCGCGCGCCTGGGCACCACCGATGATCGGGGTGAAGAAGGTGTTGTCGAGCGTGGGCACGACGATGGCGACCACGCCGGTCCTCCCCCGGGCCAGCTGGGTGGCCGCCCGGTTGGGGACGAATCCGAGCTGCTCAGCGGCTGCGCGGACGCGGGCCACCGTTTCCGGGGCGGCCAGGTCCGGCCGGCCCAGGGCGCGGGAGGCCGTCGCCTTGGAGACCCCGGCCAGCGCGGCGACGTCCGCGAGTGTCGGCACTGATGCTCCTTAGTCGTCGTTACACGGAATTCACGGCGGGGTTTGTGCGCGGGGCCGCTCATAATCTATGGTCAGGCTTCATGGAACCGGTTCCGCAACCGGTTCCAGACAAGCGTACGCCACTGAGAAAGGACGCCGACATCTCCCGCACATCGGCCTTTCTACTGGTGCCTGGTCTCGTCCTTCTCGTGGCAGGTTTCCTCATCCCCTCCGCCGCGATGCTCTTCGCGCCGCCGGACGTGCCGACCAGCCAGATCTTCGCACGCCTGGGCGAGATGCTCACGGATCCCTACGATCTTGAGGTGATCGGGCGCACGGTCGGGCTGGCCCTGGCTGTCACGATCATCTGCGTCGTCCTCGGCTTTCCCATCGCCTACTGGCTCGCCCGCTCGCCGTCCCGCTGGAGCGGGGTCTTCCTGGCAGTGGCGATCTTCCCACTGATGCTGAGCAACGTGGTGCGGACGTTCGGCTGGCTGGTGATCCTCGGCTCCAAGGGGGCGCTCGGCCAGTTGCTCGTCCAGCTCGGCATAGTCGACGTGGCGCCGCAGCTGCTCTACACCAAGCTGGCGATCGTCCTCGGTCTCACCCAGCTGTTCCTGCCGCTGGCGATCATCTCCTGCTACTCGGCCGTCGCCCAGGTCGATCCCGGCCTGGACGACGCCTCGCGCGGGCTCGGCGGGAGCAGGATCCGCACGATGTGGAACATCGTCATCCCGCTGACCATGCCGGGCATCGTGGTGGCCGCCACCCTGGTCTTCGCGGGCTCCGTCACCGCTTACACCACGCCCTATCTGCTCGGCGGCTCCAGCCAGCGGATGCTCTCCACGCAGCTGTTCAACTACGCCAGCACCACGGTCGACTGGGCCTCCGCCTCGGCGACGGCGCTCATCATGACGGTCCTGGTCTTCCTGGTCTCCGGGCTGTCCTCGCTGATCGGGCGGAAGGGGGCCACCTCATGAAGCGGCCGATCACGGCGGCGCTCGCGGTCATCGGCTACGTCATCATGATCGTGCCGATCATCTTCGTGGTCGCCACCGCCTTCACGGCGGGAAACACCCTGAGGTTCCCGCCCGACGGGATCTCGCTGCGCTGGTTCGACGAGGCGCTCGGCTACGAGCCGTTCATCGAGGCCGCGATCTCCAGCTTGGAGCTCGCCGTCCTCGCCACGGTGCTCGCGCTGCTGCTCGGCGTGCCGGTCACGCTCGCCGTCCACCGTGGCAAGCTGCCCGGTAAGGGCCTGGTCGAGGGGTTGTTCCTGTCGCCGCTCATCGTCCCTGAGCTGGTCGTCGGCCTCGCGCTGTTCCAGCAGCTGATGGTCGGCCTGGACCTGGACAACTTCAGCACCCTGCTGGTCGGGCACACGGCGCTGATGCTGCCTTATGCGGTACGCGTGACCGGCGCCTCGCTCGCGCTGGCCGACCCCGTGCTGGAGGAGGCCGCCCGGGGACTCGGCGCCTCGCCGCTGCGGGCGTTCTTCAACGTGACGCTGCCGGTCCTGCGGCCGGGGATCTTCTCCGCCGGGCTGCTCAGCATGGTCACGTCCGTCAACAACGTGCCGCTGTCGCTCCTGCTGCAGGGACGCGACTTCCGGACGCTGCCGGTGACGATGCTCGACTACGTGCAGCAGTCCTATGACCCGATGGTCGCCGCCGCTTCCACCCTCATCCTGGCCGCCACCGTGGTCATCGCGGTGATCGCCGAGCGCACGGTCGGATTCGCCAAGATCTTCGGAGGGATCAACCAATGACCGCCGCCGCCGAGCTGATCGGAGTCACCCAGAGGTTCGGCTCCTTCACCGCCGTCGATGAGATCGACCTCGCCGTGCCATCGGGGAAGCTGACGACGCTGCTGGGGCCGAGCGGCTGCGGTAAGACCACCACGCTCAGGATGATCGCGGGCTACTCGGCACCGACGTCGGGGACGATCCGCATCGACGGGGTCGACAGCACGCGCACGCCGCCGGAGAAGCGGGATCTGGGGATGGTCTTCCAGTCGTACGCGCTGTTCCCGCACATGACGGTGGCCGACAACGTCGGCTACGGGCTCAAGCTGCGCAAGGTGCCGGCCGCGGAGAGACGGTCACGGGTCATGGAGACGCTCGAGCTCGTCGGGCTCGCGCACCTGGCCGACCGCAAGCCGAAAAAGCTCTCCGGCGGGCAGCAGCAGCGGGTGGCACTGGCCAGGGCGATCGCGATCAGGCCCAAGCTCCTGCTGCTCGACGAGCCGCTGTCCAACCTCGACGCCCGCCTGCGCGTCCAGATGCGGGCCGAGATCAGGCGCATCCAGGCGGAGACCAAGCTGACCGTCATCCTCGTCACCCATGACCAGGACGAGGCGCTGGAGATGTCCGACGAGATGGTCATCATGAACGAGGGCAGGATCGTGCAGCAGGGCTCTCCCCAGCAGGTCTTCCCCCGTCCGGCTGACCGCTTCGTCGCCGAGTTCCTCGGCTACGAGAACTTCCTCACCGCGGCCGACGGCACCCCGCTGACCATCCGGCCCGAGCATCTGCGCCTCGCCGAGGAAGGTCACGGCCTGGACGCCACGGTGGTCGACGTGGCCTTCCGCGGCGTCGACCTGCTGGTCTCCCTCGACGTGGTCGACCCGTCGGGCGCGACCGTCAGGCTGCTCGCCGACGTACGCAGCGGCACGACCCTGACACCCGGATCGAGCGTCACGGTGCTCGCGCCGGACGACCATCTGGTCCCCCTCCCCCGCTGAACGCCGCTGAACGCCGCTGAACTCCGCCGATTTCCGCTGAAAGAAGGAACCCCATGCCCACGCGCCGTGCCGTACTGGCCGCTGCCCTGACAGTGCTCGCCGCAGCCGGATGCTCCGGCTCCGGGTCCGGTGAGAAGCAGGCCGATCAGAACACCATCGTCGTCAGCACCTTCCCCTTCGGGGTGAAGGAGTTCGAGCAGGCGGTCGTCACTCCGTTCACCAAGCAGACGGGGATCAAGGTCGAGCTGGACACCGGGTCCAACTCCGACCGGCTGTCGAAGCTGAAGCTCACCAAGGGCAAGCCGGAGGCGGACGTGGTGCTGATCTCCGACTACTTCGCCGCGCTCGGGCAGAAGGACGGCCTCTTCCAGAAGGTCGATGTGCCCAACATCAAGGAGCTCGCGCCGTTCGCGACCGAGGGCGCGTACGAGGGGCCCGCCTACACCCACCAGCTCAACGGGATCATCTACAACACCGGCAAGCTCAGTCAGAAGCAGGCCGCCGACTGGGCGTTGTTCGCGAACCCGGCGAACAAGGGAAAGGTCGCGCTTCCCGATATTTCAGTGACCGCCGGGCAACTCATGATCTCGGGGGTGGGTGAGTCGTACGGCAAGGGCCCCTACGACATCGACACGTCGTTGAAGACCCTGGCCGGTTGGGCGCCGAACGTCCTGCAGTTCTACACCTCCTCGACCGAGGTCACGAACCTGCTGAACCAAGGCGAGATCGTCGCCGCCGACGCGCTGAGCGGCTTCGCCACCAAGCTCGCCACCTCGGGCGAGCCGATCGCCTGGACGGCTCCCGCCAAGGGCCGCTACATGGCCACCAACCGGGCGATGATCCCCAAGGGCGCGCGCAACCAGCAGGGAGCGGCGAAGTTCATCGACTACATGCTGTCGGCCGAGACGCAGAGCGCCATGGCGAAGGCCGTCGGTGACCTGCCCACGAACCTGAAGGCCGAGATCCCGGCCGACATCGCCAAGGTGACGGGCGAGGCGGCGAAGGACCCCGTGGCCGCCGGGTTCAAGACCCTCGATCCCGCCCAGCTCGTCGACACCCGCACCACCTGGGTCGACCGCTTCACCCGCGAGGTGGCCGGCAAGTGAACCTTGACCTGATGCCCAAGGTCGATCTGCACTGCCACCTCATCGGCACCGTACGCGCCGCCACCTTCGCCGAGCTGGCCAGGCGGGAGGGGCTCGATCTCTCCGACACGCCCGAGCGGATCTACGCGGATGTGAACTCGCTTCCGCCGGACCCGGCGCTCTACCTGAACACCCGGATCCCGGTGCCGCAGGGCAGGAGCGCGGACGAGCCCGAGGTCTCCTACTCGCTGTTCCAGGTGTCCTCGTGGGTTCTGCAGGTCCTGCGCGAGGCGGACGATCTCACCAGGATCACCTACGAGGCGTTCGAGAACGCCCACCGGACCAGTGCGACCAGGCATCTCGAGCTCTCCTTCGACGCGCTGACCGGGCATCAGGAGAAGCTCGGCTACGCCACGGTGATCGAGGCGTACGCCGAGGGCATCAAGATGGCGGAACGCGACTTCGGCATGTCGGGCCGGCTCATCGCGGCCGTCGACCGGAGCACGTCGGGTGAAGAAGCGCTCTCCTGGATCCGCACGGTCGTGGACAACCCGCACGACTACGTGGCGGGGATCGGGCTGGACAACCTGGAGACCGCCGGGCCTCCCGAGCGGTTCGAGGCCGCCTTCCGGCTGGCCGGTGAGGCCGGGCTCCGCCGTACCGCTCACTCCTCCGAGCACGCGCCCGTCGCCGTCAACACGGTCACCTGTCTCGACGTGCTCGGGTGCGACCGGATCGACCACGGCTACTTCGTACTCGAGGACGACGAGGTCGTCGCCAGGGTCAGGGACGAGCAGATCCCGTTCACCGTCATCTCGACCACCTCGCGGCGCTCGTGGCGGCCGTGGCGGCGGGCGTCGATCGCGGCGATGCTCGAGGCCGGGCTGAACGTCATCCCCGCTTCCGATGATCCCGGGATGTTCCCGACGTCGCTGGCGAACGAGTATCGGATCCTGTCCGATCAGCTCGCCGTACCGGATGAGCGGTTGCGCGCGATGGCGCTGGCCGGGGTGGAGGCGTGCTGGCTGCCCGAGCCCGAGAAGGACGGGCTGCGCAAGCGCTTTGAGAGCGAACTCGCGAGCGCGGAGTAGTCGGCATGCTGCGTTCGGCCACGACGCGCTGACCCGCGCATGCGGTTGCCTCCCGCCAGGAGGGCGGTTTCCGCGGCCAGGAGGGCATCGAGCGCGGCCGTGCGATTCTCCAGGCCGGGCACACAGATCGTCTCGCCCAGGCGCAGCCCCGCATTCGACCCTGACCTGTCACAGCCGGATCACGGTCTGGTTCGCCTTTCGTGGGCGGCGGCGAGGATGAGGTAGGCGCTGGCCGTCCAGGTGTAGGCGCGGTCGCGCAGGCCCTCGCCGGTGCGGGCGTCGAAGTTCTCGGCGAAGCCTGACTTCTCGCACAGCGCGCGGAAGCGGGCGCTGATCTCGTCGGCCAGGTCCGGGTATCCGGCGCGACGCAAGCCGTCTTCGATCAGTACGGTCGAGGGCGCCCAGATGGGGCCGCGCCAGTAGCCGTCGTCCTGGTAGTGCTCGGAGGCAGGCAGCTCGGTGGCGGGACCGAACGCGGTCAGGTGCTGCTCGATCCGGGCGGCCAGCGCCGTACGGACGGGTCTCGGCAGCTCCTCCCCCAGCGCGATCGGCATGAGGTCGAGCAGGCTGGAGCTGGACCAGGTACGTCCGGAGCGCACGCCCCGTGCGCGGAATCGTTCGCCGTCCCACAGCTCGGCGAGGAGGGCGTCGCGCATCCGGTCGGCCTGCTCGCTCCATCGGGCGGACGTGTCCGGGTCGGTGGCCAGGCGGGCCAGCTGGCGCAGTTGCAGCACGAGAAAACAGGCCAGGTCGGCGGTCTCGACGACCCGCTCGTGGTCGAAGGTGGTGGCGTTGTCCCAGCCGCTGTCGTTGCCGTGCTGGTAGTGCGGCAGCTCCCGCCCGGGGGCGCGGCGGGCGTCGAGCCAGAACGTGGTCCAGCGTTCGAGCAGCCGATAGGTCTCGGCCGGATCGGGCGCGGGCGGGAGGTGGCGCAGGGCCCAGCCGTGGATGGGCGGCTTGACGAAGTTGTAGAGGATCTCGGAGTGGGTGATGGAGTCGGGCAGCGCGCCCGCGGCGTCCTGGTGGTCGAAGGGCAGCCGGAACTGGTCCCAGGCCAGCTCGGGCAGGCCGTCGGCGAGGGCGAGGGCGTTGAAGCAGTGGTCCCAGCTCCACACCTTGTCCATCCAGTGCTTGGACATGAGCACGGCCGGCCGGGTGACGAACCCGGCGGGGCGCACGGTGGCCGACCACAGCACGTAGGCGGCCAGTTCGGCGGCGGGAGTGCGGTCGCCGCGCCAGGGCGCGACCGCCGCGACGAACGCCTCGAACTCGGCCCGCGCCGCCTTGGCCACCTGTTCGAAGGCATCCGTGCTCGCGTAGGGGGCGCGCGCGGTCTCGTACTCCTCGATGGCGATCTCCCACGTCTCGTCGGCCGGCAGGACGACGCCGCGCTCGGCGGTGCCGAGCGCCTGGGCGCCGAGGTGGTCGGCGCGCCCGCTGACGAGGGTGATCCGGTAGCGGCGGCCGGTCTGGTAGACGGTGAAGACGTAGGAGTCGTCGCGGGGGTCCTGGTAGAAGTACGGGCCGCTGAACGGCGTCAGTACGGGGTCGGCGGCCAGCAGGCGGAGCCCGAGGCCGCGGCCTTTGACGCGTACGGTGTCGGCGTTGTCGTAGACCAGGTCGATCCGGCCGTCGTCGCGGCTCCAGGTGAGCTGGTGCGGGGTAGCGGTGATGGTGGTCTCGACGGCGGGGATCAGCCGCAGAACCGCGTGCATGCCGGTCTGGTGCGAGACCAGATGCACGTCCTCGGCATAGGTCTGCTCCGCCACCACGGGCGAGAACCCGAACCAGGATCCGCGGTAGCTGAACGGGATTTCCCGCAGGGAGAACACCGGGCCCGAAGCGGCGACGGTCATGAAGTGAGGGTCCCTTCAGTCTTTTACGGCACCGGCGGTGACGCCTGCCGCGACGTAGCGCTGGGCGACGACGAGCAGGATGGTGGCCGGGATGGAGGCGATCACGGCGGTGGCCATGATGGCGTTCCACTCCTGGTTGTTGTTGCCGATGTAGTGGTAGATGCCCAGCGTGATGGGCTGGTGGTCGCCGCCCTGGTCGAGGGTGCTGGCGAAGATGAAGTCCGACCACGCCCACAGGAAGGCGAACAGCGACACCGTGATGATCGAGTTGCGGCTGACCGGCAGCACGATCGAGGTGAACGTGCGCACCACGCCGGCGCCGTCGGTGCGGGCCGCCTGCAGCAGTTCCTCGGGGATGCCGGACATGAACGCGGTCAGGATGAGCACCGCGAACGGCACGGCGAGGGTGGAGTCGGCCACGATCAGCCCGGGAACGGTGTTGAGCACGCCGGTGGTGAGGAAGATGGCGTAGAAACCCATCGCCATGATGATCCCGGGGATCATCTGCGCGATGAGCAGCACGAAGCCTAATGCCCCACCGCCACGTGGGCGCAGCTTGGCCAGCGAGTACGCCGCCGGCGCCGCGAGCAGCAGGGTCAGCGCCACCGTGCCGAGCCCGACGACCAGACTCACGCCCAGGTAGGGCAGTTGCTGGTCCAGCACCGCCCGGTAGCCGTCCAGGGTGCCGTTGACCGGGAACCAGCTCGGCGGGGTCTTACGCATGTCCTGATCGCGGGTGAACGAGACGTTGATCATCCAGTAGATCGGGAACAGCATCACCGCCGTGAGCACCAGGCCGATCGCGCTCTTGAGGCGCCTCATGCCAGAGCCTGCCTGCGCTGCGCGCGGATGTAGATCAGCCCGAAGACCAGCGCCGCCACGATGAGCAGGTTCCCGACGGCGGCTCCGGGCCCGAACGAGGGCACGAGGTTGCCGAACCCGAGCCGGTAGGACCAGGTGGCGAACGTGGTGGAGGCCCCGCTCGGCCCGCCCTTGGTCATGATCCAGATGATGTCGAACACCTTCAGCGTGTAGACCAGGCCGAGCAGCAGCGTGATCGCCGACACGGGGCGCAGCAGCGGGAAGGTGACCCGCCAGAACCGCTGCCAGCCGTTGGCCCCGTCCAGCGCGGCGGCCTCGTAGATGGCCGGCGAGATCGCCCGCAGCCCGGAGTACAGCACGACGAGGTTGAACGGGATGCCGATCCAGATGTTGGCGATGATGACCGACCACAGCGACCAGTCCGGCGAGGTCAGCCAGTTCACCGGGCCGATCCCGAGCCCCGACAGCACCGCGTTGACCACGCCGGAGTCGCTGTTGAGCAGCCACGACCAGGTGGAGGCGGACACGATCAGCGGCAGCAGCCACGGCACCAGGAACAACCCCCTGAGCGTGGCCGACAGCCGGAAGTTCGTCAGGAAGAACAACGCCAGCGCGAGCCCGATGGTGAACTGGAAGGCCAGCGAGACCAGGGTGAACACCGCCGTGTGCCACAGCGCGGGCCAGAAGGTGGCATCGGCGAACACTTTGGCGTAGTTGGCGAACCCGGCGAACGGGGCGTCGCCCCGCACGAAGGAGCGCACGGTGTAGTCGCGCAGGCTCAGCTCGACGTTGCGGTAGAGCGGATAGGCGTAGAACACCAGCAGGTAGAGCACGACCGGGGCGAGAAACGCCCATGCCGCCCACTGGCTGGACCGCTGTGTGGTTCGGTTCATGCTGCTACTGGATCGCGCTCGCCGCGGCCGACTGCGCCGCGGCCATGGCCTCCTGAGGAGACTTGGATCCGCTCAGCGCCGCCTGCACCGCGCCCCACAGGGGCTCGGAGATCTTCGGGTACTTGGTGCCGAGGTCGTCGCTGGTGCGCCCCTTGGCCGCCTTGACCGCCTCCACCCACACCCGCAGGTCGGGCGTGGCCGCCACCTGCTTGGCCTGCACCTGTTCGGTGGGCGCGATGTAGGACAGGGTGGTCGTCGTGGTGAGCGAGTTGTCGGCGCTGGTCAGGCAGGTCACCAGCTTCTGGGCGGTGGTGTAGCGGCCGGTGTCGGACTGCACGGGAATGCTGACGAACTCGCCGCCGGTGGGAGCGGGCGTGGTGCCGCCGTCCTTGCCGGGAACCGGGACGATGCCGTAGCCGAAGCCGGCCTTCTTGGCGTTGGCGAGCTGCCAGGTGCCGTTCTCGGCGAAGGCGAAGTCGCCGGTGGCGAACTCCTGCCAGCTGGTCGTCTGGGTGTTGTTGATGACGGAGTTGGGGGCGTAGCCCTTCTTGAGCCAGTCCGCCCACAGCGCGACCGCCGAGACGCCCTCAGGCGAGTCCAGCTTGGTGAGGTTCGCGCCCGAGCCCCAGAACCAGGGCAGGAACTGGAAGCTGCCCTCCTCGGTGCCGATCGCCGAGAAGGTGATGCCCTTCTTGCCGGCCGCTTTCACCTTCGCCAGCGCCGCCGTCAGCGAGGCCCAGTCCTTCACCGAGGCGATGTCCACCCCGGCCTTCTTCAGCACGTCCTTGTTGTAGTACAGGGCGAGGGTGTTGGCACCGATCGGGACGCCGTAGGTCTTGCCACCGCTCTGGCCGGCCGCCAGCAGGTTCGGCGCGATCGCCGAGACGTCGAGCTTGTTCTCCTCGGTGGTGGTGAGCACCCCGGCCTCGGCCAGCGTGGAGACCACCGGATTGTCCACGATCAGCACGTCCGGCGAGTTGCCCTGCTGGGCCGCCAGCAGCGCCTTGTTCGTCAGGTCGCTGGTGTCGTAACCGGTGCGCTCCACCTTCACCCCGGCGTCGCTACCGCACTTGTCCAGCAGCTTCACCCACTCCGAGCTCTTGTCGTACTGCGGGTACGGGTCCCAGATCGTGTAGGTCCCGGCCCCGGCGGCCTGGCTCGCGCTCGTCGAAGCACCGCTGCCGACGCCGCCGGACGATGACGAGCAGGCGACCGGCCCGCCCAGGGCGGCCAGGACCGCCAGACCCACGCCGGCCGCACGCCGGCTCCTTGCCGCTGATCTCATTGAGCTGACCTCCGAACGAAGTCGAATCGATTCGCCGAATCGGTTCGACCGAACATAGGCCTGCTCCATCGCGCGAGTCAATGGGGATGTGCGAGGCGGCACATCCGCGGCACGGAGCACCACGTCATGAACCGATTCGACCTACGATGGTCGCCGACCGGCGGATCGGATGAGGAGCACGGGTGAACATCGGAGAGATCGCCAAGCGGGCCGGCGTGTCGCGCAGCACCGTCTCCTACGCGCTCACCGGCAAGCGCCCGGTGTCGGAGGAGACCAAGCGCCGCATCCAGACGGTCATCGACGAGCTGGGCTACCGGCCCAACGCCGCCGCCAGGGCGCTGAAGGAGGGCCGCACCCGTACCATCGGCCTGGTCATCCCGCCGGCCAGCCAGCGCCTGACCGACATGCAGCTCGGCTTCGTGGCCAGCGTGGTCGACGCCGCCGCCCGCGCCGACCTGGACGTTCTGCTGTCACCTTCGGGCGGCGAGCACGACCGCTCCTTCGAGCGCGTCGTCACCGGCCGGCGCGTGGACGGCGTCATCCTCATGGAGATCCGGCTGGAGGACGACCGGGTCGCCCGGCTGCTGCGGAGTGGTCTGCCGTTCGTCGGCATCGGCCGTACCCGCCGCCCGGAGGACATGTCCTGGGTGGACATCGACTACGAGACGCTCATCGCCAAATGCGTCCACCACCTGGCCGACCTCGGCCACCGGCAGGTGGCGCTGGTCAATCGCAGCGCCGAACTGGTCGCCGCCGGGTACGGCCCCGGCCACCGCGCGCAGGCCGGCTTCGACCGGGCCGTCGCCGAACGCGGGCTGAACGGTGTGCGGGTCTGCTGCGGCGACGACGCCCAGGCCGGACAGTCCTGCCTTCGGCAACTCCTCGACGAGCACCCGGAGTTGACCGCCATCGCCACCATCAACGAGGCGGCGGTCTTCGGCATGTACCGCGCACTGGACGAAGCGGGCCTGACCGTGCCCGGGAATTTCTCCATCGCCGGCGTCGCCGCCCAGCACTGGGCCGAGAGCCTGCACCCCCCGCTGACCGCCGCCGACGTACCCGCGGACGAGATGGGCGCCCGCGCCGTCGAGCTGCTCATCCAGCGCATCGCCGACCCCGGCACCCCGCACCGCCACCTCCTGGCCGCCCCGCCGATCTCGCTCCGCGGCACGACCGGGCCCGCCCGGCCACGCGCCTGACGGCTCTTGACCATCGGACCAGGAGACGCCTATCGTCCAGGTCGAATCGATTCGACATCCCCCAACTCTCCCGAAACGGGAAAGGCGCATGGCTGAACCCTCGTCCCGGCGGGCACGCTGTCTCACCGTGGTGATCGTGCAGGCGGACGGTGCCGAGTACGCCGCCGAGCACGCGCGGCCCTGGGACCGCGGGGACGCGGGAAGCGTCTTCGCCACCATCGGGCGTACCGCGCGGTCGGCCCTGGCCGAGGTGCGTGGCGTCATCGAGGTGCTCCGCGACGCCGACGGGACGGACGAGCCGCACGGGGCCCGGCTGGGAATCGCCGAGCTCCGGCAGCTAGTGGACTCGGTACGGGCGACGGGACTCGCCGTGGATGTGGAGGCCGAGCCGGCCGTGTTCGACGACGTTCCCTCCGCGATACGGTTCACTGTGCTCCGTGTCGTACGGGAAGCACTGACGAACGTGTTGAAGCACGCCGGCCCGCACGCCACAGCGCACGTGACCGTCGCCAGGACACAAGGGGGGATCATGGTTCGAGCCGAGGACGACGGCGTCGGCAGCCGTCGCGCCGACGCGACCGCCTCCCCACCTGGCTACGGTCTCGACGGAATGCGCGAGCGCTTGCGCGCCATGGGCGGAGTGCTGGAGGCGGGCCCACGCCCTGGCCGCGGATTCGTGGTCGACGCCACGATCCCCGTCCCCGCGCTGCGCCCTGTGAGCCTCGTCAGTCCATGACTCCCCAGCACCTCATCCGCGTCTTCTTGGTGGACGACCAGGAGCTGGTACGCACCGGATTCGCGATGATCCTCGACGCCACCCCGGATCTGCGGGTCGTCGGATCGGCCGGCGACGGGCAGACGGCCCTCGACGCCCTGCGGCGGCCCGAGCACCGTGCGGACGTCGTCCTGATGGACGTTCGCCTGCCAGGTCTCGATGGTGTGGAGACCACCCGGCGGCTGCTGGCCACACCCGACCCGCCACACGTCGTCATGCTGACGACGTTCGACGACGACGAGCTGCTCATCGCCGCCCTTCGAGCGGGCGCGGCCGGCTACCTGCTCAAGGACGCGGGCGCGGCGGAACTGCTGGCGGCGATCCGGGCCGCCGCCGCCGGGGAGACGCCTGTCGCGCCGAGGCTCGTACGCCGCCTGATCGACTCGTTCGTCCTCGCGCCGCCGGTGACCACATCCGCCGAGCGCTCGCCCGCCGCCGAGTCCAGGCTGGGGCGTCTCACCACCCGCGAACGCGAGATCCTCGCCTCGGTCGGCCTGGGACTCACCAACGCGGAGATCGCCGCGCGGCTGCAGCTGGCCGAGTCGACCGTCAAGACGCATCTCGGCTCGGTGCTGCGCAAGCTCGAGCTACGTGACCGGGTGCAAGCGGTCATCCTCGCGCAGGCACAGGGACTGACCGACTGATCCCGATCGCGAGGGCGCAGGCCGCCGTGCCGGCGAGCACGAACAACCCGGTGTCACCAGCCAGGTATTCACGCACCACCACAGGCTGCTCGGTCGAGACCGCGTACTCCAGCAGCAGGGCGAAAGTGGCGTTGTGCGCGAAGTGGGCCAGCACGACCGGCCACACGCTGCCGGACAGGACGCGCAGGTACCCGAAGAGGAACGAGAACGCGATCACCGAGCCACCGAACAGCAGCAGCACCAGGCTGCGGGTCCCTTCGCTGTGGTAGTACGGCGTGAGCAGGATGTACGGCAGGTGCCAGGCGATCCAGACCAGCCCGACGACCAGCATCGCCGAGCGCTCGCCCAGGAACGCGAGCCGTGGCTGCAGGTAGCCCCGCCAGCCGATCTCCTCGGCGAACGCCAGGATCGGCCCGGTGATGGACAGAGCGATCACCGACTGCACCCAGTCGCCCTGCGGCGCGGAGAACCGGCCGAAGCCGAGCACGACGGCGCCCGCGGTGGCGAGCAGGCAGACGCCGGCGGTGGTGGCGACCGCGAGCGGCCAGGTCCGCAGGCCGAGCCGCCCCATGCCGAGCCGGCGCCACCCCGGCCGGGAATAGCCCTCTCGCGTGATGACGAGCAGCATCGCCAGCACGACGAGCAACGGCGATATGGCGAGGATGAGCCCTCCGGCGATGTTGGCGGTGCCCAGAGAGATCGTGAGCGTCAGGACGATGAAAACGATCGACGAAGTGCGATCGGAGAGCTGTTCGAACACGGACAGACCTTCTTTCGGGGAATTGGCCTGGCCCAGTGTTCAAGAACGCGCGCCCGCCGCCATCCACCCACGGTCCGTACTTCGTCCGGCTCTCCCCTCCTGGGACTAGTACTCCAGCAGCATTCAGCGCTTCGGCGGTTTGCGATAGGTGGTGACCTGGTCGCCCGGTCCCGGGTACGCCATGATCAGCAGCCGCTGGGTGCCGTACTTCTCGCCCTTCCAGGGAGACCAGGCGAAGTGCACGCGGATCCGGTAGTGCCCCTTGCGGCCGTTGAGCGACAGGTCGGGTAGTACGGTGCCGCTCAGGCCGTCCATGAAGCTCATCTCGCCGCTCTGGTTGGCGTAGCCGACCTCGACCACGTCCTGCCAGCCCTTGGTCTCGACCGGTGGGCGGCGCGGGTAGGTCTCCAGCGTGACACAGACGTGCAGGTCGGAATCCGTGCTCACCGTCACCCTGCCGGGCTCGGCGGTGACCGGGCCGGCTGTCGTGCTCTTGCCCTCGCCGGCGAATTCGTCGTACAGGTCCAGCCCCGCCTCGGGCCACTCCGGCTCCTTGAGGCGGATCGCCTTGGCGGGCTTGATGAGGGGGCGGTGACTCGGGGTGGCGTCGCATTTGCGGCGCTCCTCGGCCATCGTCTCGTCGAATTCGCGATCCTCGGCGGCCGCTTCAGCCGTGACCTTCGCGTTCGCGGCCGGGCAGATCCCGGCGAGCACCCAGCTCAGGTCACGGACGTTCTCCCCTTCCGTGTCCTGCAGCCGGGCCAGTTCGCGCGGGTCGTCGCGGGTGTAGGCGGCGCACAGGCGACGGCCGTGGGCGAGCAGCACCTGGTCGGGCGTGGTGGCGGCGAAATCGAAGGCGTTGTGCTGACGTACCGCGCAGATGAAGGCGCGTACACCGGTCAGCGGCGCGGGCTCCTTCGTGGCCACTCCGTTCTCCCAGGGTTCGGGCGGTGAACAGCTCGCGGCCGTGGTGATCGGGCCGCGTGACTGGTCGGCGGCCGGCAGGAAGCACAGGACCACGGAGGTGGCCAGGGCCGTCACGAGCACGTGGTGGCGCAGGCGGGCGGCGGGCGGGGCGCCGTACAGGGCGAGCAGGACGAAGGCGGAGGCGGCGAGCGCGAGGCTGTACCACAGCGGGGAGAGTCCGAAGAGGATGTCGCCCTTCTCGTCCGGCTCGAACAGCCCGTCCGGGTACAGGGCCAGCCGCTCCTCGGTCATGTCGGGGATGATCCGCCAGTCCGCCTCGGACTTCGTGGTGAGCGCGGTGACGACCCCCGCCGCCGCGGCGAGGGTCAGGAGCAGCATCGTGACCCGCAGCAACCGCCTGGTCCTGCGTACGACCGCGACCAGGACCAGTACGGCCGGGGCGCCGACCCCGACGAGCAGGTCCACGGCGACCCAGAGCACCGTCGCCGGGTAGCTCACGTACCCGTGGAACAGGTCGTCGACCGCGCCCCTGGGGCCGATCCACACGGGCATGCCGTCCGCGAGGTTGACGGCCGCGGGGATCACCGGGAGCACCACGGCCACGGCAGCGAGGGGCCACGCCCGCGCGGGTGCGACCTGGACCGGAGGCGCCGGGGACGGCACGGGGATCGGGCCGCCCAGGTCGTGGGCGGAGCGGGCCTGCCACACCGTCCCGAAGACACCCAGGATGCTCAGGACCATGAGCAGCAACAGATCGTAGTCAACGCCGGAACCGCCGAACGAGACGATCGAACTGCCGCCCGACGACAGCAGCGACAGCGCCGCCGCGGCCCCGCCCATCCGCACGGTGCCTCGGGTCCAGCGCGTGTCTCTGGCCTGGCCGGCCAGGACCGGCACCAGCCACAGCAGGTAGACGACATTGCCGAGCCGGTACGGAGAGACGAACGGCACGATGTCGTACTGGCCGAGGCCGTAGGCGAAAGTGGCGGCCAGGCCCATGGCGGCGTTCGCCAGCCCCGCCACGAGCCCGAGCAGCCGCAGCCATCGAGGCAGGCTCCCGGCGAGTACCACGAAGAACAGCCCGACGATGGCGACCTGGAGCAGGTCGGAAGGCAGGCCGAACCACCACTGGTACGGGATCGGCAGCCGATACAGCAGCGTGCAGGCGACGCTGAGGTACATGGCCGCCCGTAACAACCGGACGGGCCTCTCGTTGACCGCCGCCGCGCCGATCGGCCGCCCGCGCAGCACCTGCCAGTAGGCCCAGCCCTGCAGGATTCCGCCCGCGACCATGAGGAGCTCCACCCACCAGGTGTAGGGCATGAAGTCCGTGTCCCACCCGCCGGTGACGATCTCGCGGAGCAGCGCGGGGTCGCCGGTGGCCAGCGCGAGGACGCCGGACAGGACGACCGCGACCACATAGATGGCGGCGAACAGCGCGGCGATTCTGCCGAAACGGTAACGGCGCATGGGAACACCCTTGGGCACGAGTGGAGGGGATCAGGCAAAGGCGCCCAACCCTAGCGAGCCACCACCGAAATGATCAAGTGCCGCCCGTCAGATCTGCCAGAGGGCGGACAGCACCGCGTGCACGGCGGTCGCGCCCAGGACGCTGATCACGGCGTTGCGGGTTTTCAGGTGCAGCCCGATCGCGACGGCCAGGGCCAGGGCGGCGGGCACGACGGCCGGCCCGGCGGGGCGGACCGCGCGCAGGGAGTACAAGGTGAGGATCAGCATGATGCCGGTGGGCATCTGGCAGGCGAAGTAGCGCAGGACGGCCGAGCGGCGCAGCGGGGTCAGGACGGCGAACGGCAGGGCGCGCAGACCCCAGGTGACGCCGGCGCTGACGGCCACGGCGGCGGCCAGGTAGAGCGGGCTGGGCATGGGTGTTCACCCTTCCCTGACTGAGACGGCGGCGGGGAGCGCAGGGCGGATGTGATCGGGTGCGGCACTGCGACGGCGGCGGCCGGAGGCGTAGCGGATCAGCAGGCCCGCGGTGAACAGGGCCATCGCGGTCGGCAGCACCTGCCCGGGAGTCAGGAGCACGGCGACGGCGAAGCCGGCCGCGGCCAGCAGGGGGGCGGGCAGATCCCGCTGGGCGCGCCAGGCGTCGATCGTCAGGACCACAGACAGGGCGGTCAGGGCGAAGTCCAGGCCCCGCGGCCCTGGGCCGTTCTCTGGAGGTGGTCCTCTCGGTGGATCGCGGTCAACGACCTGCAGACCGTGGAGGACTTCGAGTCCCGGGTCGCGGCGCTGGAGGAGGTCGTGGAGTTCAGGCGCATGTTCAGCCGTCCGGACTACTACATCCGGGTGGCGGTCGCCGACCCGATCGCCTACGAGGCCTTCCTCAGCCGGCAGATCCTGCCGCTGCCCGCGGTCTCCCGCGTCGACTCCCATCTCACCATGAAACGCATCAAAGATTGACCGCTCAGCTGCTGGAGCTGGTCGGGGTGGGCAAAACGGCCATGGTGGCGAGGGAGCGACGGGTCGCGACATCCCAGAGGCGCGCCGTACCGTCGAAGGAGCCGCTGACCAAGGACCTGCCGTCCGGGCTGAAGGCCAGGGCGGCGATCTGACCGTTGTGTCCGGTCAGTGTGCCGATCGGGCGCGTGGTGGCGACATCCGTCAGCACGATCGTCGTGTCGAAGCTGCCGGTGGCCAGCGTCGTGCCGTCCGGGCTGAACGCCAGCGGGCCGACCCCGTCGGTGTGTCCGGGCTTGAGGTCCTTGCTGGTACGGGTCGTCAGGTCCCAGAGCTGGATGGTGTACGCGACGCCGCTGGAGCCGGCCAGGGTCTTCCCGTCCGAGCTGATGGCCATGTAGTGGATGCCGTCCTGGGCGCCGGTGAGGGTGCTCCTGGCATGGCCGTTCGCCGGGTTCCACAGGCCGATGGTCCTGTCCTCACTGGCGCTGGCCAGGGTCTTGCCGTCGGGTGTGAAGGCCAGCGCCGACACCTCACCCGTGTGACCGGTGATCACGGTTCGGGTACGGTCGCCTGCCACGTCCCAGAGGCGGATGGTCTGATCGATGCCGCCGCTGGCGAGGGTCTTGCCGTCCGGGCTGAAGGCGAGGGCTCGGACGACACTGGCACGACTGCCGTTGACCAGCGGGCCCTCGGTGTGACCGGTGAGATCGGTGATCGATTCGCCGGTGCGGGCGTCCCAGAGGTGGATCGAGTTGTCGCCGCGGCTCGCGGCGATCTTCTTGCCGTCCGGGCTGAAGGTCAGGCCGTAGAGGCCATTGGTGTTGCCGGAGGAGGTGAGCGTGGACAGGGCGGCTCCGGTTGACGCGTCGCGTAGCCAGACCTCGCTTCTGAGGTAGCTCGCCATCGCGACGGTCTTGCCATCCGGGCTGAACGCCACCGACGTCATCGGCGCCTCGCCCCTGCTGCTGCCGCTGTCGCTGTCGTGTTTTGATCCGTTCATGATCACGGTGGTGATGGCCGCCGCTGCCACAGCCATTGCCAGCCCCGCCAGGAGGGCGATCCGGGTCCGTAACCGCCAGCGCCGCCATGTCACGCCGATCGAACCTGTGATGGCAGGTGACTTCGGAGTGTCGGGCTGCTGAGCTGGGCTGGTCGCTTGAGGCGGGGTAGAAGGCTGGACCGGTGTGGCAGAGGCGGGCTGGGACTCGGTGACAGGCTCGGCCGTGGGTTTGGGCTTAACGGCAGGTTCGGGCTTAACGGCAGGTTCGGGCTCGGCGGGGAGGGTGGGTTGAGCGGTGGTTTCCAGTCCGGCGAAAGCTTGGGCAGCGGCGGCGGAGACCATGCGGCTGTCGTCGTCGGCCAGTTCCCGCAGGGCGATCCGCGCGGCCAGGGCGAGCCCCGCATGTGGGCCGCGCAGCAGGCGTTCCAGATCCCCGACAATGGCGGCGCGCACTGTGGGAAGCGGATGATGGAGCGTTTCGCGCAGCTCGGCGGGCAGTTCGCTGGGCCGCTCGACCGGGCGGGCGCGCCGGGCGACGATCAGATCGCCTTGTACCTCGAACGTCCACTTGCCCGGCGTCTGCTTGGGGGTGATCGTTCGCACCCGTTCGTAGACGAAGTCGTACAGTTCGTTGATGCCCACGTACCCGTCCTGATTGAGGTCGGCCTCGCCGGTCTCCAACCCTTCGACGAGCACACCGGTGAACACGGACGGAGTGGGCTGCTGGTCATCGGCCAGGTCAATGCCGTCGAAGGCGTATTCCAGCGCGTTGGACGCGGTGATGACGATGCGACCGCGGCCGCCGAACTGGTCCTCGACGTGCGTACTGAACCCGGCCCGCGGCATCGCGCCGCGCGCGAAGGCACCCGCGTAACAGCAGTCGAGCAGCAGGACGATGCGGCGGCAGCGGCTGCGGCTCATCGCCTGGTTGACGAAGCCGGCCGAGATCGCCGTCGCGGCGAGCAGGTTGAGCTTGGTGCTGGAGGTCGCGAAGTACAGCTGCCCACTGTCGTCCTTAACACCGTGCCCGGAAAAGTGCAGCAGGAGCAGGTCATCGGGGGCGCGGTCGGCGAAGAAGCCCTCGATCGCCTCGGTGACGACGGGTGTGGGCTCGTTGACCAGCGTACGTACCTCGAAATCGCCGATCGCCGGATCGCCCAGCACCCGGGTCAGCGCGTCGGCGTCCATGGCGGGCGCGCGCAGCTTGCGCAGCCCCGAGTCGCGGTAGTCGTCGCAGGCCACGATCAGCGCCACCCGCCGGCCGCCGCGGGGCGTGGCCTCGGTGAGCTCCTGCGGCGAACGGCGGCGGGCCAGCCACGCATCGATCAGCCGGCGCTGATCCGGCGAGGCCACGCCCGTCACCTCGAGCAGGTCGCCGTCGAGGCTCATCTTCACCGAACGATCCCGGTGCCGCGTCAGCCAGGCGGTCACCGCGTCCACGAGGGCGCCGAGCAACTCGGTGCCCGCCAGCGCGACCGTCAGGCCGCCGATGGCGAAGGACAGGATCGCCTTGCTGCCTTCCGGCGTCGCGCCCGCCTGGGAGAGGCCGACCACGACATCCAGGTCGAGCAGTTCGGCGCGGAGCGTGGCGGTCAGCTCATCCAGCTCCTGCGGCTCCGCCGAATCGTCGACCACCCATAGATTGAGCTGGTTCGTCCCACCCGCCATGGCAGCTCCCAAGGGAAGGATCCGGGCTGCGTCGAGTGGAGCCTAACCGGGATTCATCTCGATGGCGTCACCTCCCGCGCTCTAGGGGCCCTGCCGGTCGCGCAGAGAGCCGTACACCGAGTCCAGGATCGGATTCGCCGCGACTTTCACCAGCACCGTGTGGAACGCGCGATCGGCCTCGAGGAAGTCGTCGAGGTCGACGGTCACGTCGGCTGGTGCCCGCCGGATACGGCGTTCACGCGGTGCTCTGACCGGATCGGGGAACCAGGCGGACGATCGGCAGTTCCCGGTCGGTCTTCACCTGATATTGGGCGAAGCGGGGCGCGGCGCCCACGATCTGCTGCCAGGCGTCCGCGCGCTCGACCCCGTGCAGCTGCTCGGCGACCACGGCTATCTTCAGTCCGCTCTTGGCACCGATGGTCGTCAGGACCAGGGCATTGAAACCCAGGAATGTACCGCCCCCCTTGCGGCGGATCCGCCTTGAGCGCCGCGCGTTCCCGCACGTGTGTTGAAGCTCATGTCGCTTCCTCCTATGCCTGGGCGGCGGCCATCGCGGCTCGGGCCCGGATGACGCCGGGGATCAGCTCTCCTTCGGTGCGGGCCTGGTTCAGCACGGAGGACCACCAGGCCAGGTCGTCGAGCGTGATCTGCAGGCTGATGTCCGTCGCGGCGCTGACCGGCTCGTCCTGGTCGTCGAAGGCCGCCTGCACGTACGGGATCACCACGGTGTTGCGCAGCGGAACGGCCTCGGCCTCGACGAACATGTGCGCCAGATGCTCGATCGCGCGGATCCCTCCCCCGACGCACCGCTGTAGCCGACGGCCGCCACCGGCTTGTTGCGGAACCCGAACGACATCCACACGCTGTCGATGGCGTTCTTCAGCCCGCCGGGAACGCTGTGGTTGTACTCCGGGGTGATGACGACGAAGGCGTCGGCCTGCTTCACCTTCTGGTTCCAGGCCCGCACGATCGGCTCGGAGTACGTCGGGTCGCTCAGGTCGCCGATCGTCCCCATGTGCTCGGCGAAGATCGGCAGCGGCCAGTCCCGCAGATCGGCGAGCTCGACCTCGAAGCCGCCGTGCGCACGGACCCGCGACAGGACCCAGGGCAGGACACGGTCCGCCGCCCGGGTGGGGCGCGTGCTTCCGACGATGACAAGAAGTTTCGGCATGTGGTGCTCTCTCGTGAGCGCTATTGTTATCGACGCATACTGTACATGTCATTAACTATATTCGCACAGGGGAGATTCATGAGCTTGTCCACCGACAACGGCATGCGGACCGAGCAGGAGGGGTGGCTGTGAGCCCGGGTGTCGTGCCCGGCGAGTCGGCCGTCCGCCGGGCGCTGCGTCGAGCCAGGGACGGCGTCACCCTCGACAGGACCGAGGCCGAGACGCTGCTGCACGCCCGCGGTGACCAGCTGGAGCAGTTGCTGGCCGCCGCGTCCCGGGTGCGCGACGCCGGGCTCATCGAGGCGGGCCGGCCAGGGGTGATCACCTATTCCCGCAGCGTGTTCGTGCCGCTGACCAAGCTCTGCCGGGACCGCTGCCATTACTGCACGTTCGCCACGGTCCCTGGGCGGACGCCGGCGGCGTTCCTCAGCGAGGACGAGGTGCTCGACATCGTCCGGCGGGGCGCCGAGCTGGGCTGCAAGGAGGTCCTGTTCACGCTCGGCGACCGGCCGGAGGACAGATGGACCGCGGCCCGCGAGTGGCTCGAAGAGGCCGGTTACCCGGACACGCTCTCCTACGTGCGGGCGATGTCGATCAAGGTGCTGGAGGAGACCGGGGTACTGCCGCACCTGAACCCAGGTGTGCTGACCTGGACCGACTTCCAGCGGCTCAAGCCGGTGTCGGCGTCGATGGGCATGATGCTGGAGACGACCGCGACCCGGCTGTGGTCGGAGAAGGGCGGCCCGCACTACGGCTCGCCCGACAAGGAGCCGGCCGTCCGGCTGCGCGTGCTCGAGGACGCCGGGCGCAGCTCGGTGCCGTTCACCACCGGGATCCTGATCGGCATCGGCGAGACCCTCGCCGAGCGGGTCGACTCCCTGTTCGCGATCCGCGACGTGGCCCGGCGGTACGGCGGCATCCAGGAAGTCATCGTGCAGAACTTCCGCGCCAAGCCCGACACCGCGATGGCCGGCCTGGCCGACGCCACGCTCGACGAGCTCGCCGCGACGGTCGCGGTCGCCCGCCTGGTGCTGGGCCCGAAGATGCGCATCCAGGCGCCACCGAACCTGATCGCCGGCGAGTTCGAGCTGCTGCTGCGGGCGGGGATCGACGACTGGGGCGGGGTGTCGCCGCTGACGCCCGACCACGTGAACCCCGAGCGGCCGTGGCCGCAGGAGGAGACGCTGGCCGAGCACACCGCGCGGGCGGGATTCTCGCTCGCGGAGCGGCTGCCGATCTACCCGGAGTACGTGCTTCGCGGGGAGCCGTGGCTGGATCCACGGGTCGCCGCGCACGTCGCCGCGCTCGCCGACCCGGCAACAGGTCTGGCCGCGCCGGACGTCCGGCCGGTCGGGCTGCCGTGGCAGGAGCCGGAGGTCGCGCTGATCTCGTCCGGGCGGACCGACCTGAACGCGTCGATCGACACCGAAGGCCGCACGTCGGATCGGCGAGACGACTTCGACTCCGTGTACGGGGACTGGGAGACCCTGCGGAACCAGGTGGCGGCGATGCCGTCCGCGAGGTCGTCCGGCCCGGCAGGCGGGATTCGCCGGGAGTTCTCCGCCGCGCTGCTGCGTGCCGAGTCCGACCCGAGTGGCCTGTCCGACGAGGACAGCCTCATGCTGCTGTCGGCCGGCGAGGGCCCCGAGATCTCGGCGCTCGCCGCGCTGGCCGACGACGTCCGCAGGAGCTCCGTCGGCGACGAGGTGACCTATGTGGTCACGCGGAACATCAACTTCACCAACGTCTGCTACACCGGCTGCCGGTTCTGCGCGTTCGCGCAGCGGCGCACGGACAGCGACGCGTACACGCTGTCGCTGGAGCAGGTCGGGCAGCGGGCGGAGCAGGCGTGGTCGGTCGGCGCGACCGAGGTGTGCATGCAGGGCGGCATCCACCCCGACCTGCCCGGAACGGCGTATTTCGACCTCGCCGCCGAGGTGAAGAAGCGCGCGCCGGGGCTGCACGTGCACGCCTTCTCCCCCATGGAGGTGGTGAACGGCGCATCGCGCACCAACCTCTCCATTCGCGACTGGCTGACCGCGGCGAAGGAGGCCGGGGTGGACTCCCTGCCCGGCACCGCGGCCGAGATCCTCGACGACGACGTCCGCTGGATCCTGACCAAGGGCAAGCTTCCGACGGCGTCCTGGATCGAGGTCGTGACCACGGCCCACGAGCTGGGCCTCCCGACGACGTCGACGATGATGTACGGCCACGTCGACAACCCGGCGCACTGGGTGGCCCACATCAAGCTGATCAGGGACCTCCAGGCGCGAACGGGTGGGTTCACCGAGTTCGTGCTGCTGCCCTTCGTCCACACGAACGCGCCGCTCTACCTGGCCGGCATCGCCCGCCCAGGCCCCACGCACGTGGAGAACCGGGCCGTGCACGCCCTGGCCCGGCTGCTGCTGCACGGCCGGATCCCGAACATCCAGACGAGTTGGGTGAAACTGGGCCCGGCAGGGGTGCTCGACGTGCTCCGCGGCGGCGTGAACGACCTGGGCGGCACGCTGATGGAGGAGACCATCAGCCGCATGGCGGGCTCGGAGAACGGCAGCTACAAGACGATCGCCGACCTCACGGCCCTGGCGCACGCCGCCGGCCGCCCGGCCCGCCAGCGAACGACCACGTACGGCGAGGTCTCCGCGGAACGCCTGGCGGCGGGCCGCGAGCACGACGGCGTTTGGCGGCCGAACCTGCTACCGCTGGTCAGGGGGTGACTTCGGGTGGGGTATGAAGTGGACCTGGTCGTCCCGATCAAGAGACTGGACCGGGCGAAGTCGCGGCTGCGCGGCGCCGTGCCGGCGTCCGAGCACGCCGATCTCGTGCTGGCGCTGCTGCTGGACACCGTGACAGCGGCCGCGCAGGCCGGCGGGGTGCGGCGGGTCCTCGTGGTCTGCGAGGACGAGCGGATCCCGGCGGCACTGGCCGGCACCGGCGTGGAGTGCGTCGACGAACGCGGCCTTCCCGGCCTGAACGCGGCCCTGGCGTTCGGCGCGGAGTACCTGGGCGCACCGAACGGCACGGTGAGCGCGGAGCACCTGCGCACGCCAAACAGCAAGGTCGGCGCGCAGCATCTACGCGCGCCGAACAGCACGGTCGGCGCGCTGCAGGCCGATCTGCCCGCGCTACGCCCGGCGGACCTGTCCGCGGCGATCGAGGAGGCCGCCGGGCGGCGGGCGTACTGTGCGGACCGGCCGGGCACCGGGACCACGCTGCTGCTGGCCGCACCCGGGGAGCCGCTCCGCCCGCGCTTCGGCCGGCGCTCCGCCGACGCGCACGTCGCCACCGGCGCCGTGCGGGTCGGCGGATCGCTGGCGTCACTGCGCTGCGACGTGGACACCGAGTCCGATCTCGCCGTCGCGGCCGGAATCGGACTCGGCAAGTTCACCCTCGCCCGTACGACCGCCGCATCCGGCGGATGAGCGAATGACCGATTAACCACAGGAGGAAACGTTGATCGACGTGACAGGTGTGACCGTGGGCGTGCTCGGCGGCACCGGCCCACAGGGAAAGGGCCTCGCACTGCGCTGGGCCGCGGCCGGCATCAAGGTGATCATCGGCTCGCGAAGTGCCGAGCGCGCCGAGGCGGCCGCCGCCGAACTGGGTGACGGCGTGACCGGCATGGACAACCAGGACACGGCCGCCATGGCGGACGTGGTGCTCGTAGCGGTGCCATGGGAGGGCCACGGTGAGCTGCTGGCCTCGCTGCGGGACCAGCTCGCCGGCAAGATCGTCATCGACTGCGTGAACCCGCTCGGCTTCGACAAGCAGGGCCCGTTCGCGCTCCCCGTCGAGGAGGGGAGCGCCGCTCAGCAGGCCGAGAAGCTGCTGCCGGAGTCCCGGGTGACGGCCGCGTTCCACCACGTGTCGGCGGTGCACCTCGCCGACCTGTCGATCCCCGAACTGCGCACCGACGTGCTCGTGCTGGGCGACGATCGCGAGGCCACCGACCTGGTGCGCGCGCTGGCCGACGCGGTGCCGGGCATGCGGGGCGTGTACGGCGGGCGGCTGCGCAACGCCCACCAGGTGGAGGCGCTGACCGCCAACCTGATCGCGATCAACCGCCGCCACAAGGCACACGCGGGAATCCGCATCACCGACGTGTGATGATCCCGCCGCCACCGTCTCACCGAGCGTCGGTTCACGAGCGCCGTGCCGCTCGGCGAGACGGTGGCGAACGTCGGCTTTTTACGATGGGTGGCCCGCACCGGAGTTGTCCGGCTACGCGCCCGGGGCTTGATGCACGGTGCGCTGGACGTGGACCTCGCTGTCATGGGTGAACGGCAGCCCCTCCAGGTTGAAGCTCCACGACACGGCGGGGGTGATCCGCATGTAGGACGCGGGCCCGAACTGGCCAGGGCGTTCGACGAGTTCGGCGTCGCCGTAGATCCGCAGGTAGCGCGGCGTCCACGGATCCGCCGACGGCAGGTCGTCGATGACGAGCGCGACCTTGGTGTTCCCGTCCCGCACGTTGCGGAATTTCCGCGTCTTGTCTGGATCGAAGCCGCCCACGTACAGGTACGTGCCGTCGAACTCGAACCCCACCGGCACCACGTCCGGCTGATCGTCGGCCGAGACGGTGGCGAGCCGGACCAGTCGCTGGGATCGCAGGTAGGCGAGCTCTTCTTCGTTGAAAGACACCTGGGGCCTCCTCATGTGATGATCCGCGCACGGCGGCGAAAGTTAACACCACAGACTGTATGCTCCATTAACTATATGCGTACTGTACCGTAGTGCCGTGGATGAGACGGCGCAAGCGATGGTGGCCACGGCGGTGGTCGCCGAGCAGGGGTGCGTAATCACGGATGGCGCGCACGACGCGCAGATGGACGTCGTCACCGGGCTGGTGCAGCTCACCGGGCTGGTACAGGGCATCTACACACGCATCTCCGAACGCCACGATCTGACCCCCGTCCAGGCCAAGCTCCTGTGCGTCCTGCTCGGCGGCCCCAGAGGCATGGCCGAACTCGCCCGCTGCTTCGGCGTGGAGAAGGCCGCGCTCACCGGCCTCATGAACCGTGCCGAACGGCGCGGCCTCGCCCAGCGATCATCGGTACCCGGCGACCGGCGCGCGGTGCGGGTGACGCTGACCGACGCCGGCCGCCAGGCGGCGATCGCCTTCCACACCGAGGTGAGCACGGAACTGGGCCGTCTCACCTCGCAGCTCACACCCCACGACCGCGAACTGTTCCGCAGCACCACGGCCGAGATCATCACCAGGTGCAGGACATCGTCCCTCTCGGACACGTGCTGACTGTCGTTCCGCCGCTCTCCACGATCGCCCTCGACCTGCGCGCTGGCGCTCGGTACATAGCGGTGGAGGGGAGCGAAAGCCTCGCAAGCCGTACTCCCGTGGGCTGTCCGTCATCGAGCGCGAGTCGACCTCGTGCTGCCCGACTCGCCGGATGTCGAAGCCCTCGCTCTCGCTCAGGAGTACATCTGGCTCGCGTGACCGCGGCCGACGCAGTGCTGCGCAGGGAAAGCGTCACCCACGCGTTCGGCGTTCCGGCCGTTCTACGCGGCCTTGCGGCGTGACGGCGAGATCGCCCACACTCCGGCCCGCCACGTCGAGGGCGCGTCCCACATGGCCGAGGGCTATGACCGCGCTTGTCTCCCTGCTCGACTGACATGACCGGCCCGAGTGCTTGGGAGGCGAGCAAGGCGGGATTCCACCCCGGTTTGAGACTTTTCGTCGGCCGTCCTGTGGCAGAAGGCCAGAAGTCTCCGGGACTTGTTCAACGACAGGCTTGACGTCATGAGTGTTCATGACAACAACGAAGCGACCGCCATCGCGGGCGGGTCCGACCTCGCGGAACGGCGCGCCGCGTCCGGCAAGCGGACGGCGGTGACGGCGTCGTGGCGGGAGTTGCTGGGCCCGGAGCATGCCGGCGCGGCGATCGTGCCGGCCGTCGGGGTGCTGGTCGGCGCGGTCAACATCTATCTGGCCTCCAGCCTGCTGCCGACCGTGGTGGCCGACATCGGCGGCAGCGGCTTCTACGCGTGGAACATGACGATCTACCTGGTCGCCATGGTGATCGCGACGATGCTGGTCAGTCAGCTCTCGGGCCGCTGGGGCAACGTGGGTGCCTACCTGCTCGGCTTCGGCGCGTTCCTGGTGGGCTCGCTGGCCTGCGCGGTGAGTCCGGTGATGCCGCTGCTGCTGGCCGGCCGCGCCGTCCAGGGGTTGGGGGCGGGGCTGCTGTCCGGGTTAGGCTTCGCCGCCGTTCGGTCGGCTCTGCCGGAGCGGCTGTGGGCGCGCGGCAATGCGCTGATGTCGGCGATGTACGGCGTCGGCAACTTCGTCGGTCCGGCGCTTGGCGGCCTGTTCGCTCAGTTCGGCGCGTGGCGGCCGGCGTTCGTGGCGATGGCGGTGATCGCGGCGGTGTGCGGCCTGTTCGTCCCGCGGGTGCTGCCGCGTGGCGAACGCGGCGATGCACGGGCACCCGTCCCGCTTGTGTCGCTGCTACTGGTCACCGCGGCCACGGCGGCGGTCAGTCTGGCGGGGGTGCTGCCCGGCGCCATGGCCATCGCGTCCGGCATCGTGGTGGCGCTGCTGCTGGTGGCCGGATTCGTCGTCCATGAGCGGCGGAGCGAGGTGCGAGTCTTCCCGCGTACGACCTACCAGCCGGGTTCGCCGTTGAAATGGGTGTATCTGACACTGGCGCTGCTGGCCTTCGGCGTGGCGGTGGAGTCGTTCGTGCCGCTGTTCGGTCAGCGGTTGGGCGGGCTGGCCCCGGTCGTGGCCGGGTTCTTCGGGGCGGCGATCTCGCTGGGGTGGTCGTCGACCCAGTTGGTCAGCTCGTCGGCGGTCAAGGAGCGGACGATTCGCCGGTTGCGGATCATCGGGCCGCTGCTGCTGGCGCTCGGCTTCCTCGTTCAGGGGCTGCTGCAGCGCCAGGACGCGCCGGTCTGGCTGGTGGTCGTCTGGGTGCCGGTGTTGTTCGTCGCGGGTGCCGGCATCGGGCTGGCCTATCCGCACCTGGCCGTCGCGGTGATGTCCAGCACCCAGGATCCGGAGGAGGGACGGCGGGCGGCCGCCGCGATCGCCACGGTGACGAGCTTGTCGATCGCGTTCGGTACGGCGGTCGCCGGCGTCCTGGTCAACCTAGGCGGCCGCTCGATGCTCGACTCGGCCCGCTACACGCTGTTCGGATTCGCGATCATCTGCGCGGTCGGCGCCTTCACCGCGCGAGCGGCGAGCCGTAGCCGTTCTGTATCAGCGCGCACCGTGACCGTGTTCGATGCGAAGGAGATGTCATGACGGACACCTTGTCGTTCCCGATGGCCCGTGCGGCGGGATGCCCGTTCGATCCGCCGCCGGAGCTGAGCCGCCGCAGCGAGCAGGCGCCGGTTTCGCGGCAATTGGCCGCGATCCGCGCATCGTCGTGCTGCTGAACGAGAGCCCGGCCCCGCGAACGCACGATGATGTTCGTGAGGCCGAGCAGATCTGCCCGGTCTTGGCGATCACTCTGACCCGGTCGTGACCATCCTGCGCAAGCACTCCCAGCCCCCATACTGTGACAGGGTGAGCGCGCCTGCCGATCAACTGTCCGCCGCCCTGGCGCCGTTCGTGGCGAGGCTGGATGCGTACGATCTTGGGCCCGGCTCGGCCGGCGTTCATCGCGGGCTTCCCTCCTCCACGGTGTCGATCACGATCCCCGAGGAGGACTCGCTCGAGATCGCGTGGGTCGGGCGGCCCGGCTCGCGCAGACGGCTCCGGGCTGTTGTGGCCGGGCTCCATCTGAACGCGGCTGAGCTGCGGCAAGAAGGGTGTACGCGCGGCGTGTGGTTGACGCTCAGCCCGATGGGTGCCGGCGCGCTGCTGGGAGTCCCGGCGTCGGCGCTGGCCGGGCACATCGCCGACCTCGCCGACGTCGTCCCGGCGATGGCGGACCTGCCCGAGCGTCTGACGGCCTGCCGGTCCTGGCCGCAACGTCGCGCCCTCGTCGAACACTCCCTGCTCACCGGCCTGGCCCGGCACCGCGAACCGGCCAATCACGACAAACTGCGGACCACGCTCGCGGCCCCGTCCGGGACCACCCGAGTGCAGGAGGCCGCTCAGCTGCTCGGCCGGGATTCGCCGATCAGGCGCACCTCACCCGGGAGTGGCGGGCCATGGCCGGGTGTACGCCCACCGAGTGGCTGCGCGCCGAATGCCTGGCCGTGCGGGGTTAGAACCCTTTGAAAGCAGGCGGCGATTGGGTTACCCTCAGGTTCGCGTTTTGGGGCGCGACCGGTCCGCGGGAAGGGCTCAGCCCACTCGATCCTCAGTACGTTTCTTGCGTCATTCCTCCTTTTCGGCCCGAAGATGCGGACGTCGGGCATATCCGAAAGGGAGGTCTTCGTGACCAACCGTCTGCCCGAAAACCCCAGTCTCGACCACCTGAAGAACGAGGCCAAGCAACTGCTGCGCGGCGTACGTACGGGCGAGATCCGCGCGCTCGCGACGGCGGGCGGGTGGTATCCAGGAGAGCTGTCCGAACTGCGGTTGGCCGGCGCCCAACTGGTGGTGGCCCGCAAGTACGGCTTCACGAGCTGGCCGCAGCTGCGCGCGCACTTGGCGATGGTGGGCGAGTTCGCGCGCCGGCCACACGAGGTGGGCCCGTCGGCCGACTCCGCGACTGAGTTCTTGCGGCTGGCCTGCCTGACCTACCACGCACCCGCGAGCACCGAGGCCGCGGCGCGGCTGCTGGCCGCCCATCCGCAGACAGGCGACGCGTCGGTGTGGACGATGGCGGCGGTCGGCGACGCCGCCGGGGTGGCACGCGCGGTGGCGGCCGATCCCGCGTCGGCCCGGGCACACGGCGGCCCGTTCGGCTGGGAGCCGCTGCTGTACCTGACCTATTCACGGGTGACGCAGGCCGACGCCGTGGGGACGGCGCTGGTCCTGCTGACGGCGGGCGCCGATCCGAACGCCGGCTACCTGCCTGAAGGGCTGGCGCCGCCGTTCACCGCGTTGGCCGGGGCGCTGGGCGGAGGAGAGCTGGGGCAACCGCCGCACCCGCGGGACCTGGAGCTGGCCCGGGTGCTGCTGAGGGCGGGGGCGGACGCCAACGACGGCAAGGCCCTGTACAACCGCGGACTCCTGGGTGATGACACCGGCTATCTGGAGTCGCTGCTCGAGTTCGGGCTCGGCCGCGGGGACGGCGGGCCTTGGCGGGCCAGGCTGGGCCAGGTGCAGGACTCTCCGGCCCGCATGCTGAAGAACACGCTGCTGACCGCCGCGTCGCGTGGCCGGGCAAGCCGGATACGGTGCCTGCTCGCGCACGGCGCGCCCGCCGACGCCAAGGGCGACGGGCACCCGTCCTTCGGCGGGCACACGGCCCTGGAGCTGGCATTGCTGGGCGGGCATACGGAGGTCGCGCGGATCCTGGCCGACGCGGGAGCCTCCGGCACGCTACGTGGGCTGGATGTCGTGGAAGCGGCTGTCATGCGAGGGGATCGCGGGGAGCTCGAACGCCTGATGAGCGGCGACCGCACACTGGTCCGGCGCCTGCTGACAAAACGGCGGGACCTGCTCATCAAGGCCGCGGAGTACGGCCGGGTGCCTGCTGTACGGCTGGCCTGCGCGCTGGGCTTCGACGTGAACGCACGCCTTCCGTCGGCGGCGTTGCACAAGGCGGCGCGGGCAGGTCACCTGCCGATGGTACGAGCGCTGTTGGAGCTGGGAGCTGACCGGTCACTACGCGATCACGATTACGATGCCACGCCGCTGGAGTGGGCCCAGTCCGCCGGCCAGGCGGAGGTGGCGGAGCTCTTGAGTCAGTAGCGACCGGCTGGCTGACTCTGCCGGGCGCGGGTCGTTCCCAGATGTTCAAGACCCCGTCGGCGCCCGTCACCGTGGGGGTGGCTCTCACCGAGTGATCTCGGCGGCTCCGCGGTCCTGCTCGAGATCGAGGTGGACGACCCGGACGCGGTCGGCGAACGCATGATCGCCCACGGCGCCGAGGTGGTCGTGCCGATCGAGAACCGGCCCTACGGCAAGCGCTCGGGCCGCATCCGTGACCCCTTCGGCCACCTGTGGATCATCACCGGCGAGCTTCGCTGAGCCTGCGGTTCCGTTCACACGACCTGGTCGCGGCGAGCGTACCGTTACCGGATGCGGTCCCAGCAGGTGCGCTCGGCCGCCGCCGGGTCGTCGACGACGGTGATGTGATCGGAGATCAGGCCGGTGGCGCGGCGGCTGGTGTCGTAGGCCGGCCATCCCGGGTCGCCGCGGGTGATGAAGTCCACCCACACCTTGTGCGCCTGGTCGGAGACGGCCTGCGACGGCGCGGCGCCCAGGCGCGGCCGGACGTCATCGCGGCCGATGGTGCCGAACACGTACGGCACTTCCGCGCCATGGCACGCGCCCAGCCGGTTGTTCTCCTCGGGATCGGGGTGGTCGAACCGGTAGGTCCAGGTGTTCGCCGTCCCCTGACGAGCGCGGGCTTCGGCGACCCGGATCGACGGGACGGCGTAGAACCAGTCGGTGACGACGGCGGCCAGCAGGTCGCCCGGACCGGCTCCCGGCCGGTTGGCGCGGTAGGCGGCCAGCGACTAGCCATCGGCGGCCAGCCGGTAGTTGATGGTCACGCATACGACGCCGTCACGCGCGAACGCGCTGCCGTCGTACTCGCCGACCGACCCGGATCCGTTGGTGAACGAGCCGCCGTGAATCCAGACCAGCACCGGCAACCCGGTCGTGTCCGGGTCGGGTGTCCAGACGTTGAGGTTCAGGCAGTCCTCGCCGGGGATCACCACTTCTGGGAAGAGCGGGGCGTACTGGGGCGGGTAGTCGCCCTTGGGCGCCGTCGGGCCGTAGCTGGTGGCTCCTGTGCGATGTTCGCTGGACCTGTTTTGGGAGGGGTACGTACTGCCGGCCCGACGTCATCCGCCGTCCGCCGGGTGTCCCGCCGACCTGGTGGCGTGGATCGCGGCGAAGGCCAGGAGGAGTTCGGCGGTGCGCGGCGGATCCTCGAGTATGGGTGAGTGTCCGAGACCGGGCAGCAACTCGATGTTCGCGCCCGGCACGGTGCGGTAGTCGGCGGCGGATGAGGATCGCCATCTGCGGTCGTCCTCGCCGAAGATCACCAGTAGCGGCTTGCCGAGGGTCGTCAGCCGATCCGGGAGCGCCTGCTCCTGAAGGTAGCCGACGGTGGCCTGCATCGTCGCGGTGAGCGAGTGGAAGGTCATGGCGCGCACCTCGTCCAGGAGCTCCTGCGGGATCTGGTAGCCCGCGCGGCTGAAACCGGTGCTCGCGAACTGGCGGAGCTGCTCGTCGGTCGGCGGCCACTGCGCGGGGTCGATCGCGGCGGCCGCCGAGGGGATGAAGGCGCCCAGGCTGGGTCCGGTGTTGATGAGCGCGAGCGCGGTCACGAGGTCGGATCGCTGTTCGGCGAGGGCGGTGGCGACCACTCCGCCGCTGGAATGGCCGACGACCGTCGCGTGCTCGACGCCGAGCCGGTCCAGGGCCACGCCGACCCGGTGTCCCTGGTCCGGGGTCGCGTAGCTACGGTCGGCCGGTTTGGCCGACCGGCCGTGCCCGAGCAGGTCGATCCGGATGACGCGATGGGATCTGGTCAGCAGCGGAACCAGCGCGTCCCACGAGCGGGCCGAGGACGCGGACCCGTGGATGAGCAGCAGTGCGGGGGCGTCGCGGGGGCCGTCCTGGCACACGAAGATGTCGCCGTCGTCCAGGGACAGGGTCGTACCCTCGGTGGCGTCTTTCACGTGCGGTCCGCTGTCAGAAATGGTCATGAGCCCACTGTCGCCGCCGGTGCGCGGTGGTGGATTGGACAAATGTTCCCCTCGGTCGGCTGGCGTAGCATGGGGCGGTGCGAACGTTCGTGCACGGTGGGGCTGTGTGGGATGTCGCGCGCCCGCAGCGGCCCAGCCGGGTGGCCGGTGTCACCATGGCCGGGTTCCGCGTCCGTGACCTGGACGCGCTTCGGATGGTCCCGCATCCGGCCGTGACACTGCTGCTGGAGTTCGGCACCGGTTCGCCCGTCGTCGACTATGCCGCCGGGCGGCAGCAGCGGGGAAGTGTCGTCGCCGGGCCCGGGATCGGGGCCGGCGGCGCGGTCTGGGCGCGGGGGGAGAATGTCGAGTGCGTACAGGTGCGTCTGTCCCCGGTGATCGCACGCGCGGTGCTGGGCGCCTCCCCCGCCGACCTCGACGGTGCCGTGGTGGCCCTCGACGACCTGTGGGGCCGGGAGGCGGCACGGATCCGTGAGCGGCTGGGCAAGGTCTCGTCGTGGCAGGACCGCTTCGCGTTGACGGACGCGCTCCTCGCCCGCCGGTACGAGGCGGGGCCGCCGGTAGACCCGGAGGTGGCTTGGGCCTGGGACCGGATCGTCGGCGACCGCGGCCTGGTCCGGGTCGACGGACTCGCGGGCGAGGTCGGATGGAGCCGTAAGCGGCTGTGGTCCCGGTTCCGGTCGCAGCTCGGCCTGCCGCCCAAGCGCGCCGTGAAGCTGGTCCGCTTCGACCATGCCGCCCACCGCCTGGTCGCGGGTGAAGGCGTGGCCAGGGTCGCGGCCGACGGCGGCTACACCGACCAGTCCCACCTGCATCGGGACGTCGTGGCGTTCACCGGAGTGACCCCCGCGAACGTGGCCGGCGAGCCGTTTCTGGCAGTTGACGACATCGCATGGGCCGGTCACTGAACACCCTGTCAAGGATCTGCACCTGATCGCCGCGCCTGACCTTCCGAGGTCCTGACGCGACGGCGAGGGGCACGGTGGCGGCGGTTCCCTGTCGCGTTTGCCGGGGAGCGCGCGGTACCCGGTCGGCGCGTCGCCTCACATTTCGCACGGCTGTGTCGTCGTACCGACGAACCGCACGCGAAAGAAGGAAACCGATCATGGAACCCGTGAAGGTCGCGATCATTTACTACAGTGCGACAGGCACCGTGCATGCCTTGGCGGAAGCCCTCGCCGAGGGCGCGGAGAAGGCCGGCGCCGACGTCCGACTGCGCAAGGTCGCCGAAACGGCCCCGCCGGAAGCGGTCAACGCCAGGGCGGAGTGGGCCGGGCACCTGCGGGACACCGCCGACATCGCCGAGGCCGGCCACGACGACCTGGAGTGGGCCGACGCGGTGCTGTTCGGCACTCCCACCCGGTTCGGCAACCCGGCCAACCAGCTCAGGGCGTTCATCGACACCACCGGTCCCCTGTGGTTCCAGGGCAAGCTCGCGGACAAGGTGTACTCGGCGTTCACCGCCTCCAACACCGCCCACGGCGGACAGGAATCCACCCTCCTGGCGCTGGGCAACACCTTCTACCACTGGGGCGGCATCATCGTGCCGCCCGGCTACACCAACCCCATCCAGTTCCAGTCAGGCAACCCCTACGGCACCTCCCACGTGGTCGGCGACGGCCCGCCCAGCGAGGTGATCTTGCAGGCGGCCCGTCACCAGGCCCGCCGCGTCGTCGACACCGCGGCCGCGCTCAAGGCCGGCCGCGCCGCCTGATCCAGCACGGAACACCGACCACGAGGGCCGTCGCCAGGTGAGCTGGTCGCGGTCAGATTTCTTGAACGGAGGATGCGATGACGACGAACGATGCCGAGGTCAGGGCGTTCTTGGAGAGCCGAGTCGCTGCCTGTCAGACAAAGGACATTGATCGACTCATGTCACATTATTCTGCCGACATCGTTTATTACGATGTCGTTCCCCCGCTCCAGTTCGCGGGATCCGATGAAGTCCGTGGCAACTTTGTGCGGTGGTTCGATGAATACGACGGCCCCATTGGCCTGGAAACGCACGACCTTACCGTTGTGACCAGCGCAGATGTCGCGTTCGCGCACATGCTTCATCTGGACCGCGGAACGCGGAAGAACGGGCTCCAGAGCGCGATATGGGTACGATCGACCGTTTGTTGCCGACGATCAAATGACCAGTGGTTGATCACGCACGAACATATCTCGGTGCCGATCAACCCTCAGAACCTCCAAGCCTGGTTTCCGCCGGGGATGTGAGCCGGTCTGATCGTTTTGGGGTGCCGCGCTGGTTGCGGCGCCCCAGGGCACGACCGCCGTCACCACGACGCTCGGTGACGGCCGCCTCGACCCCGGGCTGGACGGCTGGACCCCGGCGCCTACAAGAGCGGCGGGACGATGAGGAGGTCGTCTTTGTCGTAGGTGAGCTCCGAGACGACGTCGATCACGCCCTCCACCCGGCGGATCTCCTCCACCAGCCGAGCGGCCTGGGAACCGCGCGCCACCCGGCCGCTGATCGTCACCACTCCGCCGGAGACGCTGACGGACACCGGTGTCAGGTCACCGAGCACCGCTTTGACCTCGCTCTCCAACTGACCCGCGGACCGGGTGAAGACACGCAGCACGTCCGACTGGTGCAGGGTGCCGATGATGCGCCCGGAGACCGCGTCGATCACCGGCAGCTGCTTGATCCGCCTCTCGTGCATCAACCGCGCCGCGTCGCGTACCGGGGCTCCCGGGGTCACGGTGATCGCGGGCGTGCTCATGAGGGCGGTGGCGGTGACCGCGGCTGCCTTCTCGTGCTCCTCGCGCCGCTTGCGGCTCTCGAAGATCGAGACGCCGTGCCGTGCCGGGTTCACCTCCTTGAGCAGCAGATCGTCTTCGGAGACGACCCCCAGAGGCCGGCAATCGGCGTCGACCACGCTGACCGCTCCGACGGCGTATCGCCGCATCGTGCGTACGATCTCGGCGAACGACGCGTCCTCCAGAACCGCGATGGCGACGTTCCTCATGACGTCCCTGACCTTGATGGACATGGCGGTCTCCTCTCACCTCTCCCCCGCAACGATGCTCTTCGGGCGACATGAGCGGCATGGGGCGAACGTCCCTCGTCGCCGAGTCTTTGGTCCCGGTTCGGCAGAAACCCTCGGCTCGCGCCAGTTTGGTGGGTCTGGTGTGGAGGGGTCGGTGCTGTTACCGTCGATCCTGGAGCGCCGGGAAGCCTGGTCGGCAACGTCATATCGGACCGGCTTCAAGGAGGCGCCCATGCGGGGCGAACCTGCCATCCTCATCAGCGGGCTGACCAAGTCCTTCGGGCGCGTGCGCGCCCTGGACGGGCTCGACCTCACCGTGGACACGGGCGAGGTCCACGGCTTCCTCGGCCCGAACGGCGCGGGCAAGACCACCACCCTGCGCATCCTGCTCGGCCTGCTGCGGGCCGGCTCCGGCCACGCCGAACTCCTCGGTGGCAACCCATGGCGCGACGCGGTCGAGCTGCACCGGCGCCTGGCCTACGTACCCGGCGACGTCGTGCTCTGGCCGACGCTGTCCGGCGGCGAGGCCATCGACCTGCTCGGGCGCCTGCGCGGCGGGCTCGACCAGCGGCGCAAGAAGGCGCTGCTGGAGCTCTTCGACCTCGACCCGACCAAGAAGGGCCGCGCCTACTCCAAAGGCAACCGGCAGAAGGTGGCCCTCGTCGCGGCCCTGGCCTCCGATGTGGAACTACTGCTGCTGGACGAGCCGACCGCCGGGCTCGACCCGCTGATGGAGGCCGCCTTCCGCCAGTGCGTCACCGAGGAGCGCGGCAACGGCCGTACGGTGCTGCTGTCCAGCCACATCTTGTCCGAGGTCGAGGCCCTGTGCGACCGGGTCACCATCGTCCGCGACGGCCGAGCCGTCGAGAGCGGCACCCTGGCGCAGTTACGCCACCTGACCCGCAGCTCCATCACCGCCGAGCTCGACCGGATCCCCGACGGCCTGGCCGAGCTGGCGGGCGTGCACGAGCTGGCCGTCAGCGGCTCCCGCGTGCGCTTCGAGGTCGAGGCGGCCCGGCTCGGCGGCGCGCTGCGACTGCTCACCGACGCGGGCGTACGCAGCCTCACCTGCCAACCGCCCACCCTGGAAGAGCTGTTCCTGCGGCACTATCAGAGCACGTCATGACGGGCACGTTCGCGCTGGTACGGCTGGCGTTGCGCCGTGACCGCCTGCTCCTGCCGGTCTGGATCGTGGTGATCACAGGTGCCATCGCGGCCACCGCCTCGGCGATCGGCGAGCTCTACCCCGGCATGGCACAACGTCACGCCCTGGGCGTCACCATCGGCTCGACCCCCGCGCTGCAGGCGCTCACCGGCCCGGTCTTCGACGCGACATCGGTGGGTGGTCTGACCGCCTGGCGTGCGACCACCCTCGCCACCAGCCTGGCCGCCTTGATGAGCATCATGGTGGTGACCAGGCACACCCGCACGGAGGAGGAAACCGGCCGCGCCGAGCTGATCGGGGCCTGCGCGGTCGGCCGCCACGCGATCCCGGCGGCCGCGGTGATCGTGGCAGGTGGCGCCAACCTCCTCCTCGCGCTCCTCCTCACCGTGGCGCTGACCGGCCAGGGACTTCCCGGCTCGGGCGCGCTCGGGTTCGGGCTCGCGGTGGGCGGGACCGGGTGGGTGTTCACCGGCATCGCCGTGGTGGCCGCGCAGGTGACCGAGCACGCCCGCACCGCCAACGGCCTGGCCGTCTCGGTGCTCGGCCTGGCCTACCTGCTGCGGGCTTCGGGTGACGCCGCCGGTGTCGAGGCGCTGGCGTGGCTGTCGCCGTTGGGCTGGGCTCAGCGGGTACGAGCTTTCGCCGGCGAACGCTGGTGGGTGGCCGGCCTGCTGGCGCTGGCCGGACTCATCCTGGTCAGGCTGGCCGCGCTACTGGCCAGGCGGCGAGATGTGGGCGCCGGACTGTTGCCGCCCCGGCTGGGCCCGTCGGACGCCGCGCCGAGCCTGGCCGGTGCGGCGGCGCTGGCGTGGCGGTTGCAGCGGGGCGGGCTGCTGGGCTGGATGATCGGGTTCGCGATCGCCGGAGCCATGTTCGGCTCGCTGGCCCAGAGCGTGGGCGACATCGTCAACGACAACCCTCAGCTCGCCGCGATCCTGCAGCGGCTCGGCGGCGCGGGGGCGCTGGTGGACACCTTCCTGGCCGCCGTGATGGGGCTGCTCGGCCTGGCCGTGGGCGGTTTCGCCGTACAGGCCACGCTGCGGTTGCAGGGCGAAGAGGCCGGCGCACGCGCCGAGCCCGTGCTGGCGGCGGCCGTGCCCCGCTGGCGGTGGACGCTCAGCCACCTGGTCATCGCTGTGGGCGGCACTCCGCTCGTCATCACGGCCGGCGGCCTGGCGGCCGGGCTGGCTCACGGCGTGCGAACGGGCGAGGTCGGCGAGCAGGTCCCCCGGCTGCTGGGCGCGGCCTGGGTCCAGGTGCCCGCGGCGTGGGTGCTGGCCGGGATCGCGATGCTGTTGTTCGGCCTACTGCCCCGGCTCACCGCCCTGGCCTGGGCGGCTCTGGTGGCCTTCGCCCTGCTCGGCCAGCTCGGCGAGCTGCTCCAGCTCGATGACTGGATCAGGAACCTGTCGCCCTTCGCCCACCTCCCCCAGGTGCCCGGCGGCGAGGTGAGCGCGGCGCCGCTGCTCTGGTTGACCGCCGTCGCGATGGCGCTCGTCCTGGCCGGTGTCGCCGCCTTCCAGCGGCGTGACCTGGCCGGTAACTGACTTGTCGGGAGATGTGCTGCCGTGTGCCGATGGCCGCTCTTCTGACGCTCGTGCTTGACTGTTCCGGCTCCCCGAGGACCGATGCGCGTGATCACCGTGCCGCCACGCAGTCGACCGCCCAGGCGCCCCTGGCCACCACATCCCCGGCACCGCCGTCACCAGCACCTGCGCTCTTCGCTGCCGAGACGGGACTGTGTCAGGTCTCGTCTCTGGGATCCACGCTGCCGTTGACTCGAAGCCCATGATCTTGTACGGCTGGCGGGCGGCTGCCGGGTGACGGGGCGCGTACCGAACAATGATTTCCGCGCCTTCGTCGGCGGGGAGCGGGGTGGCGGTCACCTGGAGGGTCTGGGCGAGCGGTCTGGATGGTGACGTCGGGGTTTTCCTGAATTGTGTGCGGAGACCTGGTCCTTTCAGGGTCGGGAGGAAGCGCCACCCCTCTTCAAAAACAGTATGGAAAGCCTTGGTCACACTCGGTAATGCGTGCGGTGGGTGAGGACGCTGTGACAGGAGGTACGCTTGATGGCAATCCGCCGCTCCGCCACCAAACGCCACGGCCTGCCCAGCGTCGTGCAACTGCGGCTCACACCCGCCCCGGCCCAAGCCAACGCGCTGGCCGCAGCCGTGCTGTTGTGTAATGAGGCGGCCACCGTCGTGTCCCGGCTGGCCTGGCAGTACCGTACGTTCACTGTGGTGGAGCTGCACCTGGCTGGCCTATTACGCGGTGCGGGCGCAGGTGGCCGGGCTGGGTGCGCAGGCGGCGGTGCGGGCGATCGCCCGGGTCGCCGGTGCCTACGCCAACCGGCGCGCCAGCAAGAAACGGGGTCACATCTTCCGGCCGCACGGCGCCGTCCCCTACGACGCCCGGCTGATCAGCTGGAATCGTGACGTCCGCACGGTGTGGCTGTGGACTCCCACCGGCCGCGTCACCGTCCCCTATGCGGGTCGGCCGGAAGACCTCAAAGCCATCGACACGCTGCCGCTCGGTGAGGCCGATCTGATCTGCCGGCGCGGGGTGTGGCTGCTCCAGGTCACCCTCACTCTCCCCAAGCCGACGGTGCGTGAGCCGGTCGGTGGCTTCGTCGGGGTGGATCAGGGCGTGGCGAATCTGGCGGTCACCTGCGACGGCGCGGTGCTGCCCGGCCCCGCCCTGGCCGGGCCGATCGGCGGCAACGGCCACGTCCGCACCCTGCGCGAGCGGCGCCGCCGCCTGCAGAAGAAGGGCACCCCGGCGGCTCGGCGGGTGCTGCGCCGCTTGTCCGGGCGTGAGCACCGGATGATGACCGACCTCAACCATCAGATCAGTACGTTTGTGGTGCGTGAAGCCGAACGCACCGGCCGTGGTGTCGCCCTGGAGGATCTGCAGGGTATCCGCGGCCGGGTCAGGGCTCACCGGCTCCAGCGACGCACCCTGCACACCTGGGCCTTCGCCCAGCAGACCGCCTTCACCCGCTACAAGGCCGCCCGCGCCGGAGTCGCCTTCCTCCTGGTCGACCCCGCGTATACCTCGCAGGCGTGTCCGGAGTGCGGAAACGTCAGCAGGGCGAATCGGCCGGCGCGGGGCCGGTTCGTCTGCACCCGGTGCGGCCTCGCTGGGCACGCCGACCACATCGCGGCCCGCAACATCGCCACACGCGGCGCAGCGGGCTGGGCTGCCATCAACCAGCCACACGCTACCGGCCTCCCCTCACCCAGACGGGACCGCGAGAGCAAACCACCAACTTCAACCGGCGGTAGTTGATGATGTTCTGGTACCAGTCGGCCTTCGGCCCGAATCCGGAGGCGGCCACGTAGCCGTGCTCTCCGTGTTGATGACCTCGCCGACAGCCTGGCGCCGCCGGCCGGAGACGCGGCCGATGTGGGCGAGCAGCACGATCCGGCGCCCCAGCAGCGGGCCCAGCCCTAGATTGGCCGGTACAGCCGGATGGGGAGCCGCCACAGCCTGCGGCACAGCCCGGTGGGCAAGCTGGGCTTTTTGATGATCTGCATGGTTCACGCCCTCTCGATCACGCGGCTGCGCCTGGGCCTGGTAGCGGGTCGATGTCGCTCGCGTGCATCGGCTCGCCGCAGTGGGCGCAGCGCAGGTCGACGTGGCTGATCTCGCCGCAGGCGTGATGGCGGTAGAGCACGGGCGGGCCGGCCTCGCCGGCGAGCCACTTGTCCCCCCAGCCGGTCATGACCATGAGCAGGTCGACGAGCTCGGCACCCTTCTCCGTCAGGCGGTACTCGTAGCGCGGCCGGTTGTCGTACGGATGGCGCTCAAGGACGCCCTGGTCGACGAGGTGGTTGAGCCGCTCGGTCAGCACCTTGCGCGAGATCCCGAGGTCGGCCTGGAGCTGGTCGAAGCGACTCAGGCCCACCCATACGTCACGCAGGATCAGCGGCGACCACGGCTCTCCGATCACGTCGAGGGTGCGCGCGATGGAGCAGGCCATGTCCCCGAACTTCGTGCGTTGCATGAGACCAGTCTACCCATTGGGGTTCCCTTACGGAACTTCCAGTGTTACGGTAACGGAGTCTCCTCAAGGAACTCCGAAAGGATCACGTGGATGAGCAAGGTCATCAGCGCCCACGCGGTGTCGGTCGACGGTTACCTCACCGGTCGCGACCCGGGCGCCGGGCGCGGGCTGGGCGACGGAACGATGCTGTTCGACTGGTACTTCGATGGCGACACGCCCAGTCAGGTGTTCGACGGGTTCCGGCTGAGCGAGCCCAGTGCCCGCGTCTTCGACGCCCTCGCCGGACGCGTGGGTGCGATCGTGGCGGGGCGCAACACCTATGAGGACTCCGACCACTTCGGAGGCGGCAGCCCACACCCGAAGGCCCGGCTGTTCGTGCTCAGCCATCGGGCGGCGCCGGAGATGACCGAGCGGCAGACCCTGGTCACCACCGGCATCGAGGACGCCGTCGCGGCGGCGCGCGAGGCCGCCGATGGCAAGGACGTCGGCCTCATGGGCGGCGGCGTCGCGACCGAGGCCCTGAAGGCGGGGCTGGTCGACGAGGTGATCCTCCACCAGGTGCCGATCCTGCTCGGTGGCGGCCGCCCCTTCTTCCAGACGCTGCCCGAGCACGTACGCCTGCTCCTGGTCGAAGCCGTCCCGGCACCGGGCGTCACCCATCTCCACTACGCGGTCCAGCGCTGACCCCCATCACCTACAAGCCCACCCAGCACAGACTTCATCCCAGGAGATGATCCCGATGCTCAACCCCGACATCCGCCGCGTTCTCGACGGCACCTCGATCGCCCACCTCGCCACCATCCTCCCCGACGGTGCTCCCCACTCCGTTCCCGTCTGGATCGGCACGGAGGGCGACCACGTCGTGATACTCACCGGCCCGCATACCCTCAAGGCGCGCAACCTGCGGCGCGACCCGCGGGTCGCGGTCTCCCTGACGCCGGTCGACAACCCGTTCCAGCCGGTCATCCTCCACGGCAGGGTCGTCGAGTGGGTCGAGGGCGACGCCGCCTGGGAGATCGTCGACCGGATCGCCGCGAAGTACATCGGCGGCCCCTACTCCCGCGACGCCGAGCGGCACGTCGCGCTCATCGAGCTCGATCGACAGAGCATGGGCTGAGACGTCTCAGGTCACCAGGCCCCTGCGGTAGGCGTAGACCACCGCCTGCACGCGGTCCCGCAGGTCGAGCTTGGTGAGGATGCGCGACACGTACGTCTTGACGGTCTCCTGGCTGATCACCAGCGTCGCGGCGATCTCGCTGTTGGACCTGCCGTCGGCCATGAGGCGCAGCACCTCCAGTTCGCGCGGGGTCAGGGCGACGTCGTCCGGTGTGCCCTCGGCGGGACGGATCCGCGCCGCGTACCTGCCGACGAGCTGCCGCGTCACCTCGGGTGCCAGCAGCGCGGCGCCGGAGGCGACGGTACGGATGCCGTTCAGCAGCTGCGCCGGTGGGGCGTCCTTGAGCAGGAACCCGCTCGCCCCCGCGCGCAGCGCCTCGTACACGTACTTGTCCAGGTTGAACGTCGTCACCACGAGCACCTTGACGGGCTGCGCCACCTCGGCACCGGCCAGGAGGCGGGTCGCCTCGATGCCGTCGAGCACGGGCATGCGGACGTCCATCACCACCACGTCCGGGCGCAGCCGGCCGGCGAGGTCGACCGCGGCCTGCCCGTCCCCGCACTCGCCGACCGCCTCAAGATCGGGCTGCGCGTCGATGATCGTTGCGAACCCGGTGCGGATCAGCGCCTGGTCGTCGCAGATCAGGACGCGGATCGGCGCGGTCACGACGGGCTTCCCGCGGGGATGCGCGCCCGCACGACGAAACCGCCGCCCGTCCGCCGATCCGCGCTGAAGTCGCCGCCCAGAACGTCGACCCGTTCGCGGAGACCGGCCAGGCCCTTCCCGCCCCCGCCGGGGGACCCGGCCTTCGAGCCGGAACCGTCCGTGCTGACCTCCACGGTGATCTCCTTTTCGCCGTGGCGCACCCGCACCGAGGTACGGCTGCCGTGGGCGTACTTGAGGGCGTTCGTCAGGGCCTCCTGCACGACCCGGTAGGCCACGAGGTCGGCGCTGCCAGTCAACTCCGCGGGCGTGCCCTCCTCGGTGAAGTCCACCGGCTGCCCGGCCTGACGCGTCTGCTCGACGAGGGTGAGCAGTCTGCCGATGGGCGGCGTTCTGGCCTCGGTGCCGTGGTCGGGGTTGAGCAGGTCGAGCAGGTGCCGCAGGTCGGTGATGGCCCGCCGGCCGGTGTCGGTGACGGCGGTCAGGGTCTGGTCGAGGCGATCGGGCGCGGCGGTCAGATAGCGGGCCGCCTCGGCCTGCACGACCATCGCCGTCACATGGTGGGTCACGACGTCGTGGAGCTCGCGGGCGATACGGGTACGTTCGGCGGCGCGGGTGTCCTCGGCGACGCGACGGCGGCGTTCGGCCTCCGCGGCCCGGACGGAGCGCAGCCACGCCCCGATGCCCCACGCGAGGACCAGGCATAGGTAGAACAGCACGAATCCACCCGGCGATTCGGCGCCCGAACCGAGCAGGAAAAGCGCGACCGCCAGCGGCACGTAAGCTGCGGAGAAGGCCAGCGCCGTGGCGCGCCGGTGCCGTTCCAGACGGTAGCCCACGCCCAGCAGCGCGATGGCCAGCGCGGTGCCCGCGAGCGAGTGGTAGCCGCGGAGCTGGTCGACGGCGAAGCCGAGCGACACCAGGGCGAGACAGCTGACCGGCCACCGCCCCAGCCCGGCGAGCGGGAGGCACTGCAGCGCGACGGCCACGACGGCGAGCACGTCATACGGGCGGGCGGGCAGGCCGCCGAGCTGCGTCCCGTAGGTCTGGAACGCCGGCATGAGCGATGCGGCAAAGAGCAGCAGTCCGGCCAGAAGGTATCGGAGCGTGACGTCAATGCGGCGCCACAGCTCCGGGACCCGCGCCAAAGCGATCACCGGGAGAGTGTAGTGGCGGCGTGCCGGCAGCGGGGCACCACATTGCCGCGCCGGCCGACGTGCACGCCGATCCGCACCCACAGGTTGCGGGTGGCGACGTAGGCGGCGGCGAGCATGCAGCCGAACAGACGCGAGCCCGGGCCGTGCACCTTGTCGTACCCGAGGAAGTAGATGTTCACGGTGACGGCCCCGAACAACGCGACGCCGATGAGCACCCCCCGGGTGATCGCGGTCCCGGCGCCTTTCCGAGCCACCTCCGTGACCGGGCGGTGCTCGGTCCGCCGCACCACCCACCCGTGGACGAGCACCGCGAGCACGGCCGTCAAGACGCCGAGGGCGAGCGTGAGCCACGGGTTCCCCCGCATCGCGGCGACGCCCTGGCCGCCGATGAAGGCGACCGCGGCGACGGCCAGGAGCTGCCACACGAGTCTCATGAAGAATCCTCCGTCAGATCCGCGACCGGAGCGCCGCGACCGCCTCGAACGCTACGGATCCGGCGGCCCGCGATCGTCACCACACGGTGGACACCTGCGGGTAGCTCGCACGGGGGACACTGTGCTCGACCGCTCCGGCCGTCAGCCGGGCAGCCGGCGTGGTCGCGACGCCACGAACCCATCGCCTGGGAGCCGGCCAGCAACGCCTCGACCGACGGGTCGCGGGTCCGGTGCGTCGGCATGCCCGGGCTCCTCGAGGAACTTCTCGAACCCCGCCGGGGTAACGACGCAGAAGCCGCGGCCGCGCTTGGAGCGCACGAAGATGGAGTGAGCAGTGCGCCGCGGAATCCAGACCGTGCAGAACCAGGTCCTGATCCGTCGTCGGGGTATCACCGTGCGGTGCGGTGTAGTCGACGGACATCGGGGCGCCTCCCCTCAGCTTTGCGGCCGGTGTAACCCGGCCTGGTCCAGGTAGGATTCGACGGTGGTGCGATCGGCGGTGACCAGGGCGACGTATCCGTCCGGCCGGATCAGGACCCAGTCGCCGGGTGACAGGTCGTACGCGTCCCGCAGGTGGCCGGCGCGGTCCACGATGTCGCCGCGGACTCCCGTGGTGTGGATGCGCACTCCGGCGCGCGGCTCCAGAGCGCCCGATACCTCGTACCCGATCAGCGTCCACTGCGGACCGGCCAGCAGCTGGAACAGCCGCACGGACTGCTCACCAGCGCCGGTGAGCGGCGCGTCGGGCGCCCGGTACCCGGACAGGTCGCCGGGGCCGTTGAGCGGTGACTGGGGGTATCCGAGGTCGAGCTGTCGCGCCTCACGGCCGCGGCGCATCCTGCGGCGCTCGGCCTCGTCGAGCAGCAGGGTGGACAGCCCGGTCAGCTCGTCGTCGGCCACGAAGTAGACCAGGCGGCCGTCCGGGAGCCGGCCGACGCCGTCCACGCCGGGGACCATCGGCAGCTTGCCGGTGCTGGTGTAGTGCCGGCCGGAGGCTCCGGTGCGCACCCGAGGGTGCAGCCCGACCGCGAGCACGTCGAGGACCACCTCGTCCTCGGTGCCGGGTGCGGGAAGATCGTACGACTCGTAGCGGGGCGGGTGGTCGAACGAGCTGACCACGGCTGCGCTGATTTCCATCGGCCCTTCCTCAAGTAGTAGGTGTCATGGACTGCCTGGGGCAGTGCGCCGTAGTCAAGGGATAGGTACGCATGAATGACGCCACGCCGATCCGGGCAGGCACGGCAGCCTGGTGGCTGGCCCGGACCGAGAACGCCGACGATCGCCCGCGGCGTCGGCGGATGCTGTCACTCGATCTGATCGCCGACACCGCGCTGTCCGTGCTGGACACCGAAGGCGCGGAGGCGCTGACCATGCGCCGTCTCGCCCAGCAGCTCCGGTGCAGTCAGGCGTCGCTGTATCGGCACGTCACCAGCCGGGACGAACTCATGGTCCTCGCCATGGATCGGGCCGTGGGGCAGGGCCTGCATCCGCCGCCGGAGGATCTGGGCTGGCGGCAGTCCGTGGAATGGCAGGCGCACTCGTTCCGCGATTTCCTGCTCGCGCACCCGGGGCTGGTCCCGTTCCTGCGCGGCACCGAACGCCTGAGCCCGAACTCTCTGAGCGGGATGGAGCACTCGCTCGGGCAGTTCATCGACATCGGGCTGAGCGTCCGGGAGGCCTACGCGACGGCGTCGGCGTTCGCCACCTTCGTGGTCGGCTCGGTGCAGTTCAACCTGGGCGTGGACACCGCGAGCCCGGTGGAGCAACGGCTGCGCCGCAGACTCTACGAGGGCTTGGACCCTGACCGGTACCCCATCCTGGTCGCCCATGCCGACGAGCTGTCCCGCATGGGCAGCCACGAGGAGTTCGAGTTCGGCCTGGCCGCGCTGCTGGACGCCATCGAAGCCCGGCTGAGGTGACCATTCGCGTCAGGGGCCGCGTCGAGCCGCGAGCTCGGCCAGGCCCGCGCGGGCGACGTCGAGTACGCGGTCGACCAGGGGAAGGAGTTCCTCGGTAGCGATGTCGCGGTGGTGGGCCTCGTGGGTCATGTACAGCTCGCGCAGGCCGCCCACGACGGTGTACGCGGTCAGGCGCGGGGCCAGCGCGGTGGGCGGCAGGCCCAGGTCCTCGCCGATGGCGGCGGCGATCAGGCGTTCCAGTTCGTAGTAGCTCGCGTCCACGCGTCGAAGTGGGCGGTGGAGGGGCTGTCGGAGTCGCTCCGCAAGGAGGTCACGCCCTTCGGCATCGACGTCATCTGCCTGGAGCCCGGCCCGTACTCGACCGACTTCGGCGGCGGCAGCGTCCGCGCCAGCGCCGAGCACCCGGCCTACGCCGAGGTCCGTGCGGCCACCGAAATCAGGTGGGAGCTCGGCGACCCGAAGGCGACGCGCGGGCCGATCCTGGAGTTGGCCGACACCGACGACCCACCGGCCCGGGTCTTCTTCGGCAAGTCGTACGAGCCTGTCGCGGCCGAGTACGAGGAACGGCTGGCCACATGGCGGAAGTGGCAGCCGGTCGCGCTGGCCGCATTCCGTTGAGCCGGCTCTCTCTCAGCCCACCTGGACGCGGCGCATGTCGCCGATGGCCCGCAGCGTGCCGCGCACGGTGCCGGTCATCTTCGACCGGCCTGCCCGGGCCAGGTGGTTCACCTCGACCTCGCCTATCCGCCAGCCCGCGGAGGCCGCGCGCAGGACCATCTCCAGGGGATAGCCGCCGCGCCGGTCGGCCAGTCTCAGCGCCAGCAGGTCGGCGCGCCGGCACGCCCGCATCGGCCCGAGATCGTGCAGGAGGGCGCCGGTCCGGCGGCGCAACCTCCTGGCCAGCAGGGCGTTGCCGATCCGGGCATGCGTCGGCCACGACACTCCGGGGCCGAGAATGCGACGGCCGAGGACCAACTCCGCCTCACCGCCCAGGACAGGCCCCGCCACCAGCGGCAACTGTCCGGGGTCCAGTGACGCGTCGGCGTCCATGAAGCAGACCACATCCGTGGTCGCGGCCATCAGCCCGGCATGGCAGGCGGCACCGAACCCGCGCCGCGGCTCGATCACCACCGTGGCACCGAGCTTGGCGGCGACCCGGGCGGATCCATCGGTCGAGCCGTTGTCGACCACGATCGGATGGAAGCCGTCCGGCATACGCCCGAGCACCCAGGGCAGGGCCGCCTCCTCGTTCAGGCAGGGCAGCACCACATCGAGCTTCATAGATCGACGCTAGAGCCACAGGACGCGCTCGATCCCCATGAGAGGGTCACGTGCCTTCAGGGAAATCGCCAGTTCCCAGGGCCCGGCGGGGCCTGGTCGCACATACGCTCGGCCTGCCCCTGAACGGACGCCGAGGTACGGGGTTGGACTCTCCCACAGTGGGAGAGTCCACCATGATGGCGTGCAGATGACCCGGATGATCCTCCCCGTTCAGGAGAGCATGGCATGACCACGGCACCAGACATCGATGTCCGCGGTACGCAGCACTGCGAGACGACAACGCTGGGAGTGCTGCTGCGGCACCAAGGGCTCGATCTGTCCGAGCCCATGCTCTTCGGCCTCGGCTCTGGCCTGTCCTTCATCTACTGGGACAGCAAGAACATGGACTTCCCCTTCCTCGGCGGACGGGTCAAGCCTTTCGACCTCACCAGAAACCTGGCCACCAGCCTCAAGCTGGAACTCCTGGTCCAGGAAACCAGCTCGCCCCGCAAGGCATGGGAGAACGCAGTAGCCCCCATCGACGCCGGCCACCCCGTCGGACTGCAACTCGACAGCTACTACCTGGACTACTTCGGGTCGAAGGTGCACTTCGGCGGTCATTTCGTCGCTATGTACGGCTATGACGACCACGACGCCCACCTGGTGGACACCGACCAGCAAGGCGGAGCGGTATCCACCAGCCTGGCCAGCCTCGCCCAGGCCCGGGCCGCGCGCGGCCCGATGACCGCCAAGCACCGCTCCTTCACCCTCACCGTTCCGAGGAACCTGCCCGACCCACGGAGCCGGATCATTCCCGCCATCACCGCCTGCGCCGAGGCCTTCCTCAACCCGCCCATCGCCAACCTCGGCCACCGAGGTATCGACAAGGCCGCCAAGCTGGTACGCACCTGGCTCCAGCGCACTGACAACCCGCGACGGGACCTGCCGCAGGCCGCCCTCCTGATGGAGAAGGCCGGCACCGGCGGCGCCCTGTTCCGCAACCTCTACCGCGACTTCCTCGCCGAATGCATCGAGCTGCTCGACAGCAGCCACCTGCGCACCGGCCACGAACTGTACGGCGAGGCAGCCAGCCTGTGGACGGCAGCCGCAGCACTGATCACAAAGGCCGGTGAATCGGGCGATCCGCAGTGCCTCGTGCAGGCAGGCACCATGCTCAGCGATCTTTCACGCATTGAGTACGAGGCCATGCAGGCACTGAACCGCCTGGAAGAGTGAGACCCAGGTACAGACGGCTTTCGGAAGCCGCCCGGGCCGGCCGCAGGAGAAGTCCAAGGCTCCCACTACGGCGACCGGGGACGGGGCGTGCTGGAGGAGCGGGGCGATCGTTCCGAGGTGGTCGGCCCGCTTGCGACCCGCCACGATGAGCGTCGGCGTCTTGTGCCCCTCCTGAACCATGGGGACGACGCTCGGATGGCTCTCCTGCCAGGCCTCGGGCTCGGCGGTGGTAACCAGGGCGAGCCGGCGCATGTCCGCCTCATCGGCGGCGAACTCCAGGACTGAGGCGGTCGGCTCCTTGTCGGCGACCACGATCGGCCCTGGATGCGCGAGGGCGGGCAGCGGCCCTGGTCCGCGTACCACGATCACCGGGCACTCGGCATGCGCGGCAACATATCGGGCCACCGACCCCACGAGGGCCCCGGGCAACCCGTGCAGCCCTCGCGAGCCGACCACGACAAGGGCGGCGCCGCTGGACAGTTCGACGAGCCGCTGTGCCGCCGGGCCCTCGTGCAGGTCAGTCTCGATGCCGAGGACCGAGCTGGTCGAGCGGGCGCAGTCGGCGCCGTGCCACAGCACGTGATCGGCTGCCTTACGCAGATGGTCCTTGGCCTCCTCGTCGGCTTCGCCGTACGGCCACTGCCAGGCGTGGGCGATGGTCAGCGGAAGCTTTCTGAGCTCGGCCTCGTCCAGCGCCCAGTCCAGGGCCTGTACGGAGAAGTCCGAGCCGTCATAGCCGAGGACGATGTGGTTCATGGCAGTTGCCTCCTCCCAGACGGCGGGCGGTGCCGTCACCCATCCTTGTCGGGGTCGATCCCGGGCAGCTCAGCGCGCAGCACGTACCGGCCGTCGGCGACGTAGTCCTCTGATGTCCCTACGTTCTGGCAGGTCCATCACAGCCTCCTTGTGTGGTTCCGATTCCCACACCTTCAGGACACGCCTGGGCCTGCCCCCGCCCTAGAGGCCGAAGTCCCTCCCCTCAAAGGCGATCGGCCCTGTTCCGCCGGGCGCGCGTGAGCCGAAGCCCCCGTAGAACAGCACCGCCAGCGCCGGAACATCCGCCCACCGGTCCTGCGCGGTCAGTGTCTTTGGTCCTGCCGACCGGGGACGTTCGTCGCTGTCGCGCGGCCTCCGCGGACACCCACCATGTGCTTGAACTGTTTTCTTGGAGGTGAGTCGATCATGATCGGCGGGCGAATGATCATGGAGTCGTCGGTGCTCGACGTCGAGTTGCTGTCGCTGAAGAGGCGGGTTGACAAGCTGGAGGAGCTGGTCCGCACGCTGACCGCCGCGAACCTCTCACTCGTCCGAGCCGTGGAGAACCTTCACCACACCTCGGCCAGCCTGGCTCCTGGCGACTGAGGCACCCTATCCCCGTTCGCCCCCGTAGCCGGTGGTCCGGAAGGCGTCGGCGTTGCGTGCGCACCAGGCGGCGAAGGTGCGGGGCTTGCGCTGGAGCAGGCGCTCCACGGTGTCGGTACGGAACCCGGCGGTGTCGGCCCGCATGAGGTGGAACCCCTCGATGATGGCCTCGGCCAGCGCCGGGGGTGCCCCGTTGGGGAATCGGGAGGCGACGGCCTCCTCCGCGGTGGTCACCTCCCGGATCGCGAGATCCCGGCCGGCCGCCGCAGCGAGGATCTTGACCTGTTCGGCGATGGTGAACAGCTCCTCGCCGGTGACGACGTATTCCTGGCCCGCGTGGCCGTCCTCGGAAAGAGCCAGGGCGGCGACGGCGGCGATGTCAGCGGGATCGATCGGCGCGTATCGGCCGGGGCCGACCGGATCGAGGACATAGCCCGCCTGGCGGATGGTGGGCAGCCAGTCGAAGGCGTTGGTCATGAAGCCGCCGGGTCGCAGGAAGGTAGCCGGGACGCCGGACGCTCGGATGGCCTGCTCGCGTTCGTGGTGCCAGCGACCCATGGCGGGCATGGGGTCGCCGAGAACGTTGAACGAGGACAGGTGCACGATGTGGCGCACCCCCGCGGACTGGGCGGCGGCGACGGCGTGCCAGGTGTGGTCGAGGCCGATGCCGGGGGTGAGCAGGAACAGCCGGTCGACTCCGGCGAAGGCGGGCGGCAGCGTCGCCGGGTCGTTCAGGTCCGCCACGACCCGTTCGGCCCGCTCGGGCAATGAGGCGGCGCGGGCCGGGTCGCGGATCAGGATGCGGAAGGGAGCGCCGGTCTCGTCCAGCTGGCGGACGAGCTCGCGGCCGACATTCCCAGTGGCGCCGGTGACCAGTATCATGAGGACCCCTAGATCGTGTACCGGTTAGTGATCGAGGAGAACGCTAACCGGTTCACGATTTGCTGTCAATCGCACCATGCTGCGTTCGCGACATCACCGGAGGCCTCGACGTGCCCGAATTCCTGGACATGCACAGCAAGGCGTCGAAGGTGCTGCGGGCGGCGGCCGACGCGGCTGTGCGGCGCCATGGGCTGCACCTGGGACAAGATCACCTGCTCGCGGTGCTGTGGCGGCAGGACGGCCGCACCCCGGGCGAGGTCGCCGCCGCACTGAACGTCACCACCCCCAACGTGGTCAAGGCGGCCACCCGGATGACCGCGGCCGGCCTGCTCACCAGGCGCCGCGACGACCGGGACAACCGTCTGGTCCGGCTGTGGCTCACCGACGCCGGGCGCGCCCTGCAAGCACCCATCGAGAAGGAACGGCAGTTCCTCGAAGAGAAGGTCACCGCCGACCTCACCGAGACCGAACGCGAACATCTCCTCAGCGCGCTGAGGAAGATCCACCGCTCGGCGAACGCCCTGCTCGACACCCCCGGCGATCAGCGCGACCCGGCCACCTGACGCACCATCCCGCAGCCGCCGAGCTCCTGACTTCGCCCGCGGCGGCTGGACCGGCGAATCCGCTTAGGGACTTTCGCCCCTTTTCTGTGCTGGCCGCAGCCGGTTAGCGTCAAAGCATGATTCGTGTGTTTCTCGTCGACGACCATGAGGTGGTACGGCGGGGCGTGGCCGCCCTGCTGGGCTCCGAAGAGGACATCGAGGTGATCGGCGAGGCCGGGACGGCGGAGTCGGCGATCGCCCGCATTCCGGCGCTCAAGCCGGACGTGGCGGTGCTGGACGTGCGGCTGCCCGACGGCAATGGCGTGGACGTGTGCCGCGAGGCCCGCTCCAGGCTGCCGGAGCTGGCGTGCCTGATGCTGACGTCCTTCGCCGACGACGACGCGTTGTTCGACGCGGTGATGGCGGGCGCGTCCGGGTACGTGCTCAAGCAGATCCACGGCTCCGACCTGGTGGGCGCCGTGCGTACGGTCGCCTCGGGGCAGTCGCTGCTCGATCCGCAGACCACGGCGGCGATGCTGCAGCGGCTACGGGAGCACGCCGCCAGGAAGGACCCGCTGGCGGCGCTGTCGGAGCAGGAGCGGCACATCCTGGACCTGATCGGTGAAGGGCTGACCAACCGGCAGATCGGCGAGCGCATGTTCCTGGCCGAGAAGACGGTCAAGAACTACGTGTCCAACCTGCTGTCCAAGCTCGACATGCAGCGCCGTACCCAGGCCGCGGCGCTCTCGGCACGCTTGCGGGCGGATCGGCGGGAATGAGGGGAGCGGCTCGGCCGGCAACTGTCTGCTGCTCCGCCTGCGCTGACCAACGACCACCCCGTTCGGGACTTCCGGCCCTACCAGGCGCCCGGCTGCGGGGCTGTGATGAAGGTACGACAGCAGCAGACGAGAAGGGCTGACCCGTGAAGCGCAGGACCGTCGCCGACGTGATGACCGCCAAGGTCGTCACGGTTACCGCGAAGACCCCGTTCAAGGACATCGCCGAGACCTTGATCGCCGGCGGCATCAGCGCCGTCCCGGTGGTCGACGAGGGCGGCCACGTCGTCGGCATGGTGTCGGAGGCCGACCTGCTGCGTAAGGAGGAGTTCCGCGAGCAGTTCTACCGTGAGGGCTACCGGCCGCCGCTGCGCGCCCGGCTGCGTCACCCCAAAGGCGGGAAGAAGGCCACTGGTGACACCGCGGGTGAGCTGATGACGAGCCCGCCGATCACCGTCTCGCCCGAGGCCTCGGCCGTCTCGGCCGCCCGGCTGATGGACGCTCACGACGTCAAGCGGCTCGCGGTCGTCGATGCGGACGGCCATCTGGCGGGCATCGTGAGCCGCCGCGACCTGATCAAGGTGTTCCTGCGCGGCGACGACGACATCGCCGCCGAGGTGCGCGAGGACGTCCTCGACCGGGGGCTGTGGGTGGACACCTCCGGCGTCACCGTCCAGGTTCGCCAGGGTGTGGTGACCTTGAGCGGCCAGATGGACCGCAAGACCGAGACCGCGATCGCCGTACGGATGGCCGGCCGGGTCGACGGTGTGGTCGACGTCATCGACGAGCTCACCTGGAAGCACGACGACTCCACGTGGGAGGCCCGATAGCCATGCTCGTGCGCGAGGTCATGAGCAGCCCGCCCATCACCGTCCGCCGCACCGACCCGGTACGGCAGGCCATCCGGACGCTGCACGGCCATGACATCACCGCCGCCCCCGTCGTGGACGACACCGACCGGCTCGTCGGTGTGGTCAGCGAACTCGACCTGCTGCGCGGCGAGTTCGAACCCGACCCCCGCGCCTCGGTACGGCCCGTCGGCCCGGCG